>JBBRZQ010000108.1:0-15315 GCA_038236535.1 Actinomycetales bacterium
CCCCCGGTTTGGGGGCGGTGGGTGGGCCGGGGGGCCCGGGCCCGGGGGGCGCTGGGTGGGGGGGGGGGGGGGGGGGGGGCCCCCCGCCCGGTGGGGGGGGGGGGGGGGGGGGGGGGGTGCTGCCGTAGTCAGACATGAGCAAGCCCTTTCGTCGTCAGTGCCGCGCCCGGTGGCGCGCCTTGATTCGACGTTATCGGACGCGGTGCCGCGGATGGCTCATTTGAGCTTGACACTCGCAGTGCGCTGCAGCACCCACCTCAGAGGGCGCGACGCCGGGCCACCTCATACAAGGTCACACCGGTGGCGATGCCGGCGTTGAGCGACTCGACCACCGAGGACATCGGGATCGAGACGATCTGGTCGCAGGTCTGCCTGACCAGCCGGGACAGGCCCTTTCCCTCAGAGCCCACCACGATGACCAGGGGCTCCTTGGCCAGCTCGAGCGCGGGCAGCTGCACGTCGCCCTCCATGTCCAGGCCCAGCACGAAGAAGCCCGCCTTGCGGTAGTCCTCCAGGGTCCGGGTGAGGTTGCTGCACTGGGCTACCGGGATTCGGGCCGCGGCCCCGGCGGACGTCTTCCAGGCGCTCGCGGTCATCCCGACCGAGCGCCGTTCCGGGACGACAACGCCGTGACCCCCGAAGGCGGCCACCGAGCGGATGATCGCGCCCAGGTTACGAGGGTCCGTGATGCCGTCCAGAGCGACGATGAGCGGTATGCCGGGCGCCAGGGGATTCACCAGGTCGCTGGGGTGGGCGTACGCGTAGGCCGGGACCTGAAGCGCCAGTCCCTGGTGAACACCGCCGTCGGTGATCCGGTCGAGCTCGCCGCGCGGGGTCTCCAGGATCGAGATGGACCGGCCGGTCGCGATCTTCAGAGCCTCGCGCACCCGGTCGTCCGACTCGAGCCGGCCCGCCACGTACATCGTGGTCACCGGGATCTGCGCCCTCAGCGCCTCCAGCACGGAGTTGCGGCCGTAGACGATCTCGCTGGATCCCTTGGGCTTGCGGGTCTGGCCGCCAGTGCGGGCAGGCCGCGCGCCGGTGGCGCCACGTCCGGCAGCCGGTGTGGCCCCGCGAGCCGCGTTCTTGTGCGCGGGGTGCTTGGTGCGCTCGACGGCCTTCGGAGTGGCGCCGCGCGCCTCCAGGCCCTTGCGTCGCTGACCACCGCTTCCGGTGCTCGGGCCCTTCTTGGATCCGCGGATGGCACCGCGCCGCTGTGAGCTTCCTGGCATAGTCTTCTCGCCTCTCAGGCGTCTGTACGACGGGCCAGCGACCAGCGCGCGCCCGAAGAAGTGTCCTCGACAGCGATGCCCGCTGCCGTGAGCTGATCGCGGATCTGGTCCGCGAGCGTGAAGTTTCGTGCCGAACGGGCAACCGCCCGAGCCTCGATACGGTCCCGGACCAGCGCGTCCAGCGCTGGCATCGCGTCGTCGGTGCCGGAGCCGGAGAACGAGCGCCATTGCGGGTGAAGAGGGTTGATGCCCAGGACGTCGGTCATCGCGACAACCTGCAGGCCCAGCTGTCCGGCCACGTCCTCGTCTCCCTCGTCCAAGGCGGTGTTACCGGCACGCACGGTGTCGTGAATGACGGCCAGGGCTCCTGAGACGTTGAGGTCATCGTCCATGGCTGCGGCGAAGTCGGGGGGAAGGTCCGAGCCGTACTCGAAGTAGCCTCTGCCGAGAGCACGGCGCAGGAAGCCCTCGATGCGGTCGACCGCAGCTTCCGCCTCTGCCAGCGACCCCGCGTGATACTCGATGGTCGAGCGGTAGTGGGCCGCGCTCAGGTAGTAGCGGACCGCGAGCGGACGTGCCACCTTGGTGACCTCGCTGACCAGCAGCGCGTTGCCCAGCGACTTGCCCATCTTCTCGCCGCTGATGGTCACCCAGGCGTTGTGCAGCCAGTAGTTGGCGAAGCCCAGCCCGGCGGCCCGCGACTGGGCCTGCTCGTTCTCGTGGTGCGGAAAGCGCAGGTCGACGCCGCCGCCATGGATGTCGAAGGTGTCACCGAGGTACTTGCGTGCCATTGCCGAGCACTCGAGGTGCCAGCCCGGACGGCCCTGCCCGAAGGGCGTCGGCCAGCTGGCCGTCTCCGGCTCACCCGCCTTGTGGCCCTTCCACAATGCGAAGTCGCGCGGATCGCGCTTGCCACGCGGATCGGCGTCCGCGGCAGCTTCCATGTCGTCGATCCGCTGGTGGGTGAGCTCCCCGTAGGCCGGATAGCTGCGTACGTCGAAGTAGACGTCACCGCTGCCGTCCGGGGCGACGTAGGCATGGCCCTTGTCGATCAGGGTCTGCATGATCTGGTGCATCTCGGTGATGTGCCCGGTCGCTCGCGGCTCGTAGGTCGGCGGCAGGACACCCAGCAGACCAAGCGCCTCGTTGGTGGCCCGTTCGTTCGCGTAGCTCCAGGCCCACCAGGGCTCCCCGGCCTCGGCGGACTTGGCCAGGATCTTGTCGTCGATGTCGGTGACGTTGCGGATCAGCGTGACGTCAAAGCCATGTCCGACGGTCAGCCATCGACGAAGGATGTCGAATGCCACAGCGAACCGGACATGCCCGATGTGGGGCGCTCCCTGGGTCGTCAGTCCGCAGACATAGATGCCGACCTTGCCCTCGGTGACCGGGACGAAGTCGCGCAGCTCTTGCGTTGCGGTGTCATACAGGCGAATGCTCACCAGCCAAGGTTACCGGCGAGCTGGTGCTGCCCGCGCCAGTCGGAGTCTCAGAGCGCTGGTGATGGTGCGCGGAAGACGATGGCCGTGGCGATGGCGGCTATGCCTTCCCCGCGTCCGGTCAGCCCCAGCCCGTCGGTGGTCGTCGCGGACAGCGAGACCGGCGCTGCCACCGCGGCGGACAGGACGGACTGTGCCTCCTCGCGACGAGGGCCGAGCTTTGGCCTGTTACCGACGATCTGGATGGCGATGTTGCCGACGAGGAAACCGGCCTCGGTCACGATGCGCGCGGCCCGCGCCAGCAGGGCGACCCCCGCGGCACCGGCCAGCTCGGGACGGTCAGTGCCGAAATGCGTTCCGAGGTCTCCCAGACCGGCAGCCGAGAAGAGCGCGTCGCAGGCGGCGTGTGCGGCGACGTCGGCATCGGAGTGGCCGGCAAGGCCGCGCTCGCCCGGCCAGGTCAGGCCCGCCAGGGCCAACGTCCGGTCATCGCCACCGAACGGATGCACGTCCACCCCGACTCCCACGCGTGGCAGAAGGACCGGGCCCGGCCCCGGCTGCGGGCCTGGGGAGACCAGCGGGCTATCCGGCATACGAGCCCTCCTCGAGCAGAGCCGTCGCGACGGTGAGGTCGTGAGGTGAGGTGATCTTGAACGCCAGATGATCGCCGGCGACGACCCGGACAGAGCCTCCGGTCCGCTCCACCAGACCGGCGTCATCGGTGGCCGAGGCCCCGCCGGCGTGGGCCCGCTCCAGCACCTCGCGGAGGAACCCCTGCGGAGTCTGGATGCCGCGCAGGGTCTCGCGATCTGGCGTGTCCAGGACACGGCCCTGGCCGTCGACCACCTTGACCGTGTCGGTCACCGGGAGCCCGGGAACAACGGCAGCATCCCCTGCCCGCACACTGCTGATGACCCTGGCGAAGAGGTCCGGCGGGGCAAGGCACCGGGCGACGTCATGAACCAGGACGATGTCGTCGTCTGGGCGCAGCGCCGCCAGTCCCTCCTCGACCGAGGCCGACCGATCCGCTCCCCCGGTGACCACGTCCACCTGGCACTGCTCAGCATCCACCCCAGGGTGCTCAGCAAGGCGTCGGACGCGCTGGGCGACGTCGCAACAGTGCTCCAGGTGGGTGGCCGGCGCCACGATGATCACGTGTCCGACCTCAGGACAGCCCAAAACGCCCCGCAGTGCGTGAGCCAGCAATGGCTCGCCGCACAACGGGGCTAGTGCCTTGGGCATCCCGGCACCGAGTCGGACGCCGTCGCCAGCAGCGACCAGGACGACAACAACACGGAGATCATGGAGCGCAGTCGCAGCTGTGAAGGCACTCATGGGGCTCACGATTCACCCTCGACGTTCAAGGGGCACCGTGACTGTCAGGTGCAGCGCCGGTCAGGAAGCCAGAACCTCGTCGAGGATGGCCTCGGCCTTGTCCTCGTTGGTCTTCTCTGCGAGAGCGAGCTCGGAGACGAGGATCTGACGCGCCTTGGCCAGCATGCGCTTCTCCCCGGCGGAGAGGCCGCGGTCCTTGTCACGACGCCACAGGTCACGGACGACCTCGGCAACCTTGATGACATCGCCGGACGCGAGCTTCTCCAGGTTCGCCTTGTAGCGCCTCGACCAGTTGGTCGGCTCCTCGGTGTGCGCTGCGCGCAGCACCTCGAAGACACGCTCCAACCCCTCTTGCCCGACCACGTCGCGGACACCCACGAGGTCGCAGTTCTCGGCGGGGACCTCGATGGTCAGATCGCCCTGGGCAACCTTGAGTACGAGGTAGATCTTTTCTTCGCCCTTGATGGTGCGAGTTTTCATTTTTTCGATCAATGCCGCACCATGATGCGGATACACGACCGTTTCGCCGACTTTGAAGGCCATCTGTTAGGTACCCCTTTCGCGACCTTAAGGATACCACGGCACACGGACATGAAGGATCAACGATCGCACGTTTCTGCAGGTCAGAGCCATAGTATCGCCAATATTGGCAGTATGTGCCGTCTTGACAGAACCTCGTTTCGCGTGCTTCAGGGCTGGCTCAGGAGGTCTCGAACTTGTATCCCAGACCCCGGACCGTGACGATGAACTTCGGGTTTGCAGGGTCCGGCTCGACCTTCGAGCGGAGCCGCTTGACATGGACGTCAAGGGTCTTGGTGTCGCCGACATAGTCGCTGCCCCAGACCCGGTCGATCAGCTGCGCCCGGGTCAGCACCCTGCCCGAGTTGCGCAGCAGCATCTCTAGCAGCTCAAACTCCTTGAGCGGCAGCGACGTGTGCTCCCCGTTGACGGTGACCACGTGACGCTCGACGTCCATCCGCACCGGGCCGGACTCGAGCGTCGGGGGCATCAGCTCATCGGGCTCCTGGCCACGACGCAGAACAGCCTTGATCCGGGCGAGCAGCTCGCGGCTGGAGTACGGCTTGGTCACGTAGTCGTCGGCCCCGATCTCAAGCCCGACGACCTTGTCGATCTCGCTGTCCTTGGCGGTCAGCATGATGACAGGTACCGAAGAGCGGTGCCGCAGGGCACGGCATACATCCACTCCCGACAGCCCGGGGAGCATCAGGTCCAGCAGCACCAGGTCCGCGCCCGACCGGTCGAAGTCCTCGAGCGCCACCGGTCCCGTCTCGGCCACCGACACCTCGTATCCCTCCTTCCGCAGGAGGTAGGACAGCGGGTCGGAGAACGATTCCTCGTCCTCGACCACCAGAATGCGCGTCATGTGGTGACCTCTCGTGTTCGATGCCCGGGGCCCGGGCTCTCCGAAGAACCAGCGGGCACCCCGGGCACGGGACTGTCGCCGGGCTGGCTCGTGGGAGCCGCAGGCAGGCGCATGGTGAAGGTTGAGCCATGGCCCGGCTCACTCCAGACCGTCACCTCTCCGCCGTGGTTGGCACAGATGTGCTTGACGATGGCCAGCCCGAGTCCAGTACCACCGGTGGCCCGGGACCGGGCGGCGTCAACGCGGTAGAACCGCTCGAAGATCCGCGCCTGCTCGCTCTCGGGGATGCCCTGTCCCTGGTCGGCAACCGCGATCTCGACCAGGCGGCTGCCACAGCGCACGCTGACCGCGACCCGGGCGTCCGGCGCGGAGTAGTTGATGGCGTTGCCGATGAGGTTGCGGATGGCGGTCGCGAGCAAGTCGGCATCACCGAAGACGTGCGCTCCCGGCGCGAGTGAGGACACGATCTCGGCACCCCGCGAACCAGCCACCAGCCTCGACTGCTCGATCGCCTCGGCGGCGGCGGCCCCGACGTCCACCAGCTCCGGGTCATGCAGCGTGCCTGCTATCTCCAGACGTGAGAGGTCGACGATCTCCTGGACCAGTCGGGTGAGCCGCGTGCTCTCGACCTGCATCCGGTGGGCGAAACGGGCTACTGCCTCCGGATCATCGTTGGCCTCCAGGACAGCCTCGGCAAGCAGGGCCAGCCCGCCGACAGGTGTCTTGAGCTCATGACTGACGTTCACCACGAAGTCGCGCCGGACATCCTCGACCCGCCGGGCCTCGGTGCGGTCATCAACCAGCAGCAGCACATAGTCGCTGCCCAGCGGGGCCACCCGCGCACCCACCATGAAACGGCCGCGCCCGAGGGGGCCCTTGGGGAGGTCCAGCTCGACCTCCCTGATCACGCCATCACGGCGGACCTGCCGCGCCAGCTGGCGCAGCTCATCGTGGACAAGGTCGTGCTCGCGGACCAGCCCGTGAGCCACTGCCGGGGGGCTGGTGCTGACGACGGCATCGGCGGCGTCCAGGACGATCGCCCCTGAACGCAGGACAGCCAGCACATCGGACACGCCGTCTGGCAGCGCGTGCTGGTCAGCCGTCCGCGGGTGACGGGGATGCGCACGCCGGGGCCGGCGCACCCAAGCCACCACGGTGGCACCGGTCACCAGGCCGATCACGCCACCTAGAGTTGCCGCAGCAGTCGGGTCCACGACATCAAGGGTACGCACGGTGAGCTCCCTGCCTGCGCGTTTGCCCCGACGCCTGAGCGCCGCTATCGCCTACTGTTCACCTCGATGCCCGATATCGTTCATCGGTGAGTGCGACCCTCGCAACGCACGAGGGGATCACGTGCCCCGAACGGGACGGCTGAAGCGGCAAAGCGGATACACCTACGACGAGAGCGGTACTCATGCGCGATTCCTTCCACGAGGACCTCGACAAGATCTCAGAGCAGCTGGTCGAGATGACCAGGCTTGCCGGCTCTGCGATGTCCCGTGCGACCACCGCGCTGCTCGACGCGGACCTGCATATGGCCGAGAGCGTCATCGCCGCCGACGAAAAGATCGACGCGTTGCGCCGTGACCTCGACGAGCGTTCGATCGACCTGCTGGCCCGTCAGCAGCCAGTGGCCACGGACCTGCGCATGGTGGTCACCGCGATGCGGATGAGCTCCGACCTTGAACGGATGGGCGACCTCGCACGGCACGTCGCCAAGGTGGCCCGGCTGCGCTACCCGGACTCCGCCATCCATCCGGCGATGCGCGCCACCATCCTGCAGATGGGTCAGGTGGCCGAGCGCATCGTCGTCAAGGCCGGATCAGTCATCGCGGGCAAGGACGTCGAGTCCGCGCTGGCCCTCGAGCGCGATGACGACGAGATGGACCGCCTGCACCGGGACATCTTCAACATGCTGATGGACGGCAAGTGGAAGTACGGCACCGAGGCAGCCGTTGACGCGACGCTGGTGGGTCGCTACTACGAGCGGTTCGCCGACCACGCCGTCTCAGTGGCCCGGCGGGTCGTCTACCTGGTCACCGGCGAGTTTCAGACCGAGGAAGACAGAAGCATCCTGTAGGACGGCCCGGCGCGGAGCTAACGCCCCTGGTTGGCAACGGCCGCAGCGGCCGCCTTGGCGGCCTCGGGATCGAGGTACTCACCGCCGGTGATGAGCGGCTTCAGGTCATTGTCCAGGCGGTAGACCAGCGGCATCCCGGTGGGGATGTTGAGCCCGGAGATGGCCTCGTCACTGATCCCGTCCAGATGCTTGACGATCCCCCGCAGGCTGTTGCCATGCGCGGCGACCAGGACGGTCTTGCCGGCGCGCAGGTTCGGCACGATCGCGCCGTGCCAGTAGGGCAGCATCCGGGCGATGACGTCCTTGAGGCACTCCGTCGTGGGCGGGCCACCCTCGATGTCCGCGTAACGCGGGTCGTGTGCCTGGCTGAACTCGTCGTCGACGGGCTGCGGCGGCGGCGGGACGTCGAACGACCGGCGCCAGGTCATGAAGAGCTCCTCGCCATACGTAGCGAGGGTCTGCTTCTTGTTCTTGCCCTGCAGGGCGCCGTAGTGGCGCTCGTTCAGACGCCACGAACGACTCACCGGGATCCAGTGGCGGTCGGCAGCATCCAGGGACAGGTTCGCCGTGGTGATCGCGCGACGTTGCAGTGAGGTGTGGACGACGTCGGGAAGCAGCCCGGCCTCCCGGAGCTGCTGGCCGCCGCGGATCGCCTCTGTGCGGCCCTTGTCGGTCAGGTCGACATCGACCCAGCCGGTGAACTGGTTCTTGGCGTTCCACTCGCTCTCACCATGTCGGAGGAGGATGAGGGTGAAGGATTCGGCTGAAGTCATGGACCGAGTCTAGGGCGACGCTACGAGGAGGGTGTCGGCCCCTGGGCGGGTGTCTCCAGCAGGTGGCGGAAGGCGTCCAGGTTGCGCGTCGACTCGCCCCTTGAGCTTCGCCAGGCCCACTCCTTCTTCATCGACTCCAGGAAGCCCATCGCCAGCAGCTCGTTGAAGGCGCCGTCGGATGCCTCCAGGATCACGCCGAGGATCTGGTCCAGGTAGTCGGCGCTCACCCCCTGCAGCGGAACGCGCCCGGTGACGTAGACGTCACCGGACCTGTCGATGGCATAGGCCAGCCCGGGCAGCCTCAGGTTGCGCCGCAGCAGATAGCCATAGACGGCCTCGTGGTTCTCGTCCGGGTTGCGCACCACGAACGCGGAGATCGACAGGGACTTGTCGCCGATCACCAGCGAGCACAACGTGCTGAGCTTCTTCTCCCCGGGCAGCGTGACGATCACCTCACCCGGACGGCGCCCGGTCTCCCACTGGATAGCGGCCTCGTCGAGGAACTGGCGCACCGTCTCCTGGGCCACCTCACGGTCAGCACCCCCGCCAACGCGACCCACGTGAGCGGCTCCGCCGTCTGGGCTGCTTCGGTCAGGGCCGCGTCCATCAGGGCTTGTGCCGTCGGGGTCATCTCCGTGGCGGCTGCTCTGGCCGGTGGTAGTACCAGTCACGGAATCATCGCCGAGGGAGCGCCGATGAGGCCGGCGGTGTCGTCGACAGGTGAGGACGTCCGGGCAATCATGGACTCAACATAGACCTCGAGCAGCCGATCGGTCGTGCGTTCCCAGCTGAACTGGGAGGCGTGCTCGACGGCCTTGCGACTCAACAGCTCCCGGCGGCGGGGGTCATCAAGGAGCCCTTCGAGCCCGGCGCTCCAGTCGGCCGTCCGGTGCCCGTCGACGAGCACTCCGCCGTCCCCCACCGCGAAGGGGAGCCCGCCCACCGAGGCGGCCACCACGGGGGTGCCGCAGGCCTGCGCCTCAACGGCGACCAGACCGAACGACTCGCTGTAGGAAGGGACCGTGACCAGGTCAGCTGCGCGGTACCACTGGGCGAGGGTGGCCCGGTCGACCGGCGGAACGAAGCGCACCTGCGTCTCGATCCCCAGCTGATGGGCCAGCTCCTGCAGCACGCGAGGCTTGCCCAGACCAGAGCCGCTCGGCCCGCCGATCACGGCAACCACCAGCTCTGTGCGCAGGTCTGGCCGGCGGGCCAGCAGGTCGGCGACTGCCTTCAGCAAGACGTCCGGCGCCTTCAGCGGCTGGATACGGCCCACGAAGAGCAGCACCCGGGCATCCTGGGGCAGCCCCACCCGGGCCCGCGCCGCGGCCACGTCACCCACCGAGAAGAGGTCCAGGTCGACCCCGGGCGACACCACCCGCACCTTGCCCGGATCCGCGTCATACAGGTCGACCAGCTCACCCGCCTCGCCCACGGTGTTCGCCACGAGACGGTCTGCCGCCTCCACCACCTGAGCCTCACCGATCTCGCGACCGGGCGGCTCCGGGGTGTCCCCCTCGGCCAGCGAGGAGTTCTTGACCCTGGCCATCGTGTGCATGGTGTGTACCAGCGGCACCCGCCAGCGGTCGGCCGCCAGCCAGCCAACCTGTCCGGAGAGCCAGTAGTGCGAGTGGACCAGGTCGTACCAGCCCTCGGGCCGGGCGGCCTCCGCGCGCATGACCCCCTGCGCGAACGCACACAGCTGACCGGGCAGATCTCCCTTACCCAGGCCCTCGAATGGCCCGGCGATGACGTTCCTGACGTGGACCCCCGGCGCAAGCGGGGACTCGAGCGGAAGACTGCCGTCGGTCATCCGGGTGAAGATCTCGACCTCGATGCCACGCTGGGCGAGGCGCTTGGAGACCTCGACCACGTAGACGTTCAGGCCTCCGGCGTCGCCCGTCCCCGGCTGCTCAAGCGGTGAGGTGTGAACGCTGAGCATGGCCACCCGACGGACCTGCGGCATTGCCGACATCGGTTCCTCCCAGGCACCTGAACACTGACAACAAACAACTCTCACGCCATGGGCCGAGGGACTGTGCGCCTCCACGGACCACGGGCTTTGGGACGGCGTGCCACGTGAGGCCACCAACCTGGGCACAGTGACCGCCGATACAAACCAACATTCCCAACGTCGTGGCACCTCCTGGTATTTCGGCCGTCCGCAGCCGTCGCGTCCCTCAGGACAAGAATCCCCCGATCAGCTCCCTCATCCGCGCTCGGTGGCGCCACATGATGCCGCCGGGCGCCAACACCTCGAGGCGAGCAGCCGGCAACGCGGCGGCCAGCTGCTCGGCGACCCAGACCGGGTGGGCAGCGTCCCGTTCCTGGGCAATGACCAGAGCCGGCGCGATGACCGCTGCCAGCACCGTTCGGTCGGCGAGGGGAACCGCGGTCGGCAACGCCCGCAACGCTGCAGAGACCTGACTGCCCGCCATCACGACGGCCTGGGCCCGGCACCATTCCTGAACCGCCGGCTCGCTCCTGACCGACGCCGGCTCCCCTTCGAGCAGCAGCCTGGTCAGCGACCCCACATCGCCGATGTCGACCTGCCGGGCCATCTCGACCAGCCGGTCCAGGGCCCCATCGGTACGAGGCCGGTCCAGGACAGCGGGCATCACGAACACCAGGCGGTCGAACCGCAGGGGTGCTCTCGCGAGCAGGCTGCACAACGCGCCGGCGCCCATGCTCACCCCCAGCGCCCGAGTCGCCCCGACCTGGTCAGCCACCGCCCGCAGCTCGTCGGCCAGCGCGGGGTAGGTCCAGGGGGTGGCAGCGGGGCTGGAAGCACCATGGCCGCCGAAGTGCAGGAAGGTGCGACTGCCGCTGACCCCCGAACCGAACGGACGAGTCGTCTGGATCGATCCGGCCAGACCGTGCGCAAAGACCGTCGAGGGCAGACCAGATCCGGTGGTGGCGTACTCCAGCACCCCGCCCGGGACCTCCAGCCGGGACGTTCTCCGGCCGGCCGGCCGGGCGGTCATCAGCGGCCGTAGGGCCCGTTGTTCGAAGACCCTCGCCCCGTCACCCTGCGCAGCGCGGGGCGCACATCCGCGAGGTAGACACCCGCGCCGACCACAGCAGCGATCCACATGATCGTGAACGGGGAGTACACCGTGACGATGCTCAGGGCGACAGCAACCCCGAGCACGGCCAACCAGAAGTTCTTGGTCCTCTTGCCCGCCGCCGTGAACGCGTCAGGACGGCTTCGCAGAGCATCGACAAGCCCGAACCCTGACAACCCCACGGCGGCGATGCCAAAGGCGAACATGATGAGCGACTGGATGCTCGTGAAGATGGTGAACATACCCATAGCCTAGGGGTCAGACCGGGTCAGAGCGCGACACTCCGGCCCGCAGACCTCAGATCCCGACGGCGACGATCGAGCCGACCCGCTCTCCGTGGCCGAGCACGGGGGCGTCGGCCATCTCGTCGAGCACATCGGCAACAACACCCAGCCGGCGCAACGCTGCCGCCATCACGACCGGCCGGGCACGCTGCCCGCCGTCGGCGATCTTGAGAACGATCGAGCGACCGTCGGCCAGCCCCACGGCGTAGACCGACTCGGCGCCGTCCTTGGCGATCAGGCCGGGCACGCCGCGGATGAGCGCGGTGACGTCACGTCGTGTCCCGCCCAGCCACTGCGGATACGCCCGGATAGCGGCCGCGATCCGGGCCTCTTCGGTGCCCTCGGGAGCCAGCGAGAATCGGGAGAAGGCCCTGGCCAGACCGGTCAGCGAGACTGCCATGACCGGGGCGCCGCAACCGTCCACGCCGACCGCGGCTGACGGCTCACCGGAAACGTCGACCAGCGTCTGCGCGATAAGCAGCTGCAACGGGTGCTTCGGGTCGAGGTAGGTCTCCGTGTCCCAGCCGGCTGCGACACAGGTGGCCAGCATGGCCGAGTGCTTGCCGGAACAGTTCTGGGCAAGCGAGGTGGCGCCGCGCCCGGAAGCGATCCAGGCATCGCGCTCGAGCTCTTCGTACGGCAGGTCGGGCGTGTTCTGCAGGTCCTTCTCACTGAGCCCGGCCCCGGCAAGGATCCGGCGCGCCCCCTCGAGGTGGAAGGGCTCCCCGGAGTGACTGCCGGAGGCCAGCGCGAGCAGCTCGCCCTCGAGCTTCAGGCCGGCACGCAGCATGGCCAGTGCCTGGATCGGCTTGCTGGACGAACGCGGGAAGATCGGACCCGCGACATCACCAACCGCCAGCAGCGTCGAACCGTCGGAGTCAAGGGCCACCACGCTGCCGTGATGCACGGACTCCACGAAGTCGGAGCGCACCACATGGGCCACCACGGGCGCGTCATACAGGAGAACTCGCTGCTCAGTCACCTGAGCGAGTTTACGTCCCTGGCCCCGGGCACCTCCCGCGACCACCTGCAGGCCCGCCGGCATGACAGCGCGGCCGGTGCCGACGGATCGACACCGGCCGCGCCGGTCACTGCTCAACTACCGGAGGTGGCAGCTGCTGGTGCAGTCAGTCGCCAACCTTGCTGGTGGCGGTCTTGGTGGCAGCAGCGGCTGCAGCAGCCGTCTTGCGGGCGCTGGTCGCAGCGGACTTGGTTGCCCGCTCCGCGGAAGCAGTGCTCTTCTTGGCCGTGGTGACGGTGTCATCCGCGACGGCCTTGGTGGTGGCAGCGGCCTTGCGACCGGTGGCCTTGACGTCATCCTGAACGGAGGCGGCAAGGGCCTCTGCCTCATGGCGCCCGGTGGCCAGCGTCACCATGGCGGCGTGCTGGGTGTCGTGCGCTGCCTTGCGGACGGTCGTGACCGCACCCTTGCCGAGGGACACGGTGCTGTTCGCCTGGGCAAGCAGGTCCTTGGTCGACTTCTGGTTGCGGATGCGCTTGACCAGCGTCTCGCCACGGACAGCGAGCTCGGCGTAGGTCTCCTTGGCCTTGTCGGCAACCTCGACGGTCTGGCTGCGGAACCGGGCCGGGATCTGCTGAGCCTGCTCGCTGACCTTCTCGAAACGCTTGACGGCCTTGTCCTGCACGGTGCTGACGTTCAGGTCCAGACGAACGGCAGCGGCGCGGACACGGGCATCTCGCAGCCTCTCGACAGCCAGGTCGGTGATGCCGACGGCGGCGTAGACGGGGGTGGTGTCGGTGACGGTCTTGCGGATGTCCTGGACGATGGTCATGACTTGTTCTCCTCTGTTGTAGATGGCTGTGGGGTTTTCTGCTCGGGTTTCGGCTGTACCGGGACCCGCGGCTCTTCTGCGCTGACCCGCTTCGGGCCCCGGCGTGGTCTGGCGGACATGGCGGGTGCAGTCGGGCTGGCTGCCTTCGCGGCCCTGGTGGCCGCTGAAGCCCTGGGCGCGGTGCCGGTTGCCAGCGCGCCCAGGAATGACTCGTAGACGTCCAGCAGCACGGCACGCTGCCTGTCGTTCAGCGCAGGGTCCGCCAGGAGTGCCTCGGTGACGCCCGTCGGCGCCGCCTCGACGAGGTCCGGGCGCTCATCGAGGATGCCGGCCCGGACGTACAGCGACTCTGCGGAGATCTGCAGGGCCTTGGCCAGCGCCTGGAGGATCTCGGCACTCGGCTTCTTCAGTCCGCGTTCGATCTGGGAGATGTAGGGGTTGCTGATACCGGCCACCTCAGAGAGCTGACGCAACGACAGCTGCGCCGCCTGGCGCTGCTCACGCAGGTACTCGCCAAGATCGTGAACGGAGATCGGGGTGAACTTCGGCATGACGCCATTATGCTTGCTCTAGTTAGCAGAATGCAACCCCTAGCAAGCAAGTATTTTTCCCGGCTAACCGAAGGTACCAAAGGGAACTCGCCACCTGCCGGAGTCACCGGTGCCAGACATGCGGTGGTCAGGCGGGGGTCAGGCGGGGGTCAGGCAGGGTGGTCAGGCAGGGTGATCAGACACGTCGCCGATCCTTGACCGACAGGAGGGTGCGCGCCTGGTCGGTGGTCAGCGGAGGCCGCTGCATCAACCGGGCCAGGTCGGCCGCCCGCGACACGAGCTCGTCGTTACGTTGCACCGGCTGGCCCTTGGCGTAGTTCAGGTTGTCCTCCATACCGACCCGCAGGTGCCCGCCGCAGGCCAGCGCCGCGGCCGCGATCGGGAGGTGTCTGCGACCTATCCCGGTGGCAGCCCAGGAAGTCACCTCAGGCGGCAGCGCCTGTATGCCGGCCAGGAGTGCGGCCGGCGTGCCGGGCATGCCGCCCGGCACACCGGTGATGAAGTCGACGTGCATCTTGCCCCCGAACGGCATCCCGTAGGCATCGATGAGACGTCGCAACGCCGCCACGTGCCCAAGGTCGAACAGCTCGAACTCCGGGACGATCTCACGTTCCTGGGCCTGGCGGTAGAGCTGGGCCATGAACGGGTAGGGGTTGAGGAAGACGTCGTCACCGAAGTTCGTGGTGCCACAGGTCAGGCTGCAGGAGTCAGGCTCTGCGTCCAGGACGGTCAGCCGCTTCTCGAGCGGATCGTGGACACTGCCACCGGTGGAGAGCTGGATGACCAGCGAGGTCTGCTCACGAACCGCCTGGACGCTCTCGCGCAGGAGGACAGCGTCCAGGGTGGGCCGGTGGTCAGCGTCGCGGATGTGCAGGTGGATCAGCGAGGCGCCCGCGGCCTGGCAGGACACGGCGGTCTCGACCAGCTCGGCCAGGGTCGTCGGAAGCTGCGGGCAGTCGCCTTTGGCAGTCTCTGCCCCGGTCGGCGCGACCGTGATCAAGGTCCCGGCAGCGGGGACGGCGACGCGCGTGAACCGGGAATTGTCGTTGCTCATACCCGACATCCTGCCAGCGGCCGAGGCTCGTCAAAGCCCCGACGGGAGGGTCCGCTGAAGTATCGTGTGCCCTACCGAGCGAAGCCACGCATCTTTCGGCGAGAGAATAGAGACGTCTGTGGAGCTCAAGGACTACATCCGGGTTGTCCGGAAAAGATGGCAGATCATTGTCGCGGTGATGCTGGTGGTGGTGGCCGGTGCGGCGTTGGCGACGGCGCTGAGCCCGAAGGTCTACGAGGCCAAGACCCGGTTGTTCGTCTCGACCTCGGGCAGCAGTGACAGCAACGCGTTGCTGTCGGGGAGCAACTTCACCCAGCAGCGGGTC
>JBBRZQ010000109.1:0-15096 GCA_038236535.1 Actinomycetales bacterium
AGCCATGAAAGTCGTCCTTCGAAGCGAGGATGAGCCCTGATGCGGCGCCAAGTGGGTCCGCCACGGTGAACGATCCTTGATGCGGACGTGCGTCGCATCACCAAGATTGATGAAAGAACTGTCAAGAATTGTTGAATTCTGCAGGGATCAGCAGTCTGAGGCAGACAGACGCGCTGGGACTCGTTACCGCGCTGAGGGGAACCACCCCACCGACCAGGCCAGGGCGACCGCTTCGAGCTGTGAGTTGACGCCGAGCTTGGCCAGGACGCTGCGGATCTGGCTGCGCACCGTCGCTGCGGACACCACGCCAGAGGCGGCGATCGTCTCGGCCCGGTGACCCTGAGCCAGCGCGGACAGGACCCCCCGCTCCTTGGGCGTCAGCGTCATGAAGGGCGCGAAGTCCCTGCTGCGGGTGGCCCTGGCGTTGCGCAGCTCAGACATCAGCTCGTATCGCTTCGCGGTGCTGAGCACGGGCCGTTGCGCCACGACATCCAGGACGGTGGACAGCAGCAGCTCGAAATGCACGGTCTTGGACAGGAAGCCGACCGCACCGTGCTCCACAGTCTCGGCCAGCCGCCGCCGGTCGGTGGTGCCGCTGACCACCAGCACGCGGGCCCCGAGCTCGGTCAGTGGCTTCACCAGCTCGACGCCGTCGCCGAGCACGCCGAGGTCGAGGTCGAGCAGGACGACCCCCGGGCGGGAGGCGCGTACATACTCCAGTAGGGTCGCACGATCGACGAGGTCGGCCACCTGTGCGCGGCAGCCTTCTGCGTTGAGGGCGATGACCAGGCTCTGGGCCAGGAGGGCATGGTCCTCGATGACGAGGACGGCCACACCTTCGTCCTTGAAGCTCACCGGCTGCGGGGCAGTGTCGGCGGTCGCTGGACAAGTCATTCGAGCGCCTCTCTTCGACTTCGTGAGCCACCCATCATCATCGATGGTCTTTCGCTGACAGTAGCCGATCCGGTGGGTATTCTGAATACATGCCGGCGCTGCTGAGCGAGATGTGACGAAAAAGAAGTCCCTTTTCTGGTCTTTGCTGGGCAGTCACCATGCCTCATTGCATATCATGTGGGATCGGAGCCCGCAGGAGATCGTCGGAGTGGATGGAGAGTAATGCGCGTCAGTGACATGCTCGGCACCATGAAGGCCTCGAACCGTCAGAAGCTCGCCGGGAGGGTGGTCCGCGACGAGATCGCACGCCAGCGACGCACCGTCGACCAGACTGCCAGAGACTCGAGGATGGCACCGAGCACTCTGTACCGGATCTTGAATGGCGTTGCGGACAAAGACAGTTCGAAGTATCGCGCGATCGAGGGGGTGCTGGGTTTCCCTGACGACCTGCTCCGCCACATCATCGAGGGAAACGCCGAGCGCATCGAGGCGATCCGGCCGGAGAACATCCGGTCCAGCTTGAGTGACTCGATTCTCTACGAGTTGGCTAGAATCGACCACGAGCAGGTCGAAGTTGAGGACCGACAACAGGCCCAGTGACCTAATGGAGGCCCCCATGCCGTGGATGCGCGTATCGATCGGTGTGGGTCTGGGTGCGATGGCGGCCGGGGTTGCCGGCATGTTGGTCTGGATCGAGGACGGCTCCCACTACTTCGACCTGGCTGTGGCGGTGGCCATGGCGGGGTTCCTGACCTTGGGCGCCTGCGTGCTGACCAGCGTGTTCGGGTCCAGCCATGGCAGCCAGGACGACGCGTTCAGACGTGGCAGGTCCATGGGGTACGACGAGGGCTTCCTCGAGGGTCGCCGGACCGCCCGGCCGGTGGTGGTCCCGCTTCACGCGGTCGACCGCGACCTGGACGTCCCGGTCGGCGACCCCGAGGATCAGCAGGGCACGAGGACGGCCAACGTGCCGATGTGGCGCCGGGACGCCATGCAGCAGGAGTCCGGAGGCAAGCGGGCGGTCGCCTGGGTGAAGGCCCAGCGGGTGCCGCTGCTGGCCGGCGCCTTGAGCCTGATCCTGATCGGCGCCGTGGTGGCTACGGCGATGGCACGCACACCTGCGCAGACCGAGGCGTCGCCGCAGTCGCCCGGAGAGCTGTTCCACCGTGCCGTCCCGCAGACCGGTGTGAGCCCCGCAGTGGTGCAGAAGACCGGTGCCGCGCCCACCCTTCTTGCCCCCGTCTCCGGTGCCTCCCCGGTCACGCAGGCAGCCGCCGGCGATGCTGCCACCCAGCCCGCCGGCGCTCAGACCAGCCCGGTCAGCCCGGTCAGCCCGGTCGGCCAGGTCCCCAGCGCCGCCGCCGTCAGTGCTGCCGCCGTCGGTGCTGCCGCCGTCGGTGCCGCTCCGGCTCCTGCGATCATCTACCTGCCGGCAGCCGGTCCGGTCACCTCGCCTGCTGTCCAGCCGGTGGTAGCTGCCCCGGTGGTGCCGTTGACTGCCGCTCAGCAGACTGCCGCCAATGCCAAGGCTGCCGCGGACCTCACCGCGGCAAACGCTGCGGCTGCCGCGGCGGAGACAGCACGGGTCGCTGCAGCAGCAGCGGAGGCAACCAGGCTCCAGGCCGCGGCCGATGCCTGGGCAGTGGCTCATCCCGGCGGCTGACCAAGCCCGCGAGGTCAGGTCAACCCGGACGAGTGCCTGACGGGACCGCCCGATAGCGGAAGGACTCATCGGAACTCGTGACACGAGCCCTGAGCGGACTCTTTGACAGCGGACGGACTCACCGGAACTCGTGACACGAGCCCTGAGCGAACTTTCTGACAGCCGACGGACTCACCGAAACCTGTGACGCGAAGGCCTGAGCGGACTGTCTGACCCCGAAGGACTAACCGGACTTCCTGACGCGGTAGGGGAAGGTCTCGTCGCGGGTGCCGGTGTGACGCCGGGGCCGCCGAGCTCGCACCCGATGGCGCTGGACCTCCGGCGGCAGGCCGGGACGGGGGACGATCTGGATGACCGGTGAAGGGCTGGCGCTTGCCAGGTCGGCCTCGAAGGGCTCGAGGGCCTGGTCGTTGGCTCGGGCGGCGACGGGCAACGTGGCGACGAAACAGCATCCGCCGCCGGCGGGGGCGTGCACAGCCAGGTCGCCATGCATCTGGCGGGCCAGCCTCCGGGCGGTGTGCAGCCCGAGCCCCGACCCGGCAACACCCTCGGCGAGCGGCCGGGAACCTCGGAAGGAACGCTCGAAGACGTGGGCGGCCTCGCTGGGCGACAGCCCGGGGCCCCAGTCGCGGACTGCGAGGATGACCATCTTCCCGTCGACCCGTGCAGTCAGCAGCACCCGCGAGCCAGGCGCATGGACCCGGGCATTGACGAGCAGGTCCGAGACGAGCGTGGCGATCTCGGCGGCGCTGCCCTGCACGGAGACGTCCTCGAGGTCGGTGGTGATGATCAGCCCCTGCTCGCGTTCGGCCACCACCACGGACATCACGACGGCCTCGAGGTCCAGCTCGGCGGCGACCTCGGGCAGGCAGGGGTCGATGAGGTAGTTCAGCCGGTTCAGCTCAGCGCCGACAGCGTCCTCGAGTCGCCGGCGCACGTCGGGGTCGAGGCTGTCCTCATACTTGCGCAGGCTTCCGGTGGCCGCGTGCAGGCCGGCCAGGACCGAGCGGACCTCGTGAAGGCGTTCGCTGTCCTCGGCGCGGCGGCGGCTGTCCTCGTCCTGCATCGCGCTGAGGTCCTGCAGCATGCTGGTCATCCCGTCGGTCGTGCTGACCAGGGCTGAGCGCGCGGCCATGGCAGCACCGACCAGGGCGAAGGTGCCGGCGAGGGCTTTCAGTGCCAGGGCGATCAGCAGGGCACCGGACACCCGACCGACGAAGCCGCGGACCACTGACTCGAAGGCGAGGATCAGCAGGACCGCCGGCAGCCAGGCCAGGCGTGGCCGGTCGAGCCTGAGGATCCGGAAGCTCGCGACCAGGCAGGCGGCGGCGATCAGGACTGAGACGACCAGCCGGATCGCGAGGGGCATCCGGATCAACGCCATGAGCACGGCATCGACGACGGGGCTCAGCGCCACCAGCGCGAGCAGGGCCATGGGCGCGCTCTCGCGGTGGATGAGCCGGCGGAACGACGCTGCGTCATCCACCTCGGGCGCCGCGGCGGCGGCCAGGAGCAGCACGACGGCCAGGGCAGCGCCACCGGTGTAGAGGATCGGCAACAAACCGATCTGCCCCTCGACCGTCCCGGAGACGGCCCCGGCGAAGGCCATGACAATCATCGCGGCGCAGGCGAAAGCGACGGAGGTCCGGGCGACCCAGCGCCCGCTGAGAAGCCCGAGGCTGGCCGCCCCGAACAAGATCGCAGCCTGCAGGTGACGAAGCACCGACTCGCCCTGCGCCACGGCGTCGCGCGGGATCAGCCAGGAGACCGCCATACCAGCGAGGACCAGGGTGAGGGCGACGCCGCCGGCCAGCGCAAGCTGCCGCCGTGCCGTGGAGCCCACGAAGGGGGTAGGACGAAGGAGCGCAGGAAGGGTCACGATGCAGTGACCGAGTCGGTCAGATGCATTCCTGGTCCACCACTCTGGTCATTCAACTTCAAGTCCCCTGGCTCGTCCTGCTGCGCACTTATGTTGACAGGGCATGATACGCGCGTCCGGCAAGGACTGGAGCGCCCGCCGCCCGCAATGTTCCGCCTGTTTCTGGCCCCGGCGTCGCTAACGTGCCACATCTCACGGCTCGCCATGAAGCCTCCTGCCCTTGTCATGATCACCTGCCGGAGCATGGCACCGACCACCGACAAGGGCGTCGCACGGTGCCTTTCGGGGCGTCCTACAGGCCGGTTTCCGCAAAATCCTGACTGTTCACAGGTTGCCCGTCTATGCTGCAGGTGATATATCCGTCACGGCCCGATCCGAGAGATCCGACTCTCGGTCGCCGGACCCATCACCGGGAGCTCGTCATGTTGCATCTGTACCTGTGGTCCATCGCGTTCGCGCTTGCGGTCGTCCTGGCGGGCCTGATGCTGCGGATTCTCAGCTTCCCGGCCCGTGACCGTCGCCCGATACCCGTCGAGATCCGCCGTTCGCCCGACCGAGGTCGCAGCCCGCGCTGACCTCTCTGGTCAAGGATCGGCCTCAACCTCGATTGCCGGATACTGGAAGTACCCAGGGACTTTTGCCGGCCAAACGCGGCATCGTGTCCGGTCGCTGGCCATTTCGGGGACTTTTGCCGGCCAAACGTTGCATATGCACCCTGTAGCTGGCTATCACGGGGACTTTTGCCGACCATACGCGGCAATTGGGGCTCAGCTGCAGGCGGCGTCTTTGAGGGTGACGGTCAGCGGGCGGACCAGCGGCTGGCGCAGGACGGTGGGGGCGGCGGCACCGGCCGGTTCGGTGAGCTGCAGGACGACGGTGCGTGAGGTGCCGCGGGGGAGCTCGACGTCGACGGTGTAGACGGGGTGGCCACGTTCGGCTCCGATTCGGCCGGTTCCCGGGCGGCCGTTGACGGTGATGCTGTGCATGAGGGCGCCCTGGGTGGCGAAGTAGCTCACCGCGAGACGGTTGTCGCCGGGTTTGACCGGGTAGGAGCGGGCGTCGCTGCGGACAGTCACGTAGGTCGAGAGCCCGCTGGCCGGGGCGTTGTTGGTCAGCGTGATGGTGACCGAGGTGGCCCGGGTGGGGCCGCAGCCGGTGCGTGTCCAGGTCAGTGAGCGGTCCAGGTAGTAGTCGAGCTTGTTGCCGCCGGCGTTGACGATCGAGAGGCCGACGTAGGGCTCGGCGGTGACCGGGATGATGCCGGAGACCGCGCTCTGGGCCAGGTCGGCCTGCACTGCGGGGTCGGCGCTCCAGACCAGGATCCGGCGCTCACCGGCAGCCTGGGCGGCGGCCCGGAGCAGCGCGGTCGGCTCCCCGCTGGCACTCAGGATCTTCTTGCTGGCGGCTTCGGCGACATCGATCAGGTAGGCCTTGCGGCGGAAGTTGTCTGCCAGGCTCGTGCCGGGGAACATGGCGTAGTTGGTGGACTGGCTCAGGGCTACGGCGTTGGCGCCGGTCACCTGGGTCTTGTCGGGCAGGGTGGCCGGGCCGGTCACTGCCAGGAGGTAGCCGAGGGCGGTCGGGTCCACCGCGATGACGCCGTCGACCTTCTGCCCGCTGTAGTTCTTCCACATCGACGCCCAGATCTGCGCGGCGTACGGGAAGTGCGGGCTGAGGTTGGCGTTTCCGTAGAGGGTGTCGGTGCCGGCGGCGCCATACAGCACCTTGTACTGGGGGCCGAAGCTCACGTTGGCGCTGGTGCCGTCCAGGGTGGTGTTGCTCTCCATCCGGGTGAACCTGAGCTTGCCGCGGTTGGCCTCGATGATCGCGAAGGCGCCGCCGAGCCCGCCGGTGCCACGCGCCTCGGCCTCGTTCTGGAAGGCCAGGAAGTATCGCCGGGGGCCGTCCTTGCCGAGCATCGTGGGCACGATCCGGACGGCGAGGTTGGCCGACTTCATGGCGTCGTTCAGGGTGCTGACCTGGTCGAGCGCCTCGGCTGACGCGGCGTCGATGGAGGGCAGCCAGGTGTGCCGGGGGAGCGCGCTGATGGTGGCGGTGGTCCGGGCCATGGAGGCGGTGGCCGAGGCGACGGCCGGGGCGACGGCGGCGATCCGGGCCACGTCGATGCTGCCGTCGCGGCGGCGCAGGGTGCGCGCGTCGAGGCGCTGGGCGGCGCTGACCAGCTGGGGGAGCGCGTCGCGTCCGAGGTCGTCGGCGCCGGCGGTGATGCCGCGGATGGTCTTCAGCGGTTCGCCGCCTGAGGGAAGCGCGGCGGCAAGGGCCCAGACCGGTCCGGAGGTCAGCTGGTTGGCGCGATGCGCGTGCGAGGCGAGGTCGGCGGAGGCAACGCGCGCGGCCGGCCAGTTGCTGGCTGAGATCTTCGCACCGAGGGTGCGGGCGTCGGTGCGGACCGCGTTGAGCTCGCCGCGCGCCATCACGGCGGTGATCGCAATATAGAGGCCGGCCAGCAGCAGCAGCGAGCCGGCCGCGATCATCGCGAAGCCGATCCGACGACGGATCCGCCACCCGCGATCCGGGTCGACGGCCTTCGGCTCGCTGAGTTGCGGGTCGCTGGCGACGTCGAGTGTGGTCATGGCGCAATCTATGTAACGGTGTCAACCCCGATCAGTTCCTGCCGGGGGTCAGGCTGCGGTTCAGGCTACCTTGACCAGGGGCCGGCGAGGTTGGGCGCCGCAGGCCCGGTGTCGTTGTCGCTCAGACCTGGTCTTCGTGGAGCAGCGCGAGGATGCCGAAGGCGAAGTCCCGTGCCTCGTCCGCGGTGGCCGCCAGGCCCGGGCCGTCGTTGCGTGCGATGACCACCCCGGTGACATGGTCGTCGGAGTGGACTGAGTCGCTGTGTTGCATATATGCTAGACATATGAGTTCAGCCTCTGACCTGGTGAGGCAGGCCCGCACCACAGCGGACCTGTCATGCACGGCGTTGGCGGCACGGGCGGGCGTGACGACGTCGACCGTGTCCCGTATCGAGGCCGATGTGATGGATCCCACCGTCGCGATGCTCACCCGGGTCATGGCCGCCGCCGGCTGTCGTCTGGAGCTGAGTTTCGAGCCGATCGGTCCTGCACCAAGCTTGGCCGCCTTGGCTGACTCCGGGATCGAGGGCTCTCCGGATTGGACCCGGCTGCGGGCCCTGATCGACTGGGCCGCCCAACACCCCGAGCGGGTGTCCGAGGTGATCGCCGCTCGGCCTGCCCCTCGCAGTAGCCCGCTGCTGTCGGCTCTGATCGCATCGGTCGCTGAGAAGCTGGCCGATGATCATGGGTTTCGCCGTCCCCGCTGGACTGCCAAGGTTCCACCGCTGGCTCGGGAATGGACCCCGCCAGGAACCCCACGGATGATCCGCAAGGCCCGTATCAATACGCCGGCGCAGCTGCGCGCAAGGAACATTGTCCTGGCCGAGCACGACCTTTGGCGACCCGATGCCTGACATCCTGTTCTCCCGCCAGGACATCATCAGCAATCTCCGCGAGGTGGCCGAGATCCTCGCCGACGCTGCTCACCCGCAGGTGAGGCTCATCCTGGTCGGTGGCTCCTACCTTGCGTTGCAGGGCTTGAGGGATGGGCCCGCCCCCAGATCAGGTGTTCCTGATGAAGCTTTCAGCCGCCAGAGCCCCTGACTTCTCTGACATGGTGGCACTCTGGCCGCGCTGCAGTTTCCGAGACTCGGGAGAAGTGGTGAATCAGTTCTACGGCGCCTATCCGAACGAGGAGCCCGACCCCCACCTGGGTGACTATGTCCAGACGGTCATCAGCACGCTGAGGGAAGTTCAACGTCACAAGATTGACGTGATGCGGTTCGCCGTTCTTCCAAGGGACTCTTCTGCAAGCGGAAGATCCGACCTGCCGCAGCACCGGCCGAGCCACCCCGATGGCCAGTGACGTCCCGTTCTCTCGCTGTCTGCGAGGCCCGTCCGGAGGATGGGCTGGTACTGCGTGGCACTGGCCTTCGGGAGGGTGCGGTTGGAGGGTCCCCAGACTGGTGCCATTAGTGGACACCTCGGTCGTCACGGTGTTGTCATCCCAGCAGAAGTTGAGGCCGCCGGTGTCGTTCTGTGCGTATAGAAGCGGGTCCCCATCGTGAGTCGGGCGAAGAGCGTGCTCCGGGCAATAGTTTCGCCGGCCACGCGGCCGATGAAGCCGGAGACGAAGAGGTCGAAGTCGTAGGAAGACGCTTCGTCCGTGGTCACCGTGGTCGTCAGGGTGGCGACCGTCGCACCCAGTGTGGAGGGAGAGATTGTCGTCCCAGCCAACAGGGCGAGGCTCCCATTCTTGATCGAGGCGGCGTTAATGGCGACCGTTCGGTCCCAGCTGCTGACGTTGACCTGAGCCAGTGCTGCGTTCTGCCCGAGGGTGTAGGTGAGACCCACGGTGACGTCCCGGCCGGCGTCCTGGTTGACGGTGGCCGAGTCCAGGTAGGTGAGCGTCAGACCCTTCCAGGCCACTGCCGAGCGTCCCGGGATGATGACCGTGTCAGAGTCCGACACTCCCCCGAGCAGGAACTCGGCGGTTGCGGCTTCCTGCCCTTGGTATGGCGTTGGTCAGGGGGAGGGTAGTCGCTGGTTACTGATCAGTATCCGGTGCACCAATTGATGCTTGCATTGTGATCTACGTCATACGAAATCGGGTTCTTCTGCGGGCGGAACCGTCACGTGAGAGGGGGATTTGCGCCTATCGGGTCGTTACGTCACGGTTCGGGCGGTTGCTGCTGGCCGGGGTCGGCCGCTCCTCGTGCCCGGGTGTCGGGTTTTCGAATCGACACGCCCGCGATACGTCCTTACGCTCACGTCGTCACCAGTCTCCGGGGGTATGTCGGAGCACCGGCGCCACATCACACTCGGGATATGTGTTCGGGAGCAGGGTCACATGAAGAACCGTCTTGGCTGGTCACTGGCATCGCTGGCAATCCTTTCGTTCACGTTCGGACAGTCGTCGGCGGCTGCGGCTCAGATCTTCCCGACGCCTGGCTCCCCGCTGGTGGTGACCGCGACGACATCCCCGCCACCGACGTCCACGACGGCGCCACCCCCTGTCACCACGACAACCACGACGCCGGCGGTCACCACGCCCGCGGTCACCGCGACTGTGGCCAAGACCCCGGCGGTCACCCAGAAGGTGACTCCCGCGCTGAAGGCTCCGGCCAAGGCGTCGACGCGGGCGGCCCTGGCGATCACCCCTGCGACGGACCCGACGAAGATTCCGCACTACTTCGGGCCGTTCCCGAACTGGGCCTGGAGCCCTCAGGTGCTGGCGAATGCGCTGGTCACGCTGAGCAACGGCGGCGGCACGGGTGCTGCGGCCACGGCCACGGTGGACCCGAAGACGGGTGGGGTCACCGGCTACACGATCACCAACCCCTGGTCGGGCTACACGACCCCGCCGGATGTCCTGGTGACCTCTCCGGGTCTTCTCACCGCGTCTGGCGCGGCCGGCACGGCGGTGATCGGCACGGGAGTCTTGACCAGCATCGCCGTCGCCGAGCCCGGGTTCGGCTTCACGACTCCCAGCGTTGTCATCACGGGCGGGGGCGCCCCGAGTGCCGTTGCCACAGCCCAGGCCAGTGGTGGCGTTGACAATCTCACCATCTCCAGTGGCGGAACAGGCTATGCCGTTCAGCCGCTGGTCTCTTTCTCCCTCCCGGACGCGCCCTACTGCTCAGTGGTTCCTGCGCCCGTGCCGGCTTGCGCGGCACCGACTGCGGCGGCGACGATGACCGGCGGCGCCGTTGACACCGTCACCGTGGTGACGCCGGGCAGCGGGTACCTCACCGCACCGACGGTCACCATCAAGGATGGTCCTTCGGTGAACCCGACCGCAGCGACAGTTGTCGCGACGATCAGCATCGGCCGGATTGACATTCTCAACGTCGGCGCGGGCTATGACTCCGTCCCGGTTGTGACCATCTCAGATGTTGCCGACCCCGCCGGGCCGATCGACCGCGGAGCCACCGCTACGGCGACCCTTGCGGCCAAGGGCGCGGTCACCGGTATCACCGTGGTCACCCCCGGCACCGGGTACCTCACACCGGGGCTGAAGAAGTTTGTCGACACGCTGTCAGGCCTGGGGCCGACCAACGTGAACACCCTCGGCAACTACATCCCGATCGCGGTGCCTGACACGACGACCTATCCCGGCACGGACTACTACGAGATCGCGGCCGTGCAGTACCGGCAGAAGTTCGCCAGCTCGATGCCGGCGACCCTGCAGCGCGGCTATGTCCAGCTCTCCACCACCGTGGTGCCCGGGGCCCACGTCCAGCTGACCAACGAGAACCTGGACCCGGCGATCGCCGCCGCCATCATCCCTGGCCGCTTCGGGGTGGACAAGCCGTACTCCCTGGGGCCCACAATCGTGGCCAACAAGGACCGTCCGGTCCGGGTGCTGTTCCGCAACCTGCTGCCGACGGGCGTGGCAGGCAACCTGTTCCTGCCGGTCGACACCTCGATCATGGGCTCGGGCGAGGGCCCGAACGGGATGATGCTGGACCCGGTCACCAAGGTCCCCATGGACATGGTCACGGACACCGGCCTGGTCACTGACGGGGTGCGCAACCCCGCCTGTGGCCAGATCCCGAAGCCGACCTCCTGCTACACGGAGAACCGGGCGACCCTGCACCTGCATGGTGGCGTCACCCCGTGGATCAGCGACGGCACACCGCACCAGTGGACCACCCCGGCCGGCGAGACCACCCCCTATCCCGAGGGCGTCAGCGTGAGCAACGTCCCCGACATGGTCGACCCGGGCCCCGGCGCGGAGACGTTCTTCTACACCAACCAGCAGAGCGCGCGGCTGATGTTCTATCACGACCACGCGTGGGGCATCACCCGGCTGAACGTGTATGCGGGCGAGGCCGCCGGCTACCTGGTCACCGATGCGACGGAGAAGAAGCTCACCGGCACCGGAGGGGCACTGCAAGGTCTGGGCGTCGGCGCCCCGCTGATCGTCCAGGACAAGACCTTCGTCTCCTCGGACATCGCGAACACCGACCCGACCTGGGACGCCACCAAATGGGGTGGCGAGGGCAGTCTGTGGCTCCCCCACGTGTACATGCCTGCTCAGAACCCCGGCTCACCGTCGGGCAGCAGCGTGTTCGGCCGGTGGATGTACGGCCCCTGGTTCTGGCCGCCGGCAAAGGACGCGAAGTACCCGCCGATCGCCAACCCCTACTACGACTCGACCTGTGTCGCCAGCCCGACGCAGTTCTGTGAGCCGCCGCAGATCCCCTCGACCCCCAACAACTCGGTGGGGATGGAGGCGTTCGGCGACACGCCGATCGTCAACGGCACGGCGTACCCGACGACCACTGTGGACCCCAAGGCCTACCGCTACCGGATCCTGAATGCTGGCAACGACCGTTCGTGGAACTTGCAGTGGTACGTGGCTGATCCCACCACCGGAACGCAGAGCGAGGTCGCCCTGGACCCGGCTGCTGTTGCGGCCGCCCAGACGGACCCGAACATCGTGCCGACCCCTGACCTGACGAAGAGCCCAGTCGGCCCGAGCTGGATCCAGATCGGCAACGAGGGCGGCTTCCTGCCGACCCCCACAGTCGTGCCCAACCAACCGATCACCTGGATCACCGACCCGACCCGCTTCGACTTTGGCAACGTGGACAAGCACTCGCTGCTGGTGGCACCGGCCGAGCGGGCCGACGTGATCGTCGACTTCTCGCAGTACCGCGGCAAGACGCTGATCATGTACAACGACGCGCCGGCCGCCTTCCCGGCACGCCAGGCGAGCTATGACATGTACACCGGGGGACCGGACTTCAGCCCGGCCGGCCCGCACCCGACCCTGCCCGGCTACGGCCCGAACACCCGCACGATGATGCAGGTCAAGGTGTCGATGGCAGCGCCGGCAGTCGCTTTCGACCGGCCGAACACCACCGCCGACCGGCTGGGCGCCCTCATGACGGCGTTCGCCCACCACGCTGACGGCTCGGGGGTGTTCGAGTCCGGCTCGGACCCGGTCATCGTCGGCCAGTCCGCGTACAACACCGCCTACGGCACGACCTTCGCGACCAACGGATGGTGTGGCAGCCCCACGCTCCCGTCGGCCAGGTGCGACGGGTTCGCGCGGATCCAGGAGCAGGGCGGGATGAACTTCAAGTTCGACACGCTCGGCCCCAACAAGGACGGCAACGGACCGCAGCTCTCGATCCCGCTGCAGCCCAAGGGCATTCACGATGAGGCGAACTCTGCCAACTTCGACGAGTGGGGCCGGATGAGCGCCAACATGGGCCTCGAAGCTCCAGGGGCCACGCCTCTGCTGCAGAACATCATCCTGTATCCGTTCGTCAACCCTGCGACCGAAGTCCTGGACGCGACCTCGCCCAACCTGCCGGACGCCCTGAACGTGACGCCGATCTCCTCGGCCGCTGACGGGACCCAGATCTGGAAGATCACCCACAACGGGGTCGACACGCACCCGCTGCACTGGCACCTGTACAACGTGCAGGTGATCAACCGGGTCACCTGGGACAACATCATCATCCCGCCGGATGCCAACGAGCTCGGCTGGAAGGAGACCGTGCGGGTCAGCCCCCTGGAGGACACGTACGTCGCCGTCCGCCCGATCGTGCCGACCCTGCCGTTCGGAGTCCCGGACAGCAAGCGCCTGCTCAACCCGATGATGCCCGAGGGTGCCAAGGGTTCTGTGGCTGGTCCGAACGGGATCGAGGCCGGGTTCAACAACACCGACGCGAACGGCAACCCGATCGCGCCGATCGCCAACACCATGACCAACTTCGGCTGGGAGTACGTGTGGCACTGCCACATGCTCAGTCATGAGGAGATGGACATGATGCGGCCGGTCACGGTCGCCACAGTCAGGGCACTGCCCACAGCGCCCGTGCTGAGCAGCACTGGCGGTGTTCTGAACTGGACTGACGGCACGCCCGTCAACTACGCCGTCCCGACCAGCTGGTCCAACCCGGGAACTGCCGAGATCGGCTACCGCATCGATCGTGCCACCGTCACCAACGGCGTGGCAGGTGCGTTTGCGACGGTCGCGAGCCCGCTGGCTAACCAGACCAACTACACCGACACGACCGCGGTACCAGGCGGTTCCTACATGTACCGGGCAGTGGCCTACAACGCCGCTGGCGCTTCGATCTCCAATGTCCTCAGCGTCGTGCCTCAGACGTTGTCGGGCGTGGTGACTGCTGGCGGCGCACCGGTGCCGAACGCCATTCTGAGTATCTACAACCTTGCCGGGGTGGGTGTGGGTGCCTACGCGGATGCGTCCGGGGCCTACTCGATCTCCCTGCCACCGGCCACGTACAAGATCTATGTGACCAGCACTGTGGCTGGTTATCCCAGCCAGTGGGTGGGCGGTTCAAACTTCACGACTGCCACGCCTACCGTCTTCAGCACAACCGCCACGCAGAACATCGCGCTGGTTGCCGCTCCTGTGACGGGCGTGTTGTCGGGTGTGGTGACTGCAGGCGGGTCACCGGTGCCGAACGCCATTTTGAGTATCTACACCCTGGCGGGGGTGGGTGTGGGTGCCTACGCGGATGCGTCCGGGGCCTACTCGATCGCACTGCCGCCAGACAGCTTTAAGGTTTACGTGACCAGCACTGTGGCTGGTTATCCGAGCCAGTGGGTTGGTGGTTCGAGCTTCACGACCGCAACGACCACTGTCTTCAGCGCATCCGCCACGCTGAACATCGCGTTGGTCGCAAGTCCTGTGGCGGGCGTGTTGTCGGGTATGGTGACCGCTGGAGGTGCCCCAGTGCCGAACGCCATTTTGAGTATCTACAACCTGGCGGGGGTGGGTGTGGGTGCCTACGCGAATGCGTCAGGGGCCTACTCGATCGCACTGCCACCGGCTACCTACAAGATTCATGTGACAAGCACACTGGCCGGTTTCCCCAGCCAGTGGGTGGGCGGTGCCAACTTCACCGCTGCCACGTCCACGGTGTTCAGTGCAAGCGCCACTTTGAACATCGTTCTTCATCCATAAGGATCTGGTGTAAATTGCGGTCGGTCACTCCGGTGGCCGACCGCGTTGCACTGTTTCGATGGAACCTGGGAGACGAGCCTGTCCCGAAGCGCGTTCTGGGCGGCTAGTCCCGATCCAAGCTCGAGGGACGACAGACCAGGTCTGTTCGATCGGGTTTCATCAACATTCTTGAAGCCCGTTCATCAATTTTGATGATGCGGGCGAGGGCTATGTGGAGGATCCTGCTCCTTGACGGATGCACCCACATCCGGACTCGCAGCCATTAGGCCAGGGGCGTGTAGACGCGCTCGGGAGGCCCCGCGGCTTCGTGGTCTGAACGAACACACAGAGGATCCCTCATGCATGTGAAGACCCATTGCCCTGGTTGGGCATCTCAGCACACTGATGTGGTGACGACGTGAGGAAATCTCTCGTACTCGCACTCACAGCCGCCATGACACTTGCGATCGCGGGACCAGCGGCTGTTGCGCAGGCTGACACAGTCGGCCCGACCACTTTCGAAACCCTTTCCGTTGGATCGGTCAACGGTCAGGATGGCTGGACTAGCACCGGCGGGTTCGACCAGTCGGTCGCGGCCACGGGCCGTTACCCGAGCAACTTCGACGCTCAGTCGTTGAGGATCTCCAACGCGGTGACCAGTGGTACTTTCGGTGACCAGACCTTCGCACCACCTGTG
>JBBRZQ010000110.1:0-15071 GCA_038236535.1 Actinomycetales bacterium
CCATCTGCTTCTTGATGTGCAGCATCTGCTGCGCCTGGATCTTGATGTCCGAGGCCGTTCCACCGATGCCGCCGGAGGGCTGGTGCATCATCACCCGGGCGTGCGGGGTGGCATAGCGCTTGCCAGGAGCCCCTGCGCTGAGCAGGAACTGGCCCATGCTGGCGGCCAGGCCCATCCCGACGGTGGCCACGTCAGGGGTCACCCACTGCATGGTGTCGAAGATGGCCATGCCGGCCGTCACCGAACCGCCGGGCGAGTTGATGTACAGCCAGATGTCCTTCTCCGGGTCCTCTGCTGCCAGAAGCAGCAGCTGGGCGCAGATGGCATTGGCGTTGTCGTCACGCACCTCGGACCCGAGGAAGATGATCCGCTCCTTGAGCAAGCGGTTGTAGATGTGGTCGTCCAGGCCTGCCATCTGTCCGTTGGCGGCTGCGAAGACCTCGCTGCTGTGGCTCACCTTGTCTCCATCTGTCTCAATCGCTGCGGCTGGATCTCAGACCTCCCGGCCCTGTCGTTGACCCTAACGCCAGACCCCCCCGGGTAAGTCCCCGGATCGGCCGGTGTTCGCCATGAGCGCACAAGCAGGAGCGGAGCCCGGGTCGCCAACCCTCCCCGGACGGTCCCTCACGGGTGAGCGTCCAGGCCCGCGGGACCGGTGGACCTCAGTGCTTCAGATGTCCGACCAGGAGCATTCGCGAGATCATGAAGGAGGCCGGGACGGCGACCAGGGAGCTGACCAGCGCCGCCACATTGGGGTCGGTGCCCATCTTTTCCACCAGCACGCTCACCCCGATGGTCATCACGGTGAACGTGGTGAGGGTGGACAACGGGAAGCGGACGAAACGCTGCCAGGTCGGTCTCACCCGAAACGTGAACCTGCAGTTGAGGAAGAACGAGACCACGATGCAGCCACCGAACGCCAGCACATGCGCCAGCAGATAGGGCATCACCGCATGGAGCAGGCGAAATCCGACGTAGTAGGTAGCCGTGTTCACCAGCCCGACAGCGGCGAAACGCACCCACTCGCCGGGCGCCCCGCTGCGCCGCAGGTCGCGAAGTCCTTCGCGCACCGTGGTCACGACCCGGCCCCGGCTGGAGGCACGACGGTGTCCACGCCATAGAAGTCCGGAGCGCACCTGGCCGGCCACCGCAGGTTGGTGCGGGGGTAGAAGGGCTCCATCAACCGGTCGATGGGCAACGGGCGAACCGTGATCGAACGAGCGCCGCCGGCAATCTGCGCCCGCAGAGCCGCCTGTTGCGCGTCCCAGGCGACGCTTCGGACCACGGTTTCGGTGGTGAGCACCCTCTCGTCCCTGACGAGAGCGCGCGAACCGACGGCGAGCAGCGCCAGCGCCGGGAGCGCCACGACGGCTCCCGCCACGATGAGACGCCGTCGCCGGGCGGGCCCCTCGCCGGCAGCGACCTTCCGGGCGAGAGACTGACCTAGCAGGATGGCATACCACGAGGCGCCTAGGAAGGCCGCCACGGTGATGCTCGGGAACAACCGGGCCCGGCCCATGATCTGGCCGTTGAAGCTGTACGCGAAGACATACGTCGCGCCCAGGGAGGCGAAGATCGCCCACAGCCCGGGCACGACAGTTGCGGCGACGTAGAAACGCACCGAATGCGGCCTCGCCCTGCGGCGCGCGTCGACACCCAGCAGGACCCCGACCGCAACGGCAACGAGCAGCACCAGAAGGCCCTCCCCCGAGGTCAGCGCACTGCCCACGACCCGGGCCCACGACTGCACGGTCTGGCCGATCAGGTGAACGCTGATCGGCGAATCCCCCTGGATGAGCTTCTGCCTGTTCCCCGATCCCGGGGACACATAGACCGACACGAAACCCAGCAAGACACCGAAGCCGCCCGACACGATGACGACCCAGTGGATGGCGTGACGCGGGAGCAGCCAGTAGAGCGCCAGGCCGGCGACCATGGACACCAGGCACACCGCGGTGAAGGCCTCGTTGAAGGTCCCGAGGAAGATCCCGCCGAGCAACGCCACCGCAGAGGCCGCCCAGATGGTGCCCCGACGATGGAAGAAGACCGCACCCAGCAGGATCACAGCCCCGATCAGGATGGGCATCGTGTGAGAGATGATGGTGGGTGCGTGGTACAGGGTCTGGTACCGGAGTGGCTTGCCAAGCAGCAACGCCAGCACCGTCGCGGCGGCCAGGGCAGCACCGCCCACCGAGGCCAGGAGCTCATCGGCCCCTAGTGCGTAGCGAAGGAGCGCGCGCCAGAGCCCGAAGAACGTGAGAACGAGCAGCAGCAGGAGGAGCCCGGGCAGGACCCTGGAGGAGAGGTCGTACGACGTGAACACCACGCCGTTGACGACAGCGTTGCCCAGCCGGCCGTTCTGGCTCTCGTAGATGTTGGACACCACCGAGCCGAAGCCTCCTGCGCGTGCCAGGGGGATCAGGCACCAGTCGTCCGAGGTGGGCCGCACATAGAGCCCCAGCAGGACCAGCGGCGCGAGGGCGGCAATCATCGCACCGCCCACCAGCCCGACAACGAGAAGTCCTCGCCGAGTCCTCACGGGCGCCGACAGGCGATGACGAAGAGGATGTCGCGCAGGTCCAGCGTCACGCTCTGGCTCAGCCCCGGCAGGGCCTTGATCTTGTCGAAGACGCCAGGCCTGCCCCAATGCAGCACCAGGATGGCGTAGAGGATCCCCCGGATCGAGCGGGCGTTACCCGCTGTCTCGACATGCACCACGTCGAACCCGGCAGAGTCCAGCAGTCGCACCAAGGTGCTGCGGGTGAAGTACTGCAGGTGGGTCGGCGGGTGGATCATCCGCCAGCGACGGCCACGCATCCGGGCGTTGAGGCTGTCGATGTCGCCGGTGGTCACGGCCAGCAGGCCGCCGGCCCGCACATCGCGAGCCGCCTTCTCGACGAACTCGCGCGGCCGGCTGAGGTGCTCGATGGTGTCCCACATACACAGCGCGTCCACCTGCTCCGGGAGCTCCATCGCCAGGTAGTCGGTGGCCACGACATCGACATCAAGCTCGGTGCGAGCGTGTTCGGCGGCCACCTCGGAGATGTCGACCCCGGCGACGTGCTGGTAGGCCGAGCGCACCTCGTCGAGGAAGAACCCGTAGGCCGAACCGATCTCGAAGAGACGCCCACGCTCGTTCTCCGGCTGATATCTGAGCAGGGTGGCGATGCGCCTCCTGAAGTTCTCGCGCAGCTCGGGAGCCTCCGAGAGATAGTCCGAGTACTCGTCACCGTGAAAGTAGTCGGCTCCGTACAGCGCCCTCAGCTCGTCCTCGCTCAGTGACAGGTCAGCGGTAACGAATCCACAGGAGGAGCACTCATGGAGGCCGGGAAGACGCGGGTGCGGGGCAAGGGCTCCGTGACAGACCAGGCACCGCGAAGGTGCCGGCGACCCACCCGATGTCGAACCCTGATCCATTGGTCTTCTCCTCTGCCGGCCTGACTGGCTGGCAATCGACAACCGGCTATCGGACTCGGCGAGACCCGCTGCGGTCATGCGACAGGTTCGTCGCGGGGCCCGGCCAGCTCGATGGGGTGCGGGTTCGACAGCTGAGCGGCCTGGCTAGCACTGTCCCGGCTAGCACTGTCCCGGCTGACACCGTCCCGGCTGACACCGTCCCGGCTTGCGCTGTCCCAGCCAGCACTGTCAGCACGCCCTGAGCCAGGCGGCAGGGGCGGCGGAAGGCGTTGCCCGGCCCGCTCGGACAGCGATCCGTCCTGGGTGACGAACAGCGGCCTGTTCTTGACTTCTTCGTAGACCCGGCTGACGTACTCCCCGATCACCCCGATCACCATGAGCTGGACGCCGCCAAGGAAGGACACCGCGACGACGATCGTCGCCCAGCCAGGCACCGTCTGAGACGACACCTTCATAATGATGGTCACCAGCCCGAAGAGGACCGCCAGCACGGAGACCACGGATCCCAGTGCCAGGCCAGCCCGGAGCGTCCAGTTGGAGAAGCTCAGCAACGCGTCGGCGGCGAACCTGATCATCCGTCGCAGGGTGTAGGTGCTGCGGCCGGCATGCCTCGGAGCGCACGTGTACGGCACTCCCACCTGCTCGAATCCCAGCCAGCTGATCATCCCGCGGATGTAGCGGTTCCGTTCGGGCATCCGCAGGAACGCGTCCACCACCTGTCGGTCGAGCAGACGGAAGTCACCGGCGTTCGGCGGCATCGGCGTCTCGCTCATCCGGTTGATCAGCTTGTAGAAACCGTCAGAGGTTGCCTTCTTGAAGGCAGACTCGGAGGGGCGGTCGATCATCACGCCAAAGGCGACGTCGTATCCGTTACGCCAGTGCTTGGCCATCTCGAGGACGGCCTCCACGGGGTGCTGCCGGTCGGCGTCCATGGTCACCACGGCCGCACCGCGGGACCGCACGAGCCCGGCGGTCAGCGCCACCTGGTGCCCGAAGTTGCGGGAGAGCCGGATCGGCCTGAACCGGGGGTCCGCCGCCTGCGCCTGCCGGACAATCTCATAGGTGCCATCGCTGCTGCCGTCATCGACGATCAGCACCTCGCAGGTGCCGTCGAGCTCGCCCATCAGCCAGCTGAGGTCCTTGATGAGCGCCGAGAGCGACTCGGCCTCGTTGAAGGCGGGCACGACGATGGAGTAACAGACGTCTGGCGCCTGGTTCGGAATGACCACGCTGTCCTCACTTGGATGGGCGATTCATGAAGCGTCTCGCCGGGGCAAGCAAAAAGAGACCTCTGGCTTGATGGTAGCCCTGCAGCCAGCCTGTCCGGGCTGCGAAACAAGCCTCTTCCTCCGGAGCCAACGGTGCCCGCCTCCTGCCGGACACGACGTAGGCCGCCCACTCAGTCGAATGGGCGGCCTACGTCTTCATGCTGGTGAGCTGACCGATCAAGCCTTGTCTTGGCCATCGTCGTCGTGACCCTCGTGGTCGTGACCCTCGTGGTCGTGACCCTCGTGGTCATGACCCTCGTGGTCGTGACCCTCGTGGTCGTGACCCTCGTGGTCGTGACCCTCGTGGTCGTGACCCTCGTCGTCAGCACCCTCGTCGTAGCCGAGCGCGTCGGCGCCGACGTTGAGCTCGTTGAGGTCGATCGCCGTGCCGGCCGTGTCAACGATGTTGGCCTTCTCCAGGACTGCTGCGAGCGCCTTGCGGCGGGCGACCTCAGCCACCATCGCGGGGATCTGGCCACCCTCGTCGACGGCCTTGGCGAAGTCGTTGGGGTCCATCCCGTACTGCTGCGCCGACATCACCAGGTACTCGATCAGCTCCGGCTGGCCGACACTGACCTGCTCCTTCTCGGCGATCGCGTCAAGCAGGAACTGCGAACGCATCGCCTTACGGGTGTTCTCGTCGACCTCGGCGCGGTGCTCGTCATCCTCAAGGCGGCTCTCACCCTCGAGGTGCTGCTTCACCTCAGCCTCGACAAGCGCCTCGGGGATCGGGATCTCGGTGTTGTCCAGCAGGTACTCGAGCACCTTGTCGCGGGCCTGAACGCCCTGCTCCATCTTCTTGGCGCGCTCGGCCTGCGCCTGGATGTCGGCCGAGAGCTCCTCCAGCGTGTCGAACTCCGAGGCAAGCTGGGCGAAGTCATCGTCCAGATCTGGAAGGACCCGCTCCTTGACCGACTGAACGGTCACGTTGATGTCAGCGTCCTTGCCCTCGTGCTCGCCACCGGACAGCGGGGCGGTGAAGGTCTTGCTCTCCTCCGCGGCCATCCCGACCAGGGCGTCGTCCAAGCCGTCGATCATGTTGCCGGAGCCGATCTCGTAGGAGATCCCCTTGGCGGCGTCGATGTCTTCCTCGCCGATCTTGGCCTCCAGGTCGATGGACACGAAGTCACCCGTGGCGGCCACCCGATCGACCCCGGTCAGGGTGCCGAAACGCTGGCGCAGAGCGGTCATCCGCTCCTCGACGTCGGCGGCCGCAGCCTCGCTGTCGACGACGTCGACCTCGATCGCGACGCCGTCGTAGTCAGGCAGGGTCAGCTCGGGACGAACGTCGACCTCGATGGTGAACTTCAGGTCCTGGCCCTCTTCGGCCGGCACCTCGGTCACGTCGACCTCGGGCTGCCCCAGGGGGCGGATCTTGTTCTCCTCGACGGCCTGGCCGTAGAAGCGAGGAAGCGCGTCGTTGACGGCTTCCTGCAGGATGGCGCCACGACCAACGCGCTGGTCGATGATCCGGGCCGGAACCTTGCCGGCGCGGAAACCGGGGACATTGATCTGCCCGCCGATCGTCTTGTAGGCCGCATCGAGGCTCGGCTTGAGCTCGTCGAAGGGGACCTCGACAGTCAGCTTGACCCGGGTTGGGTTGAGGGTCTCGACGGCACTCTTCACTACGGGGCACTCCAGAGTCTTTGGGGGCGGATTGGCATCCTGCGGACTCGGCAACCAAGCCGAGGCCTCGGTCCATGCTAAGGGCTGGGCAGCGGTAGGCCGAACGGGAGCGCTCTGACGATGCCCGGCCACCACCCCGAGGACCTGTCTCTGCAGGCTGGGCCCGGCGTCAGCCGGGCCCCTCCCGCAGGTCACTCGGGCTCACAGTGTCGGGCTGACAGGATTTGAACCTGCGACATCTTCGTCCCAAACGAAGCGCGCTACCAAGCTGCGCCACAGCCCGCCGATCCTGCGTGTCGCACCATCTGGCCCCGGAACGCAGGGCCCCGATTCGAAACGAGGGACAGCGCGCATTAGGCTAACGCTTCGCAGCGCCTCGCGTTTACCGTTTATCGGTACACAGGGGTGCAGCATGCGGGCGTAGCTCAATGGTAGAGCCCCAGTTTTCCAAACTGACAACGCGAGTTCGATTCTCGTCGCCCGCTCCATCTCAGCCAGTCTCCCGGCTGAAAGGCCGGTCGCCCTCGACCCGGTGACACCCCACGCGGTGGCCCACGTCCCGACGCCGCCCTGGGGCTGAGCGCGCCCGGTGAGCGAGGTCGCCAGCCGGCGCGAGACTTATAACACATGTCGTGGGTCCTTGAATAGACCAGATTTGGCCATTCGAGATCGTTCAGAATCGGTCAAGGTACAACCAGCAAAACGTCAAGATCGTACCAATACGGTGTGGTCTTGGTGCCGCCACGAACGGCTGGTTTTCTGGGGAGCCCGGCACCATGAGCACAAGCACGGAAGCTGCTGGCGGGGCCATCACCAGCACCATCACGCGAGTCGTCGTGGTCGACGACCACAGGACCTTCTCGGATCTGCTCGCCCTGATGCTGGGGGCCGAGCCCGACTTCGACTGTGTCGGGAAGGCGACCAGCGTGACAACAGCCCTCGCCATGGTCGACGAGCTGAGACCCGACCTGGTGCTCATGGATGTTCATCTCGGCGATGGTGACGGGATCGCGGCCACGGCCGAGCTGACCCGGATCCATCCCGGGCTTCGGGTGGTCGTGCTGACGGCTCACGCCGATCTGGCCCTGATGAATCGGGCTGCCGATGCCGGTGCCTGCTGCCTGCTCACCAAAACCGGTTCCCTGCCGGACATGCTGGAAGCCCTTCGTCATTCCCGCCGGGGAGGGCTCATGGTCCCCCCGGCGTTGCTCCGGACCCTGACCATGTCGCAGCCGCACACGATCAGCCACCTTCCACCGCTGACCCGGAGGGAACGCGACGTGCTCAGGAAGCTGGCCGGCGGCTCGGACGCACGGGCCATCGCGATGCACCTGGGGATCTCGGTCAACACCTGTCGCGGTTACCTGAAGAGCCTGATGCTGAAGCTGGGCGCACACTCCCAGCTGGAGGCGGTCGTGATCGCGACGAGCAATGGCCTCGTCAGTCTGGGCCCCCGGGGCTGAGCTGCTCGTGAAGCGCCATCACCACAGAAATGTCGCGTCCGCGAGACCGCTATCTCACTCCCCCAGCAGTCTCTGGACCGCCTGGACGGCGGTCCAGCCGTCAGGCATGTCCGACAGCATCTGGGAAATGCCCTCCAGATCCGCTCCCAGCGTCACGATGGGCACCTCGTCGTAACCGTCACGACGGTGCTGGCCAATCCCGATACCCGCAGTGAGCCCGTTGCACAGGCACTTGCGGCCCACGATGTCGGCGGCATCTCCGCCCTTCTTGACGTACATGTGCACCGGCTCGGCCGGGCAGCGGTAACCGAGGTCGCCGGGAGCCCGCTCGTAGGGGGTGCGAAGGTAGCTCAGGTCGCACAGGCGCGGCCGGGCTTCATACACGTCCGCCTCAGACATGGTCCCGGGCAACGTGGCGACCTTGAACGGGAAGCCCGTCGGTGAGGCCAGTGGGTCCGTACGGACCACGAGCTTGCCCGCTGCCAGCTCAGCGAGCAGCTCCTTGCGGATGGCAGGATCGAGCCCGGACTCGGCGCAGAAAGCGAACAACGTGCCCACCTGAACGCCCGCGGCACCGGCTTCCAGGGCCTGGGCCACCTGCGCACCTGTCGAGTAGCCGCCGGCCAGCCAGAAGGGCAGTCCGACCGCCGCGACCTTGGCCAGATCCGCCTCGTCACGCGGGCCGAACACCGGCTGCCCGTCGTCATCCAGAACCGGCCGGCCACGCGCCGGAGCGTTGTGTCCGCCTGCTTTGGGTCCCTCGACGATGAACCCGTCCGGCCGGGTGGCATCCTCGCGGGCCAGGTAGGCGGCCAGCACGTGCGCAGAGACGATGGCCAGGAACATGGGACGCTTCAGCGGTGCCAGCCCGCCGCCGGTGAGGGCTTCGGGGTCCAGCCCCACGGTGTAGTCGATGGTCGACCCGGCCACGTCCAGGCCCAGCGAGCACTTCTGGTGAACGGCCAGATGGTCCAGCAGCCGGGGAATCTCCGCCGGAATGCCGGCACCCATCAGCACGTAGTCAACGCCGCCCAGCATCGCCCCGTAGGCCGCGCTCGGCGTGGCCATCTGAAGCTTCTCCAGGAAGTTGATCCCGACGACTCCGTCGTGGCCCTCCTTTGCCAGGAACACCTCGGCGTAGTTGGCCACGATCGAGAGCTCGAGACCGGCCACCGAGGTGTCCAGTCCCAGCTTCGGGACGGGGTGGTATGTCTGGTCTGCCGCCCGGCCCCCTTCCAGGAAGTACCGGTCACGTACTCGCCGTGCCATCGCCGGCACCGGGAACTGGTCGAGGGCACGTCGGTAGTGTCCGCCCTCGTCGCCGTCCTGCAACCTCCGGGCGACCACCACATCCAGTGCCGTCCCCGAGACGACACCAAGCTGCCCGGCCTGCGACACCGCGCTTGCCAGCCACCACGACGACACGGCAACGCCCATCCCGCCCTGAATGACCACCGGAAGCCTTCCGTCAGTCGTCCTGCCGTCAGTGGTCGAAAACTCCGCTGGGGGACGAGCGCTGGGCGACACCGGCATGGGCTGAACCTCCACCTTACGGAAACGTAACTTACGTCACCGTAGGTTAGCACGACTGTGCTCAGAACAGGAGGGGCCAATGTCGCGCCCGGGCTCCCCCGGTGACGCCTCCATGGTCTCCCAAACGCGTCCCGCCCGTATGCCGAACCGGCTCAGCTGCCCGGTCGGGCTGCTCGAGGGGCGGACGCCCGGAACACCCCTGCAGGGTCAGGTGTTGCACCGCCATGACCACTGAGCCACTGTTCCCTCGAGTCGTCGACGACGTCACCGTTCGACTGATCGCCGCCGTCGTGCTGGTGCTGGCCCTGGTGGCACTTGACCTGCGGCAGCCGTGGATCTACCTGGTGCTGGCCGTCGACTTCACGTTGCGGGCATCCCTCGGCCCGAGGGCCAGCCCCCTGGCACAGCTCGTGCTGCGGCTCATCCGCCCCAGGGTGAGCACGCCCCCCCGTCCGACCCCCGGCCCGCCCAAGCGGTTCGCGGCCGGGATCGGCGCCGTGCTGACCTCTGCCGCAGCAGTCCTGTGGCTGCTCGGTGTGGCCACCCCGGTCGTCCTGGCGATCGGCGTCATCATGATCGTCTTCCCCGCTCTCGAGTCGATCTTCGGGATCTGCGTGGGGTGCAAGATCTTCGGGGTGCTGATGAAGCTCGGGGTGATCCCCGAGGAGATCTGCCTGGAGTGCGCCGACATCAGCCTGCGCCGGCCACCGGTCGCCGACCCCGCCTAGGACGATCGCCGAGCCTGGCCGGGGCGTCAGCTGCGCCAGATCAGCACGACCGCGCGATCGTCGCTGCGGCCGGCCAGGGCTGCGGCGCAGATCCGCGAGGCCCCCCCGGTGAAGCCCTCTGACACCAGACGTTCGGCTTCGCCGAGCATCCGGTCGATGCCCACCGTGAGGTCGCGGAAGCGGGTCTCAATGACACCGTCGGTGTACAGCAGCAAGGCATCGCCTCGCTGCAGCTGGCCGTTCGACCGCGGGAACTCGGCAGCGGCCAGGACACCGAGCAGCGGACCGTTTGCCGCATCCATCACCTGCCACCGGCCCGAACCGGCCCAGAACTTCACCGCCGGCGGATGCCCCGCCCCACCGATGGTGAACCGGCCGGTGTCGAGCTCGAGCGCCAGGTGGATCGCCGTGGCAAACCCGTCGTTCCAGTCCTGATGCAGCAGGTAGGAGTTCGCCGCGTCCAGGAGGTCAGCCGGCTGCATCGCGCCCAGCAGGCTGCCGAAAGCCCCGCCCAGGAGAAGAGCCCGGGTCCCGGCATCCAGACCCTTGCCCGACACGTCCACCAGGGCCACCTCGAGGCGGTCGCCGTCATCCGAGAGGATGGCCACCGCGAAGTCGCCGGCAAACGGCTCGAAGTAGGCCGCCTCGACCGCCACCTCAGCATGCCACGGCGCTGGCAGTGCCGGAAGCACACTCTGGGCGCGGATCCGGTCGCGCAGGTCGATCAGCATCGACTCCGCCAAAGTCCCGTGAACGCCCAGCGGGGCCCGGGAGACCGCCAGCCAGGTCATCATCGCGGCCATCACGACGTAGACCAGCAGGGCACCGAGAAAGTCCCCAACGTCCCTGTTCAGGGCCTGCCCGTCATACGCCAGCAGGACCGCGATGAAGGCCAGGACCACGGCGAGCCATCTCGGTGGCAGGAACAACCCGGCCAGCACGACCAGCGGCAGGAATGACGACCAGGGCACGACGGCCGGCCAGCCCAGCAACAGGGCCTCGACCAGCATCGCCATCAGGATGAGCACGAGCGCCGCCATTCCCGGGAAGAGCCGCACCATCAAGCTGAGGCGCCTCGCGAGGCGCTGGGCTGTCGAGATGGCACGGCGCAGGAACCGCTGGGCAGGTGTGCTCACGGTCGCACCTTAACGTCTCCGGGCCGCCGTCCCTGCCCCCAGCGCGCCAGGCTCAGCCCTCGACCGCCGGGATCGGCGGCAGCTCACCGTGCTGTTCGTAGCGCTCCACCATGGCCAGCCGCCTGGCATGCCGCTCGTCACCGCTGAACGGAGTCGTCAGGAAGGCCTCGACCATGGCCTCGGCCTCCTGCGGGGTGTTCATCCGCGCGCCGATGGACAGGACCTGGGCGTTGTTGTGGCTCCTGGCCAGCTCGGCCAGCTCGACGTTGTAGGCGAGCGCCGCCCGGATCCCCCGGACCTTGTTCGCCGCCATCTGCTCACCGTTGCCGGAGCCACCCAGCACGATCCCGAAGGCGCCGAGGTCGCCGGACACCGCCTCCGCGGCCCGCAGCACCGCCACCGGGTAGTCGTCCTCCGGGTCGACGTACTCCGGCCCGTGATCGACCACGTCATACCCCCTTGCCTGCAGGAAGGCCACCAGGGCGCACTTCAGGTCGTATGCCGCGTGGTCGCCGCCGATGTGAACGCGCATGGGTCGGGCTCCTTCTGGGTGAGTGGATCAGGTGAAGTCGGGGCTCGCGGTGCGAGTCCTCTTGAGCTCGAAGAATCCCGGCGTGCCGGCCATCAGCACCCAGCCGTCCCAGAGCCGGCCGGCCGCCTCGCCCCTGGGCGCAGGCGTGACCACCGGGCCGAAGAACGCAGACCCGCCCATCGCGACCACCGGCGTGCCCACCTCCTGGCCGACCAGGGCAATGGCGCGGGCGTGGCTGGCTCGAACGTTGTCGTCGACCTCGTCCGTGGTGGCGAACCTGAGCAGGTCCGCGGGCAGGCCGACCTCGTTCAGCGCCGCCGCGATGACCTGGAGCAGATCCTCCTCACCGTCGAGGTGGATACGGGTGCCGATCGCGTCGTACAGGGGCTTGACCACGCGGGCGCCGTGCCGGTCGGCAGCGGCGACAATCACCCGCACGGGGCCCCAGGATCGCTCCATCATGGACTCATAGCCCGGAGTCAGCTCGCGCCCGCTGTTCAGCACGGCCAGGCTCATCACCGACCAGGTGACCTCGATGCTGCGCACCTTCTCGACCTCCATCAGCCAGCGTGAGGTCAGCCAGGCCCACGGGCACAGGGGGTCGAACCACATCTCGACAGGAGCTTTGATGGTCACGGGTGCCATCTTGTCAGCCGCCGAAACGCCGCGACCGGTGAGGGCTCAGGCCGATCATGTCAGGATGGGGCGACCCCACGCCGTGTCGCCAATGGAGATGAAACCCGTGCCTGGTAAGAACCTGACTCGTGACGAAGCCCGCGAACGCGCTGAGCTGCTGTCGGTGGCTGCCTACGATGTCGCCCTTGACCTCACCACCGGACCCAGTACCTTCCGGACCCGGTCAACGGTCGACTTCACCGCTGTCAGAGACGGCGCCAGCACCTTCATCGACCTGATCGCGGCTTCCGTCGAACAGATCACCCTCAACGGTGAGTCACTGGACCCGACAACGCATTTCGACGGCATCCGGGTCCGGCTCCCGTCGCTGAGGTCCGGCGCCAACACCCTCACCATCGATGCGACCGGCACCTATATGAACACCGGCGAGGGGCTGCACCGCTTCGTAGACCCCGTTGATGACGAGGTCTACCTCTACACCCAGTTCGAGGTCGCCGACAGCCGCCGGATGTTCGCCGTCTTCGAGCAGCCCGACCTGAAGGCCACCTTCACCTTCACGGTCACCGCCCCAGCGCACTGGCAGGTCGTCTCCAACGAGCCGACGCCCCAGCCGGTGGCTGTGTCGACCTCCGGCAACCCCGCCGAGGTGCCCATCGCGGTCTGGGCCTTCGCGCCCACGCCGAGCATGTCCTGCTACATCACCGCCCTGATCGCCGGACCGTATGACGTGGTCCGTGACCAGGTCGAGACCCGGGGCGGCACGGTGCCGCTGGGCATCTTGTGCCGCAGGTCGCTGACGCCCCACCTGGACGCGGACAACATCTTCGACTGCACCAAGCGCGGTTTCGCCTTCTACGAGAAGGAGTTTGACCGCGCGTACCCGTTCAGCAAGTACGACCAGATCTTCACCCCCGAGTACAACATGGGCGCGATGGAGAACGCCGGCGCGGTGACCTACAACGAGATGTATGTCTTCCGGGCCAAGGTCACCGAGGCGCTCATCGAGCGCCGGGCGCTGACGATCCTGCACGAGCTGGCACACATGTGGTTCGGCAACCTGGTCACCATGTCGTGGTGGAACGACCTGTGGCTCAACGAGTCCTTCGCCGAGTGGGCCTCGACCACCTGCCAGGCCGAGGCAACCCAGTGGAGCACCGCCTGGACGACCTTCGGCACAGCCGAGAAGGCCTGGGCCTACCAGCAGGACCAGCTGTCCTCGACCCACCCGATCGTCGCCGAGATCCGCGACCTCGAGGACGTCGAGGTCAACTTCGACGGGATCACCTATGCCAAGGGCGCCTCGGTGCTCAAGCAGCTGGTGGCCTACGTCGGCCGGGAGCCGTTCACCGCCGGGATCCGCGAGTACTTCGCCGCCCACGCCTGGCAGAACACCACCCTTGCCGACCTGCTCGACCACCTCGTGCGCGCCTCTGGCCGCGACCTGCACGCCTGGTCACGGCTGTGGCTCGAGACCGCCGGGGTGAACACCCTGCGCCTCGAGGTCACCGTCGACGACCAGGACACGATCACCGCCGCGACCATCGTGCAGACCGCTGTCGAGGCGTTCCCCACCCTGCGCCCGCACACCCTGGCGGTCGGCAGCTACTGCGTGGTGGGCGACCACATCGAGCGGGTCAACCGGATCGAGCTCGACATCGCCGGTGAGCGCACCGAGGTGCCGGCGCTGGTGGGCCAGCACCGGCCGGACCTGCTGCTGGTCAACGACGACGACCTGGCCTATGCCAAGATCCGGCTCGACGAGCGTTCCACGGCAACGGTCCTGGCGAACCCTCGCGGTTTCACCGACAGTCTCCCCCGGGCGCTGGTGCTGGGCGCGGCCTGGGACATGACCCGAGACGCCGAGATGTCGGCGCGCGACTTCTGCCAGCTGGTGCTGAGCACGCTGCCGGGCGAGAAGGACTCGACCCTGCTGCGCGTGCTGCTGGCTCAGCTGCAGGGCGCCGCCAGGCTGTATGTCGAACCCGAGCACCGCGACCAGAACCTGGCCACGGTGACCGCCCGGCTCCGAGAGCAGGCCCTCGCTGCCGGGCCCGGCATCGACACCCAGCTCCAGCTTGTCAGCCCCATTGCGGGGTACGCCCAGCGGGCTAAGGATTGGGTCTTGGTCCGGGGCCTGCTGGAGGGCTCTGCCGAGCTGGCCGGCCTGGCGATCGACACCGAGATGCGCTGGATGCTGCTCACCAGCCTGGCCACGGCGGGGCAGGCGGCAGAGAGCGAGATCGAGCACGAGCGTCAGCAGGACAACACCGCCACCGGTCTTGAGCGGGCCGCCCGGGCACTGGCCGCCATCCCGACGGCCGAGGCCAAGGCCAAGGCCTGGCAGAAGGTCATCGAGGAGGAGGGCCTGCCCAACCAGACGGTCGACGCCATCGCCCAGGGATTCGTCAAGGTGCACGACCCGGCCCTGCTCGCGCCCTACATCGGGAAGTACCACGCGATGCTGACCGGGCTGTGGGCCTCACGCACCCACGCGATCGCCGAGTCCGTGGTCCAGGGCTTCTATCCGGTGACTCTCGCCAGCCGTGAGCTCGTCGAGGCATCACAGTCCTGGCTCGACGCGAACCCTGACGCGACCTCGGCCCTGCGGCGCGTCGTCTCGGAGAACCGCGACGGGGTGACCCGGGCTCTGGCAGCACAGGCGCGCGACGCCAAGCGAGGCTGAGCCGGCGGCATCCAGCAATCTCGGCGATGGGCTGAGGGTGTGGGAGCAC
>JBBRZQ010000111.1:0-14877 GCA_038236535.1 Actinomycetales bacterium
GATCGGGCCGGTCGGGTTGGCCGAGACGAACTCGAGGTTGATGTGGTGGCCGGCCTCGGAGTCGTTGCGGCCGTAGTCCGCCGCCGTCGCCACGATGGTCCGCGCCAGCTCGCCGGCCGAGGCGGCCTCCACGGTGATGTTCAGGAAGCCGGGCCCGGCGATGTCGACGGCCTTGATGCCCTCCACTGCGCCGAGCCGGGTCGCCAGCAGGGTGGCCACCTCGCGGGGCGGCCTCCCTGCCCCCTTCGCCAGCTGCAGTGAGATGTTCGTGGACCAGTCGCCGTGCTCACGGTTCCTTGGACGCTCCACCCGCACGTCATCGGGCACGTCAACGGTCAGCTCGCCGGCGGCAACTGCGTCGGAGAGGGCATTACGGATGGCGAGCGCAAGCTGTTCGGGGGTCACCCCCACGATTCTAGCTAGCCGGCTGACCGCTCAGTCCCGATCACGGCCCGGATCGCCACCGGACCCACGGCTGGCGGTGCCTCAGCCGTGGTGGCCGCCGGCCAGGGCCCCGATCTTCATGAGCAGCTCCTCCGGGTCGAAGGGCTTGGCCACGAACTCGTTGACGGTGGCCCGCTCGGCCTGGGCACGGTCACGAACCTGCGCCGACGCGGTGACCATGATGATCGGGATGTGCGCCAGTCTGGGGTCGGCGCGGATCGCCGAGATGACCCACCACCCGTCGCGGCGCGGCATCACGACGTCCACGGTGATGACGTCGGGCAACGGCCTGCTGCAATCCTGCAGAACTTCCAGGGCTGAGAGGCCATCGACGGCTTCCACCACCTCGTAGCCGTCGAGCTCAAGGTTGACCCGGATCAGCCGCCTGATCTGCTCGGTGTCGTCGCACACCAGGACACGGCGGCCCGGCCGAGCGGCTGGCTCACCCCTGGCACCATGCTCACCCTCCGCAGGGCGGCCCAGTTCCACAGTTCCAAGGGTAGGCTGCTAACCTCAGCGGCGCGTCAAACCACGGAAGATCCTTTGTCGACCCGTGGCCATTGGCCCCCGTAGCTCAGGGGATAGAGCGCCGCCCTCCGGAGGCGGAAGCGCAGGTTCGAATCCTGCCGGGGGCACCAGCAGGTTGCCTCGCTGACGTGATGACCCTGCCCTGCCGGCACCTTCCGGCGTAGAGTCGTATCCGGGACTGGAGTGCTGCCGGTCCCGGGTCATCGGTCACGGCTCGAAGGGGAACCAGATGCCCTCGCCCATGAATACGTTCGAGAGCCTGCTCGAGGCAGTGCCGGATGCCTTGGTGGGTGTGGACAGCTCCGGAAAGATTCGGTTCGTCAACCAGCAGACCGAGTCGCTGTTCGGCTACCCGCGCAGCGACCTGATCGGCGCGACCCTCGAAACGCTGGTGCCTGAGTCTGCCCGGCAGATCCACCTGAGGCACCAGAAGATGTACCACGCGGCCCCGGTGGCCCGGCCGATGGGGACCGACCTGGAGCTAAGAGGCCGGCGAGGCGACGGCACCGAGTTCCCGGTGGACATCAGCCTGTCCTCCAGCCGTATCGGGAACGGCCTGCTGACGATCGCCGCGGTCCGCGACGTGACCGATCGGGTGAGGGCCGACCGGGAGCGCGAGGAGATGATCCGGCGACTGGCGGTCATCGAGTACAGCGCGGATGGCATCATCACCGCCACGCCGGACGGCACGATCACGGGCTGGAACCTGGCGGCCGAGAAGATCTACGGATACTCCAGCCAGGAGATGATCGGCAGGTCCGCCGCGACGCTGAGCCCCGACGATCGAATCGGCGAGATGACCGACGTGCTCGAGAAGATCAACGCGGGCGAGCATCTTGAGAACCACGAGACCATCCGGGTCCGCAAGAACGGCACCGCGTTCCCGGTCGCGATCACCTTCTCGCCGGTCCTCGGCCCCGACGGCGCCGTCACCGGCGTATCGATGTTCTGCCGCGACATCACCGAGCAGCAGAAGGTGTTCGAGGTCACCCAGCGGATGGCGACGATCGTCCAGAACTCGGGCGATCCCATCATCAGCACCACGCTGGACGGCATCGTCACGAGCTGGAACCCGGCGGCTGAGAGGGTCTACGGCTACTCCGGCGAGGAGATGGTCAGCACGTCCATCCAGCCGCTGCTTCCCCCGGACCGAGCTGGCGAGATCGGTGCCATCCTGACCAGGGTCGGCGCGGGCCAGTCTGTCGAGCACCTCGAGACCGTCGGGGTCCGCAAGGACGGCACACGGCTCCCCATCTCGCTCACCGCCTCGCCGATCCGTGGCGCTGACGGCTCGGTCACCGGGGTGGCCGTCATCTCCCGCGACGTGACCGAGGAGAGGAAGGCCGCCGAGGCCGTCCGGCGGATGGCATCGATCGTCGAGAACTCGCAGGACGCCATCATCGCCACGTCGCTGGACGACACCATCACGAGCTGGAACCCGGCCGCCGAGAGGATGTTCGGCTGGACCGGCGCCGAGGCGATCGAGCACCCCGGACGCCTGCTGGTCCCGCAGGAACGAATGGCCGAGACTCGCAGGATCCTGACCGCCATCGGCGCCGGCCAGCCCGTCGAGCCTCTTGAGACCGTCCGGGTCCGCAAGGACGGAACGGCCTTCGCCGTCTCGATGACCGTCTCGCCGATCAACGATGCCGACGGCACCGTCATCGGCGTATCCAGCATCGTGCGCGACCTCACCCGGCAGCGAGAGGCGTCCGAGCTCTCCCGGTCCATGATCGAGGCGAGCGTGGACTCGATGGTCTCGATCAGCCCGGAAGGCAGGATCAGCGACGCCAACGAGGCCACGGTCCGGCTCACCGGTATCCCTCGCAACCAGCTCGTCGGAACCTCCTTCTCCACCTACTTCACCGACCCCGACAGGGCCGAACAGATCTACCAGCGCGTTTTCGAGGAGGAGTCGGTCAGCGACTATCCGCTGACCCTGCGGCACCACGGCGCCCACGTGACCTACACCGAGGTCCTGTACAACGCCTCGATCTACCGCGACCCCAGCGGCCGGGTACTCGGTGTCTTCGCCGCCTCCCGCGATGTCACCAGACAGGTGCAGGCTCAGCGAGAGGCGACACGTCAGCAGGCGATGGAGCTCGAGCGACTGGCCGAGCTGGAGCGGTTCCAGCGACTGACGGTCGGGCGCGAGCTCAAGATGATCGAGCTGAAGAAGCAGATCGAGTATCTGAGGAAGTCCGACCCGGACAGGAAAGGCCAACCTGATGACCAGCGCTGAGACGAGAGCGCAACGGGCCCCCTCCGCAGCCCAGGCCGCCGACCCTGTTGACTATGCGAAGGCCATTCTCAACATCCTGGAAGATGCCAGCGAGGAACAGACGAGGGAAGCCGAGAGCCAGCGCGCGGTGCTGAACATTCTCGAGGACCTCGACACCGAAAAGCTGCGGCTCGAATCCACTCAGAAGGCCCTGATCAACATGCTGGACGACCTCGAGGTCGAGAGAGGGAATGTCGACCGGACGAACATGGAGCTGCGCGAGGTGAACGAGGCCATGCGCAGCTTCATCGCCACCGCAGCACACGACCTGCGTTCCCCGCTCGCCTCGATGGTGGGCTTCTCCTCACTGCTCACCCAGAACTGGGCGACGCTCAGTGAGGACAAGCGGCTGAAGTTCGCCACCACCATCGACCGTCAGTCCCACAAGCTCACCTGGCTCGTCAACGACCTGCTCACCCTGTCGAGCATCGAAGGCGGCGTGCTGAACACCCAGCCCGGCCAGATCGTCGTGGCGGACGCCATCCGCCAGTGCCTTGCAGCTAGCGGTCGCGACACCGCGGGCGTGTCGGTGGCATGCGCCCCTGAGCTGGTGGTCCGGGCCGATCCGCTTTACCTGGGGCGGATGATCGACAACTACCTCCAGAACGCGTTCAAGTACGGGGAGCCTCCGGTCAGGATCGAGGCGAACCGGCTGGGCGACATGGTCGAGATCCGAGTTGTCGACCATGGCCCCGGGGTGCCACCGGAGTTCGAGACCAAGCTGTTCGACAAGTTCGCCCGAGCCGACATCGCGAGCATGAGGGCCAAGAAAGGCACCGGCCTCGGACTGTCCATCGTGCGTGGCCTGGCAGAGGCCAGCGGCGGTCAGGCACGGTACCAGGCGAACGCTCCCAACGGCGCGTGTTTCATCCTGCTGCTCCCCACAGACGCAGGTTCCGGTCGCGCCGAGTCACAGTCATCCCACAGCAGGGCGAAGCCCGCTGCCACCGAAAGTGAGCCACCCCCCGAAGGAGCTTCACCCCCCATGGATGAGAGGTCACGCTGATGAAAGCCGTCGTCATCGTCGAGGACGACCCGGACATCCAGTCTCTGATCGCGACGATCTTCTCGATGGATCCGCGCTTCTCCGTGTCGGGGCTCGCAGAGTCGGCTGAGGCCGGTCTTGAGCTCGTCCGGGAGTCGCTGCCCGAGATCATCGTGCTGGACGATCGGCTGGAAGGCGCGCTGACCGGGGTCGCCGCGGTGCCGCAGTTCAAGGAGGCGGCCCCGGAGGCGAAGATCATCCTCTTCACCGCCCACGCAGACCTGCAGGCCAGAGTGGTCGGTCAGCCTGGGATCGATGCGTTCCTGCTGAAGACCGACACCGGAGAGCTCCTGCCGCTGGCTCAGCAGCTCACCAACATGTTGTCGCTACTGTGAGTGCCTGTTGAGAGCCACTACACCTACTGAGAGTCACTGCACCGGAACGTGTGACGGAGGGGGCGAGCCCGATGGCCAGCACTGATTCGATGGCGGTCCAGAGCAACGGCGCCGGTCCCGCGGACTCGGCGAAGATCCTCGTCGTCATCGAGGACGACCCGGACGTGCAGTTCCTGATCGAGGCCATCTTCTCGATGGATCCCCGCTTCAGCGTGTCCCACGTTGCTGAGTCCGCCGAGGAGGCGCTCGAGGCGCCGCCCACCTCGGAACCGGGGATCATCGTGCTCGACCACGGTCTGGCCGGCCCGCTGCCAGGCCTGGCCGCGGCGCCGCTGCTCAAGGAGCGGGCGCCGCGGGCCAAGATCATCATGTTCACGGCCCACGCGGCTCTCCAGGCCCGCGCGGACAAGGAACCGACCATCGACGCGTTCCTGCTCAAGACCGAGGCGGAGAAGCTCCTGCCCCTGGCCCAGCGGCTGACCGGCCTCGGCCCGGCCCCGGCCCCTGCCTGAACGACCTGATCCACCCAACCCCAGCCCCCGTCTGCCCAGCCCGAGCCTGAGCGTGCTGGCCGGCGCGCTGGGCTGGCCGGGCGGGCTGGCCGGGCGGGCTAGTGCCTGGGGCGGTGATGGGGGTCGACCTGGCTGAAGTCGGTGACTTCGCCGACCAGCTCCTCCAGCACGTCCTCGAGGAACACCACGCCGCTGACGCCGCCCTCTGGATCGACGACGCGGGCCAGGTGGGCTCCGCTGAGCTGCATGGTCGCCAGCACGTCCTCGACCTCGTCGCCGGAGTGCACGGTCGCCAGGCTGCGCACGCGTTTGGAGGGCACCGGCAGGCTGCGCTGAGCCTCATCGGCATACAAGATGTCCTTGAGGTGGAGATAGCCGGCGACCGCGCCCGCCGCATCGGTGATGACGAAGCGGGAGAACCCGCACTTGGCGACCAGTCGCTCGACGTCGTCCGGGGTGGCGCCGAAGGACAGGGTCACCAGTGAGCTGAGCGGCACCGCGACATCCCCGGCGACCCGGTCACTGAACTCGAGCGCACGACGAGCCAGACCGTGCCGGTCCGACTCGATCAGACCCTCACGATGGCTCTCCGCGACGATGAGCTGAACCTCGTCGGCCGTGAAGGCAGAGGTCAGCTCGTCCTTGGGCTCGATACCCAGAGCCCTGACCATCGCCTTGGCCAGTCCCTCCATCAGCCGGATCACCGGCCTCAGCGCCCTGGTGATGAACAGCAGCGCGGGTGACAGCAGCAGGGCAGCCTGCTGGGGGCCGGCGATGGCGAGGTTCTTGGGAACCATCTCGCCGACGACGACGTGCAGGTAGGCCACGATCAGCAGCGCGAGCACCAGCGCGATCGGGACGCTGAGCGAGTCCGAGAGACCAGCCCTCAGAAGCACCGGCGAGATCATCTCGTGCAGCGCCTGCTCGGCCACGGCTCCCAGGCCCACCGAGCAGAGCGTGATCCCGAGCTGAGCGGTTGCCAGCAGGGACGCCACGTGCTCCAGGGCCTCGAGACTCACCTTGGCGCGCTTGCTCCCGGCCTCGGCAAGTGGCTCGAGCCGCGAGCGCCGGGCTGTCATCACGGCGAACTCCGCGCCGACGAAGAAGGCATTGCCCAGGAGCAGGAACAGCGAGAGCCACAGGGCTGCAGAATGGCTCATCCGGACTCACCCTCACGGGACCGCCCGGCCGGCCCGGTCTCGTCATCGTCGCCGGGCTCCTCCGGGACGGGAGTGAAGCGAAGACGATCGACCCGGCGGCCGTCCATCCCCTCGACCCGAAGGCTCCAGCCGGGCACGGACACCTCGTCGCCGACGACCGGCACCCGCCCGAGACAGGCCATGACATAGCCACCGAGCGTCTCGTAGGCCGACCCGTCCGGAACCGGCGCGTTCAGCCGGTCGCGGACCTCGTCGGGCCGCCACAGGGCTGGCACCGTCCAGGATCCGTCCGTGCTGATCCGGCCGGTGCTGCGGGTTCGGTCGTGCTCGTCACTGACCTCGCCAACGATCTCCTCGATGACGTCCTCGAGGGTCACGATGCCTGACGTCCCGCCATACTCATCGACGACCACGGCCATCTGGTGCCTGGCTCCACGCAACATCAGCAGCAGGGGGTCGAGCCGGATCGTCTCCGGCACCATCAGCGCGTCGACCATGAGCGCCGACACCGGCACGTCCTCGCGGCGCTCGTGCGGAACCGCGATGGCCCGCTTCACGTGGACCACGCCATCCACGTCATCCCAGTCGTCGCCGGTGACCGGGAACCGGGAGTGGCCGGTACTGCGGGCCAGCCTCACCACGTCCTCCGACGCTGCGGTGCGCTCGATCGAGGTGCACCGAACCCGGGGGGTCATCACGTCGGCCGCGGTGCGCTCACCGAAGTCCAGGGAGCGGGTCACCAGCCGCGCCGTGCCCTCGTCCAGAGTGCCCGCCTGAGCCGACCGCCGCAGCAGCGAGCCGAGCTCCTGAGGTGTCCGGGCAGCGGACAGGCCCTCGCGCGGGGTGATGCCGAAGGCCTTGAGAACCAGGTTCGCTGAGCCGTTCAGCACGACGATGAGCGGCTTGGTGATCACGGAGAAGACACGCACCGGCACCGCGACGAGCTTCGCCGTGCGCAGGGGGGCCGAGATGCCCAGGAACTGAGGCAGCAGCTCGCCGAACAGCATCGAGAAGAGGGTCGCGATGATCAGGGCGACAGCAGTTGCCGTGGGCTGTATCGCCGCGGCGGGCAGACCGATCGCGGCCAGCGGGGTGCGCAGCAGCTTGCCGATCGACGGCGCGGCGATGTAGCCGAGAACCAGCGTGGTCAAGGTGATGCCGACCTGGGAGGCGGACAGCTGGGTCGAGAGCTGGCGCAACGAGGCCAGCACCGGCTTGGCCGCGGTATCTCCTGCCTCGATGGCCTTCTGGACGGTTGTCTTGTCCAGGGCCACGAACGAGAACTCCGCGACGACGAAGACCGCAGTCCCGAAGGTCAGCCCGACGCCGGCGAGGACCAGCAACCACTCCGTCATAGTGCTTCCATCCTAGGGCGGGCCGGACCCGGAGATGACCGCAACGCCACGGCCGGCCACCGGTTCCAGGCATCTTCCCGGCGTCAGGCCGGGTCTGGGGAGTTCGCCGGGCGGCCGGGAACAGTTATCGTGTGCCCGCTTGGCTCCGCTCCTGCCCGGTCAACCCGGTCCTGGTTGGGCATCACCTCACCTCCCCAAGGTTGGCTACATCAGATCCGCCACCACCCCGGCTCAGAACGCAGCCTGCCGACCCACCTGGCGTGCGTGGCTGATGGCCCTGATCGTGCTTGCCGGGGCGTTCTCCCTGGCCGGGCTGGCCGCGCCAACCGCGGCCCAGGCCTCGACCATGGCGGTCGACCAGTGCAACGTCCACGTGCCCGGGACCGCCGGAGCGACCACCGCGATGAAGTGCACGGTGACCGTGGTCAACACGGTCGGCGGCACGTCGACCTACTCGCGGACGACGGTGACCCGTCAGTGCACGCTCGGGCCCTGCTCCTCCCCGAACGGCACGTTCGTCACCGACTCGGTCAGCCTGGTGACCGTCATCCGGCAGTGCAACGGCTCGGACAACGACGCGAAACACGCGCTCAGCTGCTACGTCAACGTCATCAACAACATCGGGCGCAGCACGCCAGACGCACAGCCGCTGACGACCCCCACGGTCAACCAGTGTGTCGGCTCGGGTGGGTCCTCGCTGAGCTGCAATGCCAGTGTGATCACCCGGATCATCGATATCGCGCCGGTCGCAGTCCCGAAGGCAACCTCGACCAGAACGGCGACGGCCACCCCCACCACGACGGCGCCCACCACGACGGCGCCCACCACCACTGCGGCCGCGACCCCGTCAGAGAGCGCACCAGCCACCACCACCGCCGCGACGGCCGGTGCGCTCTCTGACGGGGCGAGCGGCGGCACGGACCATGCTGGGCTGTTCATGCTGCTGGCCGGCCTCGTGCTGCTCGGCGCCCTCGGCACGCTGCTCTACCGGCGGTTCGCGCCCAGCGACCTGTTCGCCCGGTTCGCCGCCAAGAACCGCGACGTCAAGCCCGCTGGTAAGGACGTAAGACCCGCTCGTAAGCACTGATCCCTGACGCCCGCAGCACCGATCTGCCACGCCCGTGCGGCCATCCGGCTGCGCCCGGGGGACGGGAACGTGGTTGGCTGTCCATATGACTGTGCTCGGGGTGGACCTATGACGGATGACGTAAAGCAGCACACACGGGTCGAGGTCAATGACCTGACCAAACAGTTCGGCAGCCTGACTGCGGTCGACCACCTCAGCTTCGCCGTCGAGCCCGGCCGGATCACCGGCTTCCTCGGGCCCAACGGCGCCGGCAAGACCACCACGTTGCGGATGCTGCTCGGCCTGGTCCGGCCGACCAGCGGGACGGCGACGATCGGCGGCCAGTCGTACAGCCACCTCAGGGCCCCGCAGCACGTGGTCGGCGCGGCGCTGGAGGCCACCAACTTCCACCCGGGCCGCTCGGGACGCAACCACCTTCGGGTGATGGCCGACACCGCGGGGCTCGACAGCAAGCGGGTCGACGAGATGCTCGAGCTGGTCGGCATCCCGGCTGCTGCCCGTCAGCGGGCCGGCAGCTACTCCATGGGGATGCGCCAGCGCCTGGCCCTGGCTGGCGCACTGCTCGGCGACCCCCAGGTGCTGCTGCTCGACGAACCCGCCAACGGGCTCGACCCCGAAGGCATCCGGTGGCTGCGAATGCTGCTGCGCCACCTGAGCGGTCAGGGCAAGACGATCCTGATCTCCAGCCACATGCTCTCCGAGGTGGAGCAGACCGTCGACGACGTCGTCATCATCGCCAACGGCAAGCTCATCCGGCAGGGGGCCATCGGCGACCTGCCGACCGAGCACATCTCAACGGTCCGCACCAGTGATCCTGCTCGGCTCATCCAGGCGCTGACCGCATCAGGCCTGCAGGCCACGTCGGTCGATGACAGCATCCAGGTCATCAGCCAGGACCTGGCCCGGATCGGTGACATCGCCCTGAGCGCGGGTCTGCCGATCCACGAGCTACGTACCAACGAGAACGACCTTGAGAAGCTGTTCTTCGAGCTCACCAGCGCCGAAGGCAACCGCAACACGGAAGGTGCAGCCTGATGGGCGGCGCGATCACGGCAGAGTTCCGCAAGTTCTTCACCACCCGCATGTGGTGGGGTATGGCGATCGGCGTCTTCCTGTCCGGCGCCGCCTTTGCGGTCCTCTTCGCCCTGGTGGTGGCCGGCTCGAGAACAGGCGGCCCTGACAGCGGCGGCCCTCGACTGCCTGGCCTGGGCAGCACCTCGATGGTCTCGACCGTCTACACCGCCGGTCTGAGCCTCGCGTACCTGCTCACGCTGACTCTGGGGGTCATGTCGATCGGTTCCGAGTACCGGCACAAGACGATCACCAGCACCTTCCTGGCGACCCCCAAGAGGGTGCACGTCATGATCGCCAAGGTGATCTCGCTGCTGGGCATCGGCGCGTTCTACGGGGTGGTGTTCCTGGTCGGCTCGGTAGGCGTTGGCGCGGCAACCATCGCCGCCAAGGGTTTCTCTCCGTTCCCGGAGGTGGGCCCAATCTCGCGCACCCTGGCGCTGAGCCTGCTGGTCCTCGGGCTGTGGGGGCTGATCGGGCTGGGCGCAGGCATTCTCATCCCCAACCAGGTCGCCGCGATCCTGATCGCCGTGGGTGCCGCCTGGATCCTGGAGCCGCTGCTGGGATTCCTGCTGGGTCTGGTCAGCTGGGGCAAGTCGATCGTCCCCTACATGCCCAGTCAGGCGACGTCGGCAATGGTCGGCCAGGTCAACACCAGCGCCTCGATCGAGCTGCTGTCGTGGTGGGCGGGTGCGTTGGTTCTGGTGGCCTACGCAGCTGTCCTGGCCGGTATCGGCTCGCTGCTGACGGTCCGCCGGGACGTCACCTGACCGTTTTCATTTCTGACACGATATGAAAGATATGACTGATCTGATCTGACCGCCGGAGGCTTCTGCGCTCATTTCCCAGGGGACCAATTAAGCCGAGATCAAGCCGCGGTTAAATCAGGCGGCCAATCGCGGATAAGTCATTAGCCACGAAAGGCCATCACCAGCAACGCGAATAGGGATACGGGGATATCCCGGATACAGTCCGCCATCTGTGGCTGTTGCCAGAGGCTGGACCAACGAAGGACTCACACATGAAGTTCCCCCCGAAGATGCTGCGCACGGTCCCGGTGCGTCTTGGCATCGCGTCAGTGGCGGCAGTGTCGCTGCTGCTAGCGATTCCGGGCAGCGCCCAGGCGGCCCAGCCGACGGTGGGGCTGGGGACGGCCACCTCCTTCGCGGTGCTGGCAGGCACCACGGTCACCAACACCGGTGCCACCAAGGTCTCCGGCGACGTCGGCCTCAACCCGGGCAAGGCGGCTGCGGTCACCGGATTCCCGCCGGGCCTGATCACGAACGGGACCCAGCACAGCGCCGATGCCGTCTCGCTGCAGGCCCAGGCCGCCCTGAAGACTGCGTACGACGACGCGTCCGGCCGGACCCCGTTCACCGTGGTCTCCAAGGACCTCGGCGGTCAGACCCTGACAGCCGGCGTCTACAAGGCCACCGACGACCTCGGCCTGACCGGCACCCTCACCCTGGACGCCCAGAACGACCCCAACGCGGTGTTCATCTTCCAGGGCGCCAAAGGCCTCACGGCTGCGTCGTCCAGCAAGGTCAACATGATCAACGGCGCCTCACCCTGCAACGTCTTCTGGCAGGTCACCAGCTCGGCAACCCTGGGAACCGACGCCAGCTTCCTCGGAACCATCATGGCTCTGCAGAGCATCAGCCTCGACACTCGCGCGACCGTTGACGGCCGTGTGCTGGCCCGCAACGGTGCCGTCACCCTGCAGGCGAACACCATCACGAAGCCGTCCTGCAACGCTCCGGCCACCCCGAAGCCGACCGCGACGCCGACCGCGACGCCGACCGCGACGCCGACCGCGCAGGTCACCCAGATCCCCAAGGGCGCAGTCGCCACCGGTGACGGCAGCACCAGCGGCGGCGGGAACAACCTGTTCGGCATCCTGGCCGGGTTCGCCGTCTTCGCCGGAGTCGGTGCCGCGTCGGTTGCCACCCGCCGGCGTCGTCTGAACGTCTGACAAACCGCTACCCCGTGCGGTACCGCGTAGTGAGCAGTCGCCCACTGCTGGCCCCTTCGAAGGTCATGGTGACTGCGGCTGCGCTCTTCGCCGCGGTCACCATCGGAACCACCGGGTGCTCCGGGAACACGAGCACCGCGGTGGTTCCGTCGGTTTCGGCAACACCCAGGGCCCGGCCGGCGACCACGCCGCCGGCAACCACGCCGCCGGCAACCACGCCCCGCCCGGCCAGGACCTCCTGGTTGGCCCGGTCCTCGCCGGTCCGTCTGCAGATATCCGCGATCGGGGTCGACTCCGGGCTGATCCCCCTCGGGCTGCGTACCGACGGGTCGATGGAGGTTCCGCCTGGTGGCTTCCCGGCCGGCTGGTACACCGGCGGCCCGACCCCCGGCGAGCTAGGTCCGGCGATCATCGCCGGCCACGTAGACATGAAGGGGCCCGGGGTCTTCTACTCGCTGCACACGCTCAAACCCGGTGACCAGGTGGTGGTCACCCGCGTGGATGGCAGCAAGCCGGTATTTCGGGTCAACCGGGTGGCGATATTCCCGAAGGACAAGTTCCCCACCCAGCAGGTCTTCGGAAATATCGATCACGCCGGGCTGCGACTCATTACCTGCGGCGGGACGTTCAACACCCAGTCGGGTCACTATGAGGACAACATTGTCGCCTTTGCCGATCTCGTGGCGCCTGGCCGCTAGCCCTTCCGACTCTGAACCTGCCCCGGGCCACCAGCCGTCACCACCGACGCGGCTGTGGCGGCCCAGGCGGGTCGGGACCGAGAGGCGACCACGAGCACTGGCGAGGTGACCACATGGCGATGACGATGAGCGCGCGGACACCGTCCGAGTTACCCTGATGAACACGTTTGACTGTGGCCATTTTGGCCTGGTTACCACCGTTGTCGACGCTACGAAAGAGGCGTATTCGCCGTGCCTGCCCAGCCCCCCAGCAACAATCCCATGGCAGCTTTCGGCCCCAACGAGTGGCTGGTGGACGAGCTCTACCAGCAGTTCCTCCAGGACAAGAACTCGGTCGACAAGGCGTGGTGGGAGTTCTTCGCCGACTACCAGCCGATCGACAGTGTCCAGGAAACCGTCAACGGCAACGGCAACGCCCAGCCCGCCAGCCCATCAGCATCCGAGCCCGAGCCCTTCACCGTCCCGCAGAGCCAGCCCCCCGCCCAGTCAGGTACCCCGGCGGCACCGGTGAGCAAGCCGTCCGTGCGCTCAGCCGGCGCCTCTCCCAAGCCGCGTGACATCCCCGCGGTCAAGCCCACCGGCCCGCTCAACGAGGACGAGGTCGAGCAGCTGCGCGGGGCCGCCGCCCGCACCGTGACGAACATGGAAGCCAGCCTCACCGTGCCCACGGCGACGAGCGTGCGGGTCGTCCCGGCCAAGCTCCTGATCGACAACCGGGTGGTCATCAACAACCACCTGCGGCGCAGTCGCGGCGGCAAGGTCAGCTTCACCCACCTGATCGGATACGCGCTGATCAAGGCACTGGCCCTGATGCCGCAGATGAACAAGGGCTTCGGCGAGAAGAACGGCAAGCCGGCCCTGATCACCCCTGCCCACATCAACCTCGGGCTGGCCATCGACATGGCCAAGCCCGACGGCACCCGCACCCTGCTCGTGCCCGCCATCAAGGCCACCGAGGCGATGGACTTCGCGCACTTCTGGACCGCCTACGAGGACGTCGTGCGCAAGGCCCGCACCAACAAGCTCACCGTCGACGACTTCCAGGGCACCACGATCAGCCTGACCAACCCCGGTGGTATCGGCACCGTCCACTCGGTGCCCCGGCTGATGGCCGGCCAGGGGGCGATCATCGCCGTCGGTGCCCTGGAGTACCCGGCCGAATGGCAGGGCGCCAGCCAGGAGACGCTGAACCGCAACGCGGTCAGCAAGATCATCACGATCACCTCGACCTATGACCACCGGATCATCCAGGGCGCGGTCTCCGGTGAGTTCCTGCGGGTGCTGCACGGGCTGCTGCTGGGCGAGCACAACTTCTACGGCGAGATCTTCGAGTCGCTGCGGATCCCCTACGAGCCGATCGCCTGGGTGCAGGACATCTCGGCCAGCCACGACGAGGACATCAACAAGACGGCCCGCGTCCAGGAGCTCATCCACGCCTACCGGGTGCGCGGTCACCTGATGGCCGACACCGACCCGCTGGAGTACCGCCAGCGCCATCACCCCGACCTCGACGTCTCCACCCATGGGCTGACCCTGTGGGACCTCGAGCGCGACTTCGCCACCGGCGGTTTCGGCGGCGCGCCGCTGCTCAAGCTGCGCAAGATCCTGGGCATCCTGCGCGACGCCTACTGCCGGACCGTGGGCGTGGAGTACATGCACATCCAGGACCCCGAGCAGCGCCTGTGGATCCAGGCCAAGGTCGAGACCCCCTACGCCAAGACCTCGCCCGACGAGCAGCTGCGCATCGTTCGGCGGCTCAACTCCGCGGAGGCCTTCGAGACCTTCCTGCAGACCAAGTTCGTCGGGCAGAAGCGGTTCAGCCTCGAGGGTGGCGAGTCCGTGATCGCCCTGCTCGACCGGATCCTGTGCCGGGCCGCCGGCGAGGGCATGGACGAGGTCTGCATCGGCATGTCGCACCGCGGCCGCCTCAACGTGCTGGCCAACATCGCCGGCAAGTCCTACAGCCAGATCTTCCGCGAGTTCGAGGGCACCCAGGACCCCAAGTCGGTCCAGGGCTCGGGCGACGTGAAGTACCACCTCGGCACGGAGGGCATGTTCGTCTCCGAGGACGGCGCCAAGACCAAGGTCTACCTGGCTGCCAACCCCTCACACCTTGAGGCGGTCAACCCGGTGCTCGAGGGCATCGTGCGGGCCAAGCAGGACCGGCTCGACCTGCATGGGACGGCCTACACCGTTCTGCCGCTGTTGCTGCACGGCGACGCCGCGTTCGCCGGCCAGGGCGTGGTGGCCGAGACGCTCAACCTCTCCCAGCTGCGCGGGTACCGCACCGGCGGCACGGTGCACGTCGTGATCAACAACCAGGTCGGCTTCACCACCCCGCCGTCCGCCTCACGCTCGTCGGTCTACTCCACGGACGTGGCGCGGATGA
>JBBRZQ010000112.1:0-14696 GCA_038236535.1 Actinomycetales bacterium
CTCCAAGGTGAAGCCGACCTCGCCCGCTGCTGTCTACTACGGCGGTCAGTACCCGCAGGCGGGTCCGCTTTCGCAGCAGATGAAGGCAGCCGGGCTCAAGGTCCCTCTGATGGGCGGCGATGGCATCTTCGACCCGAAGTTCATCGTCCTCGCGGGAGCCACCGCTAACGGTGACCTCGCGACCTCGGTCGGCGCGCCGACCGACTCGCTCCCGGCCGGCAAGAAGTTCCTCGCGGACTACGCGGCAGCAGGGTACAAGGAGCCCTCGGCTGCTTACGGCGCGTACTCCTTCGACGCCGCCAATGCGATCATCAACGCCCTCAAGGTGTCGCTGAAGGACGCCAAGGACGTGGCCTCGGCTCGCCAGGCCACTATCGACGCCCTGGGCAAGGTGTCCTTCGAGGGCGTGACCGGTCCGGTCGCCTTCGACAAGTTCGGCGACACCGTCAGCCGGGTGCTGACCGTCTACAAGGTCACCGATCTCAAATGGGCTCCGGTCCTGACCGAAGCGTTCAAGTAGCCCGACCAGCCGGGGCCGTAGGGGTGGGCAGCAACCCACCCCTACGGCCTTGTCCCACCTGAACAACCACATCTGAACAGCCACACCTGAACAACCGCACCCTCATACCGCACCTGAACAGCCGAACCTGACCACTGGAGCCCACAAGGTGGATACCTTCGTCCAACAGCTCGTCAACGGCCTGAGCCTGGGATCGTTGTACGCGCTGATCGCCGTTGGGTACACCGTGGTCTACGGCATCCTGCAGCTGATCAACTTCGCCCACGGCGAGGTCTTCATGATCGGCGCGTTCGGCGCCCTGACAACCTCCCTGGTGCTCTTCAAGGGGAGTACAGCCCTGTGGACGCTGCCGGTGATGATCATCGGCGCCGTCATTGCCTCGGTCACCACAGCCGTCCTGATGGAACGATTTGCGTATCGGCCGCTGCGTCACGCCCCGCGACTGGCTCCGCTGATCACCGCGATCGGGATCTCGGTCTTCCTGCAGGAGGCCGTCCGGCTTAACTACAACAAGGTCCCCTTCACCAACTGGAACCCCTTCGACCTGCCGGACGCAAAGTCCCTGATCCCGTTCCCGTCGATCGACGTGGTGACCGGGCCGGCGATCCAGGTCGGCGGCGTCACCATCCAGCGAGAGGCGATCTTCACCATCAGCGCCCTCGTGGTGTGTTCGCTAATGCTGTGGTACTTCATCAACCACACCAAGATGGGGCACGGCATGCAGGCCGTCTCCCAGGACCAGGACACGGCCCGCCTGATGGGCATCAACGTCGACCGCATCATCGTGGTCGCCTTCGCGCTCGGTGCGATCCTGGCCGCGGTGGCCGGCGTGGCCCAGGGACTGCAGAACCACAACATCAGCTTCCGGATGGGCTTCCTCGCGGGCCTGAAAGCCTTCGTTGCAGCCGTTCTCGGTGGCATCGGCAATGTCGCCGGTGCCGTCGTCGGTGGCCTTGTCCTGGGTCTTGTTGAAGCAATGGCTACCCAGTACATCCCAGGACAGTTCGGTGGTAGCCCCTGGAAGGACGTCTGGGCTTTCGTCCTTCTCATCCTTGTCCTGGTATTCCGCCCGCAAGGGCTGCTCGGTGAGAAAGCGGTGGACCGCGCATGATCACCTTCCCCCCCGCAGTGGTGGCCCGGCGCAGCACCAAGGCGCTGCCCATGGGCCTGGCCGGCGCCGGCCTGATCATCGCCGGTTCCCTGCTCTCCTGGAGCTATGACCCGGGGATCCTGGGCGACCTGTCGATCGCCGTCAACCCCGGCGGGTTGCAGATCATGGCGATCGCGATGGCGCTGCAGTCCGTCATCCTGCTGCTGGCCAAGAAGGGGCCGATGATGAAGTGGCTGGGCCAGTGGGCTCACACCACGCGCGGTCTGCACGCCCTGGCCGACTGGACACTCATCTTCATGACGGTGGTCGTGGTGGCCATCACCGTTGAGGCCGGTGGCCTGATCAACGTGCAGCCGGGCTGCTGGATCTCGTTTCTCGGGGCAGTGCTTCTCTTCCTCTGCTCGCGGCTGCTGCTGGCTTCGAAAGCGCGAGACCTGTCCGAAGCCGTGCTGCCTGGCTGGGCCGAGATCCTCGTCATTGTGATCATCATGGCCGCACTCCTGTTCGGCACGGCCTACGCCCTGGGCCTGGCCGATGCGATGGTCTTCGTGCTGTTCCTAGTCTTCGTGACGGGCATGGCGGTCGCTGCGACCCGGGCGGGCCTTCTGTCGTGGCTGGGTCACGTCTCGCTGAGGCGCAAGCGGGAGCTGATCCTGGCTGCGTTTGCGGTGGCCTTCTGCTTCCCGCTGACCCAGGGCGGCTCCGACGCCAACATGTCGATCGCCTCCCAGGTCCTCGTCTTCGCGGCGGCAGCCATGGGGCTCAACATCGTGGTCGGCCTGGCCGGCCTGCTCGACCTCGGCTATATCGCCTTCCTCGGGGCGGGCGCCTATGTCGGCGCCTCGCTCTCGACGTCGGGCTTCGCCACGATCGGGTGGCAGCCACCCTTCTTCGTGGTGGTCATCGTGGCCGCCTGTTTCACCGCCACCCTTGGCCTGATCATCGGCGCGCCGACCCTGCGGGTGTCCGGCGACTACCTGGCCATCGTCACGCTCGGCTTCGGTGAGATCTTCCGCCTGACGATGTTCAACCTCGACGGCAACAACGGCCCAGACCTCACCCACGGCCCCAACGGCATCCCGGCCATCCCGGACCTGTCCTTCGGCAGCTTCAACTTCGGTGACACCCACGTCCTCTTCGGCATTCCGATCGCCCGCTTCTCCAACTACTACCTGCTGCTGCTCTGCCTGCTTGCCTTCATCATCCTGGTCTTCCATCGCCTGAACACCAGTCGAATCGGACGCGGCTGGGTGGCAATTCGCGAGGATGAGAAAGCGGCGGCAGCCATGGGCGTCAACGTCTTCGGGCTCAAGCTGCTGGCCTTCGCCACCGGGGCGTTCCTGGCCGGGATGGCAGGAGCGATCAAGGCTCACCAGGACGTCTCGGTGACCCCCGACCAGTACATCTTCCTCGAGTCGGCGTTCCTACTTGCCGCGATCGTGCTGGGCGGCATGGGCACCATCGTCGGCGTCCTGGTCGGAGCGGTGATCCTGAAGCTCCTGCCCGAGAAGCTGCGATTCTTCTCGGACTACCGCCTGCTGCTCTTCGGCCTGCTGCTCGTCCTGATGATGCGCTTCCGGCCGGAGGGCCTGGTGGCCAGCAGACGAAGACAGCTGGAGTTCCACGAGGAGGACGAAGAGCTTGCCGTCCGGGTCGAGGGCGACATCGCCGAGGAGGCACAGGGATGACAGTCACCGAGGCCGCGGCAGCCCAGCGGGCGACCGGCGTACCGCTGCTGCAGGCCGACAATGTCACCATGCGGTTCGGCGGCTTGACCGCGGTGAACAAGGTGAGCATGACCGTCAACGAAGGCGAGATCCTCGGGCTGATCGGGCCCAACGGCGCCGGCAAGACGACCTTTTTCAACTGCCTGACCGGTCTCTACAAGCCGACCGAGGGCCAGGTCCGGCTGTCCGGTGTCGAGCTGCCACCCAAACCCCGGGCGGTGGTCCAGGCAGGGATGGCACGCACCTTCCAGAACATCCGGTTGTTCGCCAACATGACCGCGCTGGAGAACGTCATGGTGGGCCGCTACTGCCGCACCTCCTCCGGGGCGATCACCTCGATCCTGCATGGACCCAAGTTCCGGCGCGAAGAGGCGGAGACCCGGGCGCGGGCCCAAGAGCTGCTGGACTTCGTCGGCCTTTCGGACTCCACCGAACACCTCGCCCGCAACATGCCCTATGGAAACCAGCGTCGCCTGGAGATCGCCCGGGCGCTGGCCACGGACCCGAAGCTGGTTCTGCTGGACGAGCCGACAGCTGGCATGAACCCGCTGGAGACCCGTCAGGCCAGCGACCTGATCTTCAAGATCCGGGACACCGGGCTGGCCGTGGTGGTCATCGAGCACGACATGCGGTTCATCTTCAACCTGTGCGACCGGGTGCTCTGCCTGGTGCGGGGGGAGACCCTGATCGTGGGTACCCCCGAAGAGGTGCAGTCCGACCCCCGGGTCATCGAGGCCTACATCGGCACCGGCATCGATGACTCTGACGAAGACGACACGGACGAACAGGACACCCCATGACGGCCATGCTCGAGGTCAAGGACCTCAAGGTTGCCTACGGCAAGATCCTCGCGGTCAAGAAGATCAGCTTCACGGTCGAGGAGGGCCAGGTCGTCACCCTGATCGGCACCAACGGCGCTGGCAAGACGACAACCCTGCGAACGATCTCCGGGCTCATCCGTCCCGCGAGCGGCGAGATCCTGTTCCAGGGCAAGCGAATCGACGATGTCCCCGCTCACCAGATCGTCGCCCTGGGCGTAGCACACTCACCCGAAGGCCGGAAGATCTTTCCCAAGATGACCATCGAGGAGAATCTGCTCCTTGGTGCGTTTGCGCGTAGTGATGGCGGGATCAAGGCGGACCTCGAGGCGGCCTACGCGCTCTTCCCGGTGCTCGGGGAGCGACGTGGCCAGCTGGGCGGGACCTTCTCCGGTGGTGAGCAGCAGATGCTGGCCATGGGCCGGGCCATGATGAGCCGGCCCAAGCTGCTGATGCTGGATGAGCCCTCGATGGGCCTGTCGCCGTTGATGATGAAGGTGATCATGACCACGATCAAGACCCTGCAGTCCCAGGGCACCACGATCTTGCTGGTCGAGCAGAACGCACAGGCGGCCCTGAGCCTGGCCGACCATGGCTATGTCCTTGAAGTCGGCAAGATCGTCATCAGGGGCACCGGCAGAGACCTGATGGGAAACGACGCCGTCCGCAAGGCCTACCTCGGCGAGGACTGACCGGACTCCTTCTTCACCGCGGACTTCTTCACCGCGGACTTCTTCACCGCAGTCTTCTTCACCGCAGTCTTCTTCACCGCAGTCTTCTTCACCGCGGACTTGGTGACTGCGATCTTGGCGACAGCTAGCGCCTCGGCCCTGGAAGCGGCCGCCTTGGCGCGAGCGGGGCTGCTCGGGGTGCGCGCGCCGTGGGCGAGGACCGGCGCGAGGAACTGCCCGGTGTAGCTGTCCTCAACCAGGGCGACCTGCTCCGGAGTCCCCTCGGCAATCACCCGGCCGCCCCCGTTGCCGCCCTCGGGACCCATATCCACGATCCAGTCGGCATTCTTGATGACGTCGAGGTTGTGCTCGATGACGATGACGGTGTTCCCCTTGTCGACCAGGCCCTGCAGCACCCCGAGCAGCTTGTTGATGTCCTGGAAGTGCAAACCGGTAGTCGGCTCGTCCAGGACGTAGATCGTCCGGCCGGTCGAACGCTTCTGCAGCTCGGTCGAGAGCTTGACCCGCTGGGCCTCGCCGCCGGACAGCGTCGGCGCGGGCTGACCGAGCCTGACGTAGCCCAGGCCGACGTCCACCAGGGTGCTCAGATGCCGGGAGATGGCGGGGACGGCGGCGAAGAACTCGGCAGCCTCCTCGATCGGCATGTCCAGCACGTCGCTGATCGTCTTGCCCTTGAAGTGCACCTCCAGCGTCTCGCGGTTGTAGCGGGCCCCATGGCAGACCTCGCATGGCACGTAGACATCCGGCAGGAAGTTCATCTCGATCTTGATGGTGCCGTCGCCGGAGCAGTTGTCGCAGCGACCACCCTTGACGTTGAACGAGAACCGACCCGGCAGGTAGCCGCGGATCTTGGCCTCGGTCGTCTCGGCGAACAGCTTGCGCATGTGGTTGAAGACGCCGGTGTAGGTGGCCGGGTTGCTCCGCGGGGTCCGCCCGATCGGGCCCTGGTCGACGTGGACGACCTTGTCGAGGTGCTCCAGCCCGCGGACGGTCTTGTGCCGGCCGGGCACCTGCCGCGCACCGTTCAGCTTGTTGGCCAGCACCATGTAGAGGATGTCGTTGACCAGGGTCGACTTGCCGGAGCCCGAGACCCCGGTGACCGCGACAAGGTTGTTCAGCGGGAAGCTGACATCCACGTCGTACAGGTTGTGCTCACGTGCCCCGACGACGGTGACCACCCGGCCATCCTGCGGTCGCCTGACTGCCGGGATGGGGATCTCCATCCGACCCGAGAGGTAAGCCCCGGTGATCGACTCCTGATTGGTGAGCAGGTCGGCCACCGAGCCGGAGTGCACCACGTTTCCGCCGTGCTCCCCCGCCCCCGGGCCGATGTCGACCACCCAGTCGGCGGTGGCAATGGTGTCCTGGTCGTGCTCGACGACGATGACGGTGTTGCCCAGATCGCGCAGCCGGGTCAGCGTCTCGATCAACCGGTGGTTGTCCCGCTGGTGCAGGCCGATCGACGGCTCGTCCAGCACGTAGAGAACACCGACCAGCCCGGAGCCGATCTGGGTGGCCAGGCGGATGCGCTGGGCCTCACCACCGGACAGGGTGCCGGCCGGACGGTCCAGCGAGAGGTAGTCCAGCCCCACGTCGAGCAGGAAGCCCAGCCGGGCCTCGATCTCCTTGATCACCCGCTCGGCGATCTGACGCTCCCTGGAGGTGAAGTCCACCTCGGCCAGGAACTTGGCGCAGTCGGCGATCGCAAGCGCGCAGATCTGCGAGATGCTCTGGCCGCCGACCAGAACCGCGAGCGACTCGGGCTTGAGCCGGGCGCCGCCGCACTTCGGGCACGGCACCTCCCGCATGTAGCCCTCATACCGCTCGCGGGACCACTCGGAGTCCGTCTCGGAGTGCCGCCTCTGCACGAACGGCACGACCCCCTCGAACCCGGTGGTGTAGGAGCGGTCCCGGCCGAAACGGTTGCGGTACTTGACGTGGACCTTGTAGTCCTGACCGTGCAGCATGGCCTCGCGAGCCCGGTCCGGCAGCGAGTGCCACGGCATGTCCAGAGAGAACTTCAGGTCCTCGCCGAGCGCGGTGAGCAGGCGCAGGAAGTACTCCGCCGAGCCTGACCCCTGGGCCCAGGGGGCAATCGCGCCCTGGTTGATCGACAGGTCCTCGTTGGGGATCAGCAGGTCGGGGTCGACCTCGAGCTCGACCCCCAGGCCGGTGCACTTGGGGCAGGCGCCGAACGGGGAGTTGAACGAGAAGGACCTCGGCTCGACCTCGTCCATGGCCAGCGGGTGGTCGTTGGGGCAGGCCATCCGCTCCGAGTAACGGCGCTCGCGCCCGGCGTCTTTGGGGTCCAGATCCACGAAGTCCACGATCAGCACGCCCGAGGCAAGCCCCAGCGCAGTCTCCACCGAGTCGGTCAACCGGCGTTTGGCACCCGTGTCATCACCCTTGGCGACGAGCCGGTCGATGACCACCTCGATGGTGTGCTTCTTCTGCTTCTCCAGGGTGGGCGGCTCGGTCAGCGAGATGACCTCGCCGTCGACCCGGGCGCGCGAGAAGCCCTTGGTCTGCAGCTCGCCGAACAGGTCGACGTACTCGCCCTTGCGGGACTGCACCACGGGCGCCAGCACCTGGAACCTGGTCCCCCCGGGAAGCTCGGACAGCCGGTCGACGATCTGCTGGGGGCTCTGCCGGGTGACCGGCTCGCCGCAGAGCGGGCAGTGTGGCCGGCCGGCACGGGCGAACAGCAGCCGCAGGTAGTCGTAGACCTCGGTGATCGTGCCGACGGTGGAGCGGGGGTTGCGGTTGGTCGACTTCTGGTCGATCGAGACCGCCGGCGACAGCCCCTCGATGAAGTCGACGTCGGGCTTGTCCATCTGCCCGAGGAACTGGCGCGCATAGGCGCTGAGCGACTCGACGTAGCGGCGCTGGCCCTCGGCGAAGATCGTGTCGAAGGCGAGCGATGACTTGCCCGAGCCGGAGAGCCCGGTGAAGACGATGAGGCTGTCCCGCGGCAGGTCGACGGAGATGTTGCGAAGGTTGTGCTCGCGCGCCCCGCGGACGACAAGGCGGTCATGCCGATGGGGATATGTGGTGGCTCGGGCAGGGGCAGCGGTCACTTCAGGCACGTCCGCCATAATATGTGCGGCCACTGACAACACGACATACGGTGGAGAGATGGCCCTGCCCATCGAGGACTACGCCGTGCTTGGCGACATGGACACCGCAGCCCTGGTGGGGCGAGATGGCTCCATCGACTGGCTCTGCCTGCCGCGCTTCGACTCCCCTGCCTGCTTCGCCGCGCTGCTCGGCACCCGGGACAACGGTCACTGGCTGCTGGGGCCGAAAGCAACGACCAGGACCACCCGCCGCTACCTCGGCGACAGCTTCGTCCTGGAGACCACCCACGAGACAGCCACCGGGATGGTCCGGGTCACCGACTACATGCCCCTGGGCGAAGGCCGGGCTGACATCGTCCGCCGGGTCGAGGGGGTCCGCGGAACCGTGCGGATGGTTCACGAGTGGGTCCCCCGGTTCGACTTCGGCAAGGTCCGCCCCTGGGTGATGCGCCGCGCGGACAGCCCCGAGATCGGTGCCGGAGCCGTGATCTCGGCCATCGCCGGGCCCGACATGGTGGTCCTGCGCGGGTCACGCCTTCCGCACGCCGTCGGCACCCGTCACGAGGACGAGTTCGACGTCTGGGCGGGCCAGCGGATGACCTTCACGATGACCTGGTTCAGGTCGCATCACAGTGCGCCGGCGCCGCTGGGCGTGAACGAGGGCGTGGAGCCGACGGTGGCGCACTGGGAGGAGTGGGCCTCTCGTTGCGACTACGACGGGCCGTACCGCCAGTCCGTGATCCGCTCACTGCTGGTCCTGCGGGTGCTGACCGACCGCGAGACCGGAGGCATCGTGGCCGCTCCCACCACCTCCCTGCCGGAACAGTTCGGCGGCCCCCGCAACTGGGACTATCGCTTCTGCTGGCTCCGCGATGCATCGCTGACCCTGGAGGCCCTCCTGCTCTGCGGATACCAGGAGGAGACCGCGCTGTGGCGCAACTGGCTGCTGCGCGCCGTCGCCGGGGACCCGGAGGACATGCAGATCATGTATGCCGTGGACGGGTCGCGGAACCTGCCCGAAAGGGTGCTCAGCCATCTCAGCGGATACGAGAACTCCCGCCCGGTGCGGATCGGCAACGAGGCTGTCGGCCAGCTCCAGACCGACGTCCTGGGAGAGGTGATGATCGCCCTCGACCTGGCCCGCCAGCAGGGGCTCGAGGACTCCCCCGAGTCCTGGGCGCTGCAGCTCGCCCTGATCCGGAACCTCTGCGACCACTGGACCGAACCGGACAACGGGCTGTGGGAGTTCCGCCACCAGCTGCGCTACTTCACCCACTCACGGGTGATGGTCTGGGTGGCCTTCGACCGGGCCATCAAGGCCGTCGAGCAGCAGTGGCTGCAGGGCCCGGTGCAGAAATGGCGTGAGCTGCGCAGCAAGGTGTACACCGAAATCATGTCCCGCGGGTACAACGAGGAGATGGGCCGCTTCACCCAGCACTACGACACGACAGAGGTGGACGCCTCGCTGCTCCTGCTGCCCGTTGTCGGGTTCATCGACGCCAAGGACCCGCGCTTCCTGGGCACCGTGCGGGCCGTCGAGGATGAGCTCCTGCGCGATGGCCTGGTCCTGCGCTACCGCACCGATGCCGGTCTGGACGGGCTGCCCGGCGACGAGCATCCGTTCCTGGCCTGTTCCTTCTGGCTGGTCTCGGCCTACGCGATGACCGGACGCCTCAAGGAGGGGCACGCCCTGATGGGCCGACTCGTGGCGCTGGCCAATGATGTGGGGCTACTGTCCGAGGAGTACGACCCGGTCGAGGACCGCATGGTGGGCAACTTTCCGCAGGCCTTCTCCCATCTGGCCATGATCGGCGCCGCGCACGCTCTCCAGGCCGCCGAGCGAGCGCAGTCCGAGGATCCGCCCTCCTACTGAAAGGCCCTCTCGTGACCAGCCCCTCACACCTGTCCGACAACCTGGAGCTGCTGGCTCACGAGACCGGTCTGCTGCTGCGGACCGCCGGGACCCTGGACGACGAGACCATCCGGGCCGACAGCCTGTGCGAGGGGTGGACCCGGGCGCACGTGCTCTCCCACCTGGCCCGCAACGCGGACGGGCTGGCGAACCTGGTCAGCTGGGCCGTCACCGGCATACCGGCGGCGATGTACGCGTCGCCGGAGTCTCGTGAGGCGGACATCCAGCACGGCTCGACCCGCAGCGCCCTGGAGATGCTGACCGACCTGACCGAGTCTGCCGCCCGGTTCGCCTCGGTCGCACCGGGTCTGGCCGGCCCGCCGGAGCAGGTCCAGGTGGCGATGCGCACCGGACGCACAGTGCCCGGCGGCCGGTTGCCGACGCTGCGGCTGCTGGAGGTGGTCTTCCATCACGTGGACCTTGATGCCGGGTACACCTTCGCCGACACGGACCCCGGGTTCGTGCGACGGGCGATCGGCAGTGCCGCTGAACGGATGAGCTCCGGCAGTCCCGGGCTGAGTGTCCTGCTGCGCGGTGACGATGGTCAGAGCTGGAAGCTGGCAGAGGGCAGCCAGGGAGTCGCCGGGACCAATGCCGCGCTGCTGTCCTGGCTGGCCCGTGGCAACGCGGGCGGAGTCACCAGCGAGCAGCCCCTGCCACAGCTGCCGGCGTGGGGCTGAGGTGTACACCGGCGACGTGGTTCCCGGGGGCCCCAGTGACCGGCGCGACCTGCCGAAGCTGACGATACGCAAGGCAAGCGTCGGGACGATGGCCAACAACGTCTATCTGCTGACCTGTTCCGGTACCGGGGCGCAGCTGCTGATCGACGCCGCCGACGACCCGGCACGCATCATGTCGCTGGTGGCCGAGGGCGCTGGCAGCAACGGCGGCGACAGCGGCAGACTCGACGTCATCGTGACGACCCATCGGCACTGGGACCACCACCGGGCACTCGCACAGGTGGTCAAGGCGAGCGCGGCGAGGACGAGCACGCCGGTGACGACCGCGGCCGGGGAAGCCGACGCGGACGAGCTGCCGGTTGCTCCCACCCTGCTCCTGTCGCACGGCGACACGGTCTGGTTCGGTGACGTCTCCCTGGATGTCATCCACCTGCGCGGGCACACTCCAGGATCTGTGGCGCTGGCCTACGACGACCCGCAGGGGCACACCCACCTGTGGACCGGCGACTCCCTTTTTCCGGGCGGGGTCGGCAACGTCGAGAAGGACCCCGCCCGCTTCGCCTCACTGCTGGGCGATGTGCAGAGCCGGATCTTCGACGTCTACGACGACACCACGTGGGTCTATCCCGGCCATGGCGCGGACACCACGCTCGGCGCCGAGCGCCCCCACCTGCAGGAATGGCGCGGGCGCGGTTGGTAGGGGGACGTCGCCTTCTGCCTGTGTCGCTGACACTCCGGTCCCCCACCTGCCCAGAGAGCGCACGGACGTGTGACGATGTCGAACGTGAACAACCGCGGGTCCCCGGCTGGGGGCGCTGAGTGACCCGGCGGATCCCCGCCCCCCTGCTGGTGATGACCTCCATCGTCTCGGTCCAGTTCGGCGGGGCGATGGCGGCCACGCTGATCCCGCTGGTCGGCGTCTTCGGCTCGGTGACCCTGCGACTGACGATCGCGGCCACCGTCCTGCTCGTCATCCTCCGGCCGCGGCTGCGGAGAAGGACCCGGTCGGACTGGCTGGTGGTCGCCACGTTCGGCGCAATCCTGGCGGTGATGAATCTCTGCTTCTACGGCGCTCTGGCCCGGATACCGATCGGGGTGACGGTCACCATCGAGTTCATCGGCCCTCTGGTGCTGGCCACCGTCCTGTCCCACCGTCGCAAGGACCTGATCGCGGTCGCCGGCGCTGCGATCGGCGTGGTCCTGATCTCCGGGGTCATCGGTACGCCGTGGGCCCGGCTGGAGCTGGCCGGTCCGGCACTCGCCCTCGCGGCAGGCATCGCCTGGGCCGGATACATCATCTTCAGCGGACGCACCGGTGCACGATTCGCCCAGCTGGACGGGCTGGCGATCGCAATGACGATCTCAGCCGCACTGGTTGCCCCGGTGGGGCTGGTCACCGCAGGGTCGGCTCTGTGGAGCCCCGACGCACTGTGGCGGGGGGCCGGCATCGCCCTGCTGTCATCGGTCCTGCCGTACTCCCTCGAGCTGATCGCCCTGCGGCGGCTGACTGCCAGCGTCTTCGGCATCCTGCTCAGCCTGGAACCTGCCGTGGCAGCCCTGGCCGGGCTCCTGCTGCTGGGTCAGCAGCTCAGCGGCCTGCAGCTGCTGGGCATGGCCTTCGTCATTGCGGCCAGCGGAATGGTCATGGGCGCGCGATCTGCTCCCTCGACCCCGGAGGCTCTGGCCGAGACCACCAACCAGTGAGGTCAGGTGCCCGTGATCGCCGCGTTGTCCTTGCGGCTCTTGACCAGGCTCGCGATCGTCGTGATCGCGAGGATCCCGACAATGACTCCGAGTGACTGACCGATCGAGATCTCCGGAGCACCAGCCACCCCCTGGCCCCCGTTGATGAACGACAGCTCGTTGACATGCATCGCGTGCAGGATCAGCTTGACGCCGATGAAGGCGAGCAGGATGGCCAGGCCGATACCCAGATAGACCAGGCGCTTGAGCAGGCCGCCGATGAGGAAGTAGAGCTGGCGCAGGCCCATCAGGGCGAAGATGTTGGCGGTCAGCACCAGGAACGGCTCCTGGGTCAGGCCGAAGATCGCAGGAATGGAATCCAGGGCGAAGAGCAGGTCCGTGGTGCCCAGGGCGAGGATCACGATGAACATCGGGGTGATCAGGCGGCTTCCGTTCTCCTTGACGATCAGCTTGGTGCCCTGCCACTGGTTGGTGGCCGGGAACCGGGCCTCGATCCACTTAAGGAAGCGGTTCTCCTCGAACTCGTCGTCATCACTGTCGCCTTCCCTGGCCAGCTTCACGGCGGTGTAGATGAGGAAAGCGCCGAAGACGTAGAAGATCCAGGAGAACTGGTTGATGGCGGCGGCGCCGACCGCGATGAAGATGCCGCGAAGGACCAGCGCAATGACGATACCGACCATCAGGGCGGACTGCTGGAGCTTCTCCGGGACGCCGAACTTGGCCATGATGATGATGAAGACGAAGAGGTTGTCGACGCTCAGGCTGTACTCGGTCAGCCACCCGGCATAGAACTGGGCCGCATAGTCGGCTCCGGAGAAGAACCACACACCCAGTCCGAACAGGACCGCGAGGCCGATGAAGAAAGCGAGCAGGACTCCCACTTCGGCCATGGACGGGACGTGCGGCCGGCGGCCGATGATGACAACGTCCAGCAGCAGCAGCGCACTGGTCAGCCCGATCGTGAGAATCCAGACCCACATCGGAACATTCATCGGTGGCATGCCTTCCGGTCACGGTGCAAGAGCAAGTGGCCGGAGGTCTCTCCCGCCCTGATGGCGGACCGGCTCCCCGGGAACAGGCAGGCTGAGAGCCCGCTGATCCGTGATGACGAGGATGCCGCGTGGGGATACTCCCCTCCGTGTTGCGAACTCTACCGCAGGGTCGGCCGAAGTCCGCTACACCGGCAAGCCAGGGGAGATGAGTCAGCGCGGCTCAGCGAGTCGCCTCGTTCATCTGGCGCAGTTCCTTCTTGAGGTCTCCCAGCTCGTCACGCAGCCGTGCGGCAAGCTCGAAATGGAGGTCGGAGGCCGCCTGGTGCATCTGCGCCGTGAGCTCCTGGATGAGGTTGGCCAGGTCGGCCGCCGGCATGTCGGCCAGTCGCCCGCCGGACAGACCGACGTCGGCAGCCAGGGCACCTCGACCACCGCCGCCGGTTCGGGCCTTGCCACGTGACTGGGACCGACCGCTGCCCAGCAGCGCCTCGGTGTCGGCGTCCTCGCGATCGAGCAGGTCGGTGATGTCCTGGATCTTCTTGCGCAGAGGCTGGGGGTCAAGTCCCCGCTCCAGGTTGTAGGCCACCTGGATCGCACGCCGCCTGGTGGTCTCGTCGATGGCCTGCTCCATCGAGGGGGTCACTTTGTCGGCATACATGTGGACCTCGCCGGAGACGTTGCGGGCGGCGCGTCCGATGGTCTGGATCAGGCTGCGGGCCGACCGCAGGAAGCCCTCCTTGTCAGCGTCCAGGATGCTCACCAGCGAGACCTCCGGCAGGTCGAGGCCCTCACGCAGCAGGTTGATGCCGACCAGGACGTCGTACTCCCCCATCCGCAGCTCGCGCAGCAGCTCGACCCGGCGCAGCGTGTCGACCTCGGAGTGCAGGTAGCGAACCCGCACGCCCTTGTCCATCAGGTAGTCCGTCAGGTCCTCGGCCATCTTCTTGGTGAGCGTGGTGACCAGGACCCGCTCGTTCTTGGCCGTCCTCAGACCGATCTCGTGCAGCAGGTCGTCGATCTGGCCCTTGGTCGGCTTGAGCACGATCTGGGGGTCCACCAGCCCGGTGGGCCGGATGATCTGCTCGACGACCCCGTTGCCCTTGGCCATCTCGTAGGGCCCCGGCGTTGCCGACATGTAGACCGTCTGGCCGGTCCGGCCCAGGAACTCGTCCCAGCGCAGCGGCCTGTTGTCCATCGCGCTGGGCAACCTGAACCCGAAGTCGACCAGGTTGCGCTTGCGGGACATGTCGCCCTCGAACATGGCGCCGATCTGGGGCACGGTGACGTGCGACTCGTCGATGACCAGCAGGAAGTCCTCGGGGAAGTAGTCGAGCAGGCAGTTGGGCGCGGACCCGCGCTCGCGGCCGTCGATGTGCAGCGAGTAGTTCTCGATGCCGGAGCAGGACCCGACCTGACGCATCATCTCCAGGTCGTAGGTGGTGCGCATCCGCAACCGCTGGGCC
>JBBRZQ010000113.1:0-14613 GCA_038236535.1 Actinomycetales bacterium
AAGCCCCGCCGCAGGGTCCAGACGATGGCGGAGAAGGTGACCAGGGCGATCGCCGCCATCAGCCCCAGTGGCAGGAGTCGCAGGATCCGGCGACGGCTCATGGATCTGCGGTCACGGCGGGGATGGCCGTGCTGAGCGACTTGCGCCAGTTCGGCGGCGGGTCCAGCGCCGCACTGCGCCAGGCCTCATGCCCCAGCACGCTGTATGACGGCCGGGGAGCCGGTCGCGCAAACGCGTCGCTGCCGGTCGGGAGGACCCGCGCGGAGTCCAGGCCCAGCTCGGCGAAGATCGCCTGGGCGAAACCGAACCAGGTCGTCTCACCCGCGGACGTGCCGTGATAGGTCCCGAAGGGCGCCCCGGCCTCCACCAGCCGCACGATCGCCCCGGCCAGGTCGACGGTCCAGGTCGGCTGTCCGTGCTGGTCGTCGACCACGGTGACCGTGTCCCGCTCGGCGGCCAGGCGTGCCATGGTCTTGACGAAGTTCGGCCCGTGGGCGCCATACAGCCAGGCGGTGCGGACGATCCAGGACTGCGGGCACAGGGACCTGACGGCCCACTCCCCCGCGGCCTTGGTCCGGCCGTAGGCGGAGCGCGGGGCGATCGGCGCGTCCTCGTCATACGGGACGGTGGCGTCGCCGGCGAAGACGTAGTCGGTGGACACCTGCACGATCGGCACCCCGGACGCCGCGCAGGCACGGGCAAGGTTCGCGGGCCCGACGGCGTTGACCGCGAACGCGGCGCCCTCCTGGCTCTCGGCAGCGTCAACAGCGGTCCACGCAGCGACATTGACCACGACGTCGTGGCCCGGCACCGCCTCGAGGCAGGCAGACGGATCGGTGATGTCCAGCTCTGGTCGGTCGACGGCGGTCACCTCGTGGGCGCCGGGCGACTCACCGAGCGCGGAGACCAGATCCTGGCCGAGCATCCCAGCCGCGCCGACGACGAGCCAGCGGCTCACTGGTGAGATACCACGGTAGGCAGGTGCATGCCCGCGAGGTTACCGGAACCGGCGCATGGCACAGGGACCGATCGGGCCGCGTCCAGCCAGATCACCGGGCCTTCAGCCGCCAGATCGTCATCTCACGCCTGAGGTTCTCGGAGAGTCTCCTGTCGACGACCCGGAAGTCGCCGGGGAAGCTGATCCCGCACGAGGCCAGGCTCTTGGTCACCCCGCGCAGCGAGGCTGAGGTCGGCGTGGCGGTGCCGGGCTGCAGGACGAAGAGGTCGGCCGGCCGACGGGCGCAGGCACGATCCAGCGACCGGTACGCGGCAGGCCACCCGTAGCCGACCCAGGGGTTGGCGTAGCCGCTGTGGTTGAACACGAAGAGCGCACCCGGGGAGAAGATCGCGATGGCGGGAACCCCGTCAGCGCCGGCCGCGTCACCGGCAGCAGCGACCCAGTCGATCCAGGCCGCGTCCTCCTGGGTCAGCAGGAGGCCACGCAGCTCCGGGGCCGAGACCGACGTGTTCTGGGACAACAGGGGCGCCGTCCGGTAGGGGTTGGCAATCGCGTCCCTGACTGCGGAGGCGGCCAGCAGGACCACGAGGCAGCCGATCAGCACGGGCACGGCCCGGGTGCTGCTGGCGAGCCGGGTGCCGCGCTGGGCCAGCAGAACCAGGGCAACCCCGAGCACCACCGCCCACAGGGTCACCGCGAAGAGCAGCTGACCCGCGATCAGGTTCGCCGTGCCGACCGCGCTGATGAACGGGGCGGCCAGGATCGCCATCCCACCGACCAGCACCGACGCGAACCGGCGGACCGTCAGCCGGCGGAACACGGCCAGGTCAGCGCCCAGGATCGTCAGCGCGATGACGCCCGCCAGCCCGATGAAGCCGACGAGCTCTCCGAGGTAGTTCCAGGTGACGACTCGTGAGAGGGAGGTCAGCCGCAGCACCAGAAGAACCAGCAGGAGCCAGGCGGCCAGGTCCGCAGCCCACCTTCCGGCCCTGCCAGCCCTGCCAGCCCTGCCAGCGCTGGGACCCCCGACGCCCCCGCCGCCGTTCGGCCTGGCCCTGAGGCGGAAGGTCAGCACCAGCAGGGCGAAGATGAGCACCGCGGGGAACAGCACCCGTCCGGTGAGGTGCAGCGACTTCTGGTAGGTGGTGATCATCACCGGGACCGAACGCCCGACGCCGTCCCGGGCCGTCCGGTCGAACAGCAGGGTCTGCATGTTCGTCAGGTAGAACCCGACGGGGCTGCCAACGGCCCAGAGCACCAGCAGCACGGCCGCGCCACCTCCGACCGCCGCCAGCACCCGCTTCCACAGCCGGTGGAACGGGTTCGGGATCAGGATGGCGAGCGCAAGAACTGCCCCGAACGCCATCCCCGAGGTGACCTTGTCGAAGACCAGGAGCATCGTGATGGCGCCCAGGCCCGCCCAGAGCAGCCAGAGCAGCCAGGTCGCTGCCGGGGCGGCCGTGGGGTCCGCTTCCACACCCGGCGAGTCTTCCCCGTCCGGCGAGTCTTCCCCGGCAGGCGTGTCTTCCCGCGCCGGCGCGGTGGCTCGGTCCGGCGCGTCTTCCCGGCCGGCCGGCAACGGGTCCTCGTGACGGGACGGTGGGGCCAGCCCCCAGGCGAGGGAGACCAGGATGAGCGCGACGCCCCCCTGAGCCAGCCAGGCCGCGAGCTCGTTGTATCCGAGATACCGGGGCGGGTAGCTCCAGGCGATGAACGTGCCGACCTGGCCGATCAGCAGGATGAACAGCCAGCCCGATCGCGAGATGCTGAGGCCGATCCGCCTGGCGACGAAGCGCGCGGACCACACGAGAGCGACGCTGAGCAGCAGGTAACCCAGCAGCCTCAGGATGCGAAAGCCGAGCACACTCTGCCCGGTCATCACATACAGGGGATGAAGCACGTGCTGGAACCCCCAGGGCTCACCGACCGCCTCACGGTTGCTGGCAATCATCGCGTCGACGAACGACTCGTCCGTCCAGTCGAACCCGCGTCGCAGCGTCCACCCGATGGCGCCATAGCCGAGCAGCACGACCAGCGACAGGAAGCCCAGGGTCAGGATCCGGGCGAGGTCGGCGACGGTCCTTCGCGAGGACGGCACGGCGGTCGTCTCCGGGGTCTGCTCGTGGTTCACTGGCTGCCCAGTCACGCTGGGAAGGGACATGGGTTGAGATTATCCGAAACACCCGCCCAGAACGGGACGAAAACACCTATTCGGAACGAAAGGGAAGCACCAGCCCCGGACACACTGGACGAGCAGGCTAGCCTCGCAGGCATGAAGGGAATCATCCTTGCCGGGGGCTCCGGGACGCGACTTCATCCGATCACCCGCGGGATCAGCAAGCAGCTCATGCCGGTCTACGACAAGCCGATGATCTACTACCCGCTCTCGACCCTGATGATGGCCGGGATCCGCGAGATCCTGATCATCACGACACCGCAGGACCTCGGCCAGTTCCAGCACCTGCTGGGCGACGGGTCCGCCTGGGGGATCAGCCTCTCGTATGCGGTGCAGCCCAGTCCCGATGGCCTGGCCCAGGCCTTCATCATCGGCGCCGACTTCATCGGCAGCGATGCGGTGGCCCTGATCCTGGGCGACAACATCTTCTACGGCACCGGCCTGGGCACCTCCCTGCAGCGGCACACCGACGTGAAGGGCGGGCACGTGTTCGCCCACCACGTCTCGGACCCGAGCGCCTACGGCGTGGTTGAGTTCGACGAGCACGGCACCGTGCTCTCGATCGAGGAGAAGCCGGCCCGGCCCAGGTCGGGCTTCGCGGTCCCCGGCCTCTACTTCTACGACAACGACGTCATCGAGATCGCCAAGAACCTGAAGCCCAGCGACCGCGGCGAGCTCGAGATCACCGGGGTCAACGAGCACTACCTGCAGCGCGGGGACCTCACCGTCACCGTCCTGCCGCGGGGCACGGCGTGGTTCGACACCGGCACCTTCCAGGGGCTGCTGGAGGCCAGCCAGTTCGTCTACGTGGTGGAGGCCCGGCAGGGGCACAAGATCGGCTGCGTCGAGGAGGTCGCCTGGCGCAACGGGTGGCTGACCGACACGCAGTTCTCCGAGCTGGCTGCGCCGCTGGTCAAGAGCGGGTACGGCACGTACATGCTCAGCGTCCTGGCCGAGGCAGGGTCGCGCTCCTGATGGACATCAGGCCGCTCAGCATCACCGGCTCCTTCGAGATCACCCCCAGGCAGTTCCCCGATGAGCGCGGCGTGATGCTGGAGTCCTTCCGCGGCGACCGGCTTGCCGAGGCGGTCGGTCACCGCCTGGACGTCATTCAGACCAATGTCTCAGTGTCCTCCCGGGGCACCGTGCGCGGCGTGCACTACGCGGACGTGCCGCCGTCCCAGGCCAAGTACATCACCGCCCTGTCCGGGTCCTTCCTCGACTTCGTCATCGACCTCCGGGTCGGCTCCCCCACGTTCGGCCAGTGGGAGAGCGCCCTGCTCGACACCATCGACCGCCGGGCGGTCTATCTGGCCGAGGGCCTGGGCCACGCCATCTGCTCCCTCGAGGACAACTCGACGGTCATCTACCTGTGCTCGGCGGTCTACACCCCGCTGCGCGAGCACGCCATCAACCCGCTGGACCCCCAGCTCGGTCTGGCCCTTCCCCAAGGCCTCACCCCGGTGCTGTCCGCCAAGGACACCGCTGCGCCTTCACTGAGCCAGGCCGCCGCCCGGGGACTGCTCCCGCGGTATGAGGACTGCCTCCGTCTCTATGCGGAGCTCGACTCGCGGCCCTAAAACCATCCCATAGCTCCCAAATGGGGCGATTTCTGGAGTATTCTCTCAATCGTTCACAGATCTGTTCCTCAGGTCTGTTGTCAGTTCACTCCTTCAGATCGCAGATCGTCACCGTAGATGTTCGCCGGGGGGCCAACAAACACGTACTCGACTACTACTCACTGACGTGATCTCGCTGCCTCGGGGCGATGGATGAACTCCACCCCGACAGTTCGACGGGGTCATGGGGGGACTATGCGAGCGATCGCGACGAGCACTCACCATCGGCCGGGACCAGGTTCGGCATCGGGAGCCGGACCGGGCGCGGCGCCGCCCAGCGAGCCGCTGTTCCGGTGGGCCTGGGTCTTCTTCGACATGGCGGTCTGGATGATGGCGGTCTATGGCGCCACCTGGCTGAGGCCCGACTTCACCGCAGACCCAGCCATGGTGGGCGCCGCAGTGGCATTCGCGACAGCCGCGGCCGCCTCGCATCTCCTGGTCGGCGCTGCCTTCGGCCCGTACACGATCGGCCACCGGCGGGGATCCTTCGAGGAGACCACCGACCTGGCTCGCACCGTTCTGCTCACTACCAGCGGGTTGCTCCTCTGGGCCCTGCTCGCCAACCCCCTGATGGTCCCGCGCAGCGTCCCGGTGGTCGCCGGGGCGCTGGCACTGGTCGGCATGTTCGCCATGCGCTTCATCGTCCGGAGCTGGCGCAGCCGCCGCATCGCCACCGGCGAGAACCAGCGGCGGGTGGTCGTGTTCGGCGCCGGTGAGGCCGGCCGGCGCCTGCTGCGCAGCATGCACGACGTGGGGAGCGGGTACTTCCCGGTCGCGCTACTGGACGACGACAGGGCCAAGCACCGCCTGAGTATCGACGGAGTCCGGGTCCGGGGCACCCGCAGGGACATCGTCGAGGTGTCACGCCGGCTCGACGCCACGGCCCTGGTTCTGGCGCTCCCCCTGGCTGGGGCGGAGTTGGTCCGGGAGCTGTCGGGCCTGGCCGCCGATGCCGGCCTGGACGTCCTGATCCTGCCGCCGCTGAGGGACATCATCGGTGACCACCCCACCTCATACGACCTGCGCGACGTCAACCTCGAGGACCTCCTGAGCCGCCGGCCGATCACCCTTGACACCACCGTCATCGCCGAACAGATCGCCGGGCGATCGGTGCTGGTCACCGGCGCCGGCGGCTCGATCGGCTCCGAGCTCGCCCGGCAGATCGCCCGCTTCCGCCCGGGCAAGCTGTACCTGCTCGACCGCGACGAGTCCCTCCTGCAGGACACCCAGCTGAGCCTGACCGGCCAGGGGCTGCTCGACGGAGACGAGATCATCCTGGCCAGCATCCGCGACCTCACCACGATGCGCACCGTATTCCAGGAGAAGCGGCCCGACATCGTGTTCCACGCGGCGGCGCTGAAACATCTGCCGCTGCTGGAGTCCTTCCCGCTGGAGGCCTGGAAGACCAACGTGCTCGGCACCCTGAACGTGCTGACCGCCGCGGCCGAGGCTGGCGTGGGGACCTTCGTCAACATCTCCACCGACAAGGCCGCCGACCCGACCTGCGTGCTCGGCTACAGCAAGCGGGTCGCCGAGCAGCTCACCGCTGACTTCGCCCGCACCCAACCGGGCAGCTATGTCTCGGTGCGCTTCGGCAATGTGCTGGGCTCGCGCGGCTCCGTGGTGCACGCCTTCACCACTCAGATCGACAACGGCGGCCCGATCACGGTGACCCACCCGGACGTCGAGCGCTTCTTCATGCTCGTGCCCGAGGCCTGCCAGCTGGTCCTGGCGGCCGGCTCGATCGGCGCCGACGGCGAGGTGATGGTCCTGGAGATGGGCGAGCAGGTCAGGATCATCGACGTCGCGCAGACCCTCGTCCGGCTGTCCGGCCGCAAGGATATCGACATCGTCTACACCGGCCTGCGTCCCGGCGAGAAGCTCAGCGAGGACCTGTTCTCCACGACCGAGGACGGCCGGGCGACAGCCAACCCGCTGGTCACCAGTGTCGTCGTGCCCACGCTCAGCATTGACCAGGTCCGGTCGCTCAGCCCGGCCAGCCATCAGGCGGCAGCGGACTGGCTGCGACGACAGGCAGGCGCTCTCCCCGCCTCCGAACCTTTGAGGAGCTGACCCGTGCCCGAGCTCCTGGTCAGCTTCGTGGTAGCCCTGGCCGCAGCGCCGGTGGTCTTGCGAGTCATGGTGCGCCATGGATTGCTGGACATCCCCAATGACCGGTCGTCGCACGTCGCGCCGGTGCCTCGCGGCGGCGGGGTTGCCTGCCTGGTCGGCGTTCTCGCGGGCCTGGCCATCGCCTCCGTGCGACACCAGGACGTGCCCTGGCTGGCCGTCTCGGGGGCGATCTTCCTGGCGGCGGTGGGCTTCGCCGACGATCACGGCAGCCTGGCCGCAGCGCCACGTCTGGCGGCACAGCTGGCTGCCGGCGCCCTGGTCGGCGCGGCCGCCGGTGGCGGCTGGTGGGTCCTCGTCGGGGCCATCTGCATTCCGGTGGCGGTCAATGCCGTCAACTTCATGGACGGCATCAACGGGATCACGAGTCTGAACATCGCGGCCTGGGGTCTGGTCACCATGGTGGTCGGGTACGCCCAGGGCTCGCCCTCCCTGAGCGTCATCGGCGCAGTGACAGCAGGTTCGGCCATCGCGTTCCTGCCGTGGAACGCCCCGGTGGCGAGGTTGTTCCTCGGAGACGTCGGCAGCTATCTGCTGGGCGCGATGGTCGGCATCGGCATCGTCGTGGGTGCGCATCAGAGGCCTCCGGTCATGCTGCTTCTGGCGCCTCTCTCGATCTATCTGGCAGACACCGGGACGGTGCTGATCCGGCGTGCCTTTCGCGGTGAACGGCTGATGATCGCGCACCGGGAGCACGTCTATCAGGTTCTGGTCAGCGAGGCGGGGCTGTCACATGGCGCCGTGGCAGTGCTGACCGTCGTCCTGGCGCTGGTGATCACGGTGGCCTGGGTCCCGGGATCTGCCCTCGTCGGAGTGCCCGTGACATTGGTGATCCTCACCGGATACCTGGTTTCGCCGTTCGCGCTCGGGCGCTCCGTCGAGCCTCGCGGCGAGCCTTCGGGGGCTGGGACCTGACATGCGTATTGCCATGATCAGCCACTGGTATGACCCGGAGGGCGGCGCCGCCGCGGGGCCAGGCACCATCGCCCGGGCGCTCCGGGACAGGGGCCACGACGTCCAGGTGCTGACCGGCTTCCCCTGCTACCCGGCGGGCACGGTGTTCCCCGGCTACCGGGTGCGTCCCTACCGGCGCGAGATCCGTGATGGCATCACGGTCCACCGGTCCGCCGTCTACCCGAGTCATGACAACAGCGCGGCCCGCCGGGCAGCCAACTACCTGAGCTTCGCCGGGACCGGGGCGGCCATCGCCGTCGGACGCCTCCCGCGGGTGGATGTGAGCCTCGTCTACTCGACCCCGGCCACCGCCGCCATCCCCGCCATGGCGCTGCAGGCACTGCGCGGCGTGCCCTATGTCGTCCAGATCCAGGACCTGTGGCCGCAGACGGTGATCTCCAGCGGCTTCCTCGGCGAGGGCGGTGGCAGCCGGGCCGAGCGGTTTCTTCACCGGTTCTGCGACGCGGTCTACCGGCGGGCCACGACCATCGCGGTCACCTCACCTGGCATGAGGGCGCTGATCGAGGCACGCGGCGTCAGCCCGGGCAAGATCGAGTTCGTGCCGAACTGGGCCGACGAGAAGTGCTTCGCGCCGGCCACCGTGACCTCAGAGCTGCTGACGGAGTTCGGGCCGTTCCGCCCGTTCACCGCGATGTATGCCGGGAACCTCGGTGAGGTGCAGGCCCTGGCCAGCGTGATCGACTCGGCTGCCGTCCTGCGCCATGACCGGGAGATCGGTTTCGTGCTGGTCGGCGGGGGCGTCGCAGAGAGCGGCCTTCGCTCACGAGTCGCCGAGCTCGGCCTGGACAACGTCCGGTTCGTCCCCTCGCAGCCGTTCTGCCGGATGGCGGACATCCTCGCGCTCGGCGACGTCCAGCTGGTCAGCCTGAAGGACGCACCGCAGTTCCGGAGCACCCTGCCGAGCAAGCTGCAGGCGAACATGGCGGCCGGGCGGCCCATCATCGGCACGGTGACCGGGGACGCGGCCCAGGTGATCAGCTCGTCCGGGGCCGGGTTCGTGTCCGCCCCCGAGGATGCCGGCGGGCTCGCCGAGACGATCCGGAGGATGGCCAAGCTGAGTGCGCCGGAACGCGAGGCGATGGGCGCGCGGGGACGTCATCACTACCTGGCGCACTTCAGCGAGCAGGGAGTCGGCGACTCTCTCAGTCGCATCCTGATGGCAGCAAGCCAGCGCAGGGCAGCGCGGTGAGCGCGCCCAGGCGCGTGGTGATCTTCGGGTCGACCGGGTTCATCGGCACAGAGGTGGCCCGGGCGCTGCAGGCGCGTGGAGCCGTTGTCGATCCCCTCACCACGCCCCGGCCGGCCTTCCCTGATGCCGGTGATCCCGCCGCCGCTCTGCTGGGAGTGACTGAGGCGGTCAACGCCCTCGCTGCCCGGCTGAGCGGCACGGACTGTGTCGTGAACGCTGCGGGCGTTGCCGAGGCCGGGGGCCACGACGAGCGAACTCTGAGGGCCGCTAACGGCTTGGTCCCGGGCTTCCTGGCGATGGCCGCGGCCACCGCAGGGGTTCCCAGATTCGTCCAGGTCAGCAGTGCTGCCGTGCAGGGCCGGATCGGGGTCCTCGACGCCTCCCCCTCGGTCGCCCCGTTCACGCCCTACTCGAGGTCCAAGGCGCTGGGCGAGCATCTGGTCAGGAGCAACCACCCCGGTGCGGTGACCTACCGGCCTCCCGGTGCCCACGGGCCAGACCGCCACGTCTCCCGGGTGACGGCGAGGATCGCCCGCTCCCGGCTCTCGAGCGTCGCCCGGCCGGGCTCCTCCCCCACCCCCCAGGCGCTGCTGGCCAACGTGGCGGATGCCGTTGCCTTTCTGGCGACCACCAAGAGGCAGCCACCGCCGATCGTGGCTCATCCGGCGGAGGGACTCACCACGGCCGGCTTGCTGACCCTCCTGGGAGGTCACGAACCCCTCGAGATCCCCCGGGTCCTTGCCAGGGCAGTGGTGATGGTGCTCACGGGCGCGGGCGCCCTGACCCCGGCGATGGCAGCGAATGCCCGCCGCCTGGAGATGTTGTGGTTCGGACAGTCACAGGCTCCGAGCTGGCTGACGGAGGTCGGCTGGAGTCCGCCGGCCAGGCAGGATGCGTGGCGAGAACTGGGACGAATTCTGACCGAATCGCCCGGCGACTCGAAACAACGACCCATGATCCCGGCCACACGGAGGCACACATCATGAGCATCGACACGATGACTGGCGCGAGGGTGGCGATCACTGGTGGCACGGGATCCTTCGGATCAACCATGGTCAGCCATCTCCTGCGGCGCGGCATCGAGACGGTCCACATTCTCAGCCGCGATGAGGCCAAGCAGGACCAGATGCGCAAACGGTTCTCAGACTCCCGACTGCGGTTCTTCCTCGGGGACGTGCGGGACTACGACAGCGTCGCAGGCGCGTTCGTCAACGCGGACTTCGTGTTCCATGCGGCGGCGCTGAAACAGGTCCCTTCGTGCGAGTTCTTCCCGGAGCAAGCAGTCAAGACCAACGTCGTGGGTAGCTACAACGTGATCGAGGCCGCGGCAAAGGCCGGAGTCCGCGCCGTCGTGTGCCTCAGCACCGACAAAGCGGTCTACCCGGTCAACGCGATGGGGATGACGAAGGCTCTGATGGAGAAGACCGTACAGGCGTTTGCGCGCAACCACCCAGAGTCCGAAACGGTCGTATCGATCACCCGCTACGGCAACGTGATGCATTCACGCGGGTCCGTCATCCCCCTCTTCATCAAACAGCTCCAGTCAGGGCAGCCCTTGACACTGACTGAGCCCAAGATGACGCGATTCCTGATGACACTGCAGGAGTCCGTGGACCTGGTTGAGCATGCGTTCCTGAATGCCGAGCCCGGTGACCTCTTCGTTCGAAAGGCTCCCGCCTGCACGGTCGAAGTGCTGGCCACCGCCGTCGCGAACCTTCTGATCGACCAGGACCCTGAGATCAAGCTGATTGGCACCCGTCACGGAGAGAAGCTCCACGAAACCCTCCTCAGCCGCGAAGAAATGCTCAACGCAGCGGAGGGGGCCGACTACTTCAGGGTGCCCCTGGACGCACGATCGCTCGAGTACGAGCTCTTCAACGAACAGGGCGACGTGGGAACCGCCAAGATCGACGATTTCACCTCAGCAAACACGGTGCAGCTGGATGTCGACCAGACGAAGGAACTCATGATGACGATCCCCGAAATGCGCATGCTGCTGGAACGAGGGAGAGCATGAAGATACTCATCACCGGCGCCGACGGCTTCGTCGGCTGGCATACCCGGGTCCGTCTGGGTGCCCTGACCGATCACCAGGTGGTCCCCGTGAACCGCAAGTGCTGGGGCGATCTGCCATACCTGATCGGGGATGCGGACGCCGTGATCCACGTCGCCGGAGTCAACCGGGGGACTCCCTCGCAGGTCGAGGAGGGCAACATCGAGCTGGCCCGATGCGTGGCCAAGGCGATGCATGAGGCGCAGTCCCTCAGCAAGGTCGTCTACGCCAACTCCATCTGGGCCGGGACCGCCAGCCCCTATGGGAGCGGGAAGGCAGCCGCCAACCTCATCCTCGGAGAGGCAGCGAGCGAGACTGGCGCGCAGTACGTCGACGTCCGCCTGCCCAACCTGTTCGGCGAGCACGGAAGGCCGCAGTACAACTCGTTCGTGGCCACCTTCGTCGATGCCGTGCTCAACGTCGCCAGCCCGGAGATCGTCGACCGCCCCATCGACCTCCTTCACGTGCAGGCCGGTGCCCAGTCACTCATCGACGCGCTGACCACCTCGTTGCCACACCTTGAGCCGCTCGGCACCCAGACGTCGGTGAAAGCCGTCTACGACACGCTCGCGGCGTCCCGTGAGCTGTACGCGAACGGGGAGATCCCGCCGCTGAACAGCCAGTTCGACATCGACCTGTTCAATACACTCCGAGCGGCGATGTTCCCCGAGCACTACCCCGTCGCGCTGAGCGCGCACACCGACGACCGCGGACGACTCGTCGAGACCGTCCGCGCCCACGGCGGTCAGGGACAGACCTTCGTGTCGACAACCAGACCCGGCATCACCCGGGGTGAGCACTTCCACCTCAGCAAGATCGAACGGTTCGTGGTGCTCAGCGGCCAGGCCCGGATCTCCCTGCGCAAGATGTTCACCGATCAGGTGGTGTCGCTGGACGTCACCGGCGAGAATCCGGCCGTGGTGGACATGCCCACCATGTGGGTGCACAACATCACCAACACCGGCGACACGGAGCTGACCACGCTGTTCTGGACAAACAGCCTGTTCGACCCGGAGGCGCCAGACACCTACTGGGAACCCGTCTCCCCCGCCGGAGCGGCCCTCTGATGCTCAAGGTGATGACCATCGTCGGAACCCGCCCGGAGCTGATCCGCCTCTCCCGGGTGATCGCACTGCTGGACGAGACCGTCGACCACGTCCTGGTGCACACCGGCCAGAACCATGACTTCGCGCTGAACGAGGTCTTTTTCCAGGACCTCGATATCCGCAAGCCCGACCATCTGCTCGGGGTCGACACGTCGTCGCTGGGCCGGGTCCTCGGCGAGACCCTGATCCGGACCGAGGAGGTGCTGCTCCTGGAGAAACCCGATGCTGTCCTCGTGCTCGGTGATACGAACAGCTGTATCGCGGCCGTGATGGCCAAGCGGATGGGGATCCCCGTCTACCACATGGAGGCCGGCAACCGCTGCTTCGACGAGAACGTCCCCGAGGAGACCAACCGCCGCCTGGTGGATCACGTGGCGGACTTCAACCTCGTCTACACCGAGCATGCGCGTCGCAACCTGCTCTCCGAAGGCCTCCACCCGCGCCGCATCCTGCTCACCGGCTCGCCGATGCGTGAGGTGCTCAACACGTACCTCCCCCAGATCCAGGCCTCGGAGATCCTCCAACGACTATCCCTGACCGAGGCGGGCTACTTCCTGGTGAGCGCGCACCGTGAGGAGAACGTCGACTCCCCGGCCCGGCTGCGGATGCTGCTCGACTGCCTGATCGCCGTGCACGACCGCTGGGATCTGCCGGTCTACGTCTCCACCCACCCCCGGACACTCAAGCGGCTGCAGGCTCAGCCCGGCGGGAACAAGCCAGAAGGCATCGTGTTCCACGAACCGTTCGGGTTCCACGACTTCAACCGGCTACAGCTCGGTGCTGCCTGCGTCATGTCAGACTCTGGGACCGTGGCCGAGGAGTCGACCCTGCTGGGGTTCCCGGCAATCACCCTGCGCAGCTCCATCGAGCGACCGGAAGCGCTCGACACCGGGGGCATCGTGATGACCGACCTTGATACCCGCGACGTTGTCGAGGCTGTCGCCATCGCCATGAAGGCCGGGCGCTCCAGGCAGGGCGTGAGCTCGATGACCCCTGACGACTACCTGATCGCCAACACCTCGGTCCGTGCCGTCAATTTCATCCTGTCGACGGCCAGGCGGCACCACAGCTGGTCGGGTATTCGAAGAACAGGAGAGTGATGACCCCGTCTGATGCGCACCATGCTGCTCGCTGATTTGCCGAGCCCGCACTCGGTCGGCTGGCTCCACGGACTCACGACAATGGGCGTGCGGTCGCTTGCCGCCGCGTGGCCCCAGCACGATCCGCGGCTGGGCTCAGGACTCCAGACATAGATGACAGCCGGGGATGCGTTCCGGCTTCGTGACCTGCGGATTCTTCGCGTGCGGCGGTTGTCCTTGCACCCCTGATGTGAGATAATCTTTACGGCTATTAGTGGAGATCTCGAGGGGGATGATGACGGTGATGACTGCTCAGATGCCTCTGTCCATGGTCCCCCGCGCCGACGCGATCCTGATCGGGCCGGCAGCAGCACTGGTAGAGGACGAGACCGGCGGGCGGGTGTTCCTGCACGGTGAGCTGTCCATGGCCTGGGAGCCAGGCGACGACGCGTGCCGGCGGCTGGCGGCTGTGCAGCTGGTGCGGATCAAGGCCGCCAAAGCGGTCCAGGTCGCGGCAGGGTTCGGCGTCGATCCCGACACGCTGCGACGCTGGGGCAAGGCGTTGACCGGGCGCGGAGCTGCCGCGTTGGTGCCGGCCAAGGCTGGCCCCAAGGGCCCGTCGCGGCTCACGGCCGCGGTAGTGGCCGACATCAGGAGCCGGCGGGCCGCCGGTGCGAGCCTGCGGGCTATCGCGGCGGCCGTCGCAGTCAGCACTGACAGCGTCCGCCGGGCACTGCCACTGCCGCCGGATGGCGCCCGCCCCGCTACTGGCACGGTGGGCAACGACGCCCCGGCCTCCAGTGATGGCCCGGCCACTGAGAGCCCCACCGTTGCGGCGGGCGGCCAGGACGACCCGGTGCCGGTGCTGCCGGACCCCGCTGACCGATCCGGTGAGCGGGGCGCGGCACGGTGGGGACAGCTGAGCGCCGCACCACCGGTCTTCGCCCCCGCCGGGCGGGTACCCCTGGCGGGACTACTGCTGGCGATACCCGCTTTGGAAGCCACCGGGCTGTTGCCCTGTGCAACAACGGTTTTCGGGAGCCTGCCGAACGGGTTCTACGGCCTGGACACCATGCTGATCGAGGCAGTGCTGCGGGCCTTGGCCGGTGAGCCCCGCGCCGAAGGCGCGACCCGGGTGGACCCGGTCGCGTTGGGCCGGGTGTTGGGTCTGGACCGGGCCCCGGAGGTCAAAACCATCCGCCGCAAGATCGCCGTCCTCGCGGCCACCAGCAGGGCCGGCGAGCTCCAGGGCGCCATCGCCGCCCGGCATGTGGCCCGCCTGGACGAAGCCAACCCGGACCTGGCCGCGGTGTTCTACGTCGACGGCC
>JBBRZQ010000114.1:0-14541 GCA_038236535.1 Actinomycetales bacterium
CGGATACCTCGGTGTTGACCATGACCGCGGTCGCGTTTGCCGGTACCCCGCCGAGGCCGGCGATCTGGACCAGCCTGGGTGTGGTGGTCGCGGTCCCGTCGAAGACCCGGGCGGTGGGTAGCGGGGTGAACGAACCCGAAACAGCTGGAACGGTCACGGGAGGAGTTAACGCGACCGGAGCGGGAGCGGGAGCTGGTGCTGGAACGGGAGCAGGAGCGGGTGCAGGAGTCGGTATTGGCGTGACCGTGTTCGAGGCAGCCGAGAGCGGGCCAGCGCCGGAGGTGTTGACCGCACGGACCTGGAAGGTATAGGCCGTGCCATTGGTCAGTCCTGTGAGGAGGGTGCCGATATCTATCGCCGGGATGCCGGTGACGGTTTTGGCCACCGCACCACCAGCGCTCGCAACCACCTCGTAGCCGGTGATCGGCGACCCGCCATCCGAGGCGGGTGGGGTCCAGGTGACCACCGCCGAGGCATCCGCCGCCGTGGCCGTTCCGATGGTGGGAGCGTCCGGGGCCGTGATGACCAGTGGCTGAAGGCACTGGGTTCCGGCGCCTGGTGCCGGGCACGCCTTTGGCGTGGGAAGCACTCGTTGAAGGCCCCACATCCCGGCCTTGGTGAAGACCCTGCGCATGTCGCCGTAGAAGTAGTCGCCGGCCACGTGGGCTGTTCCGCCCGCGCCGCCCGCGATCTTGGAGGTGAGCATCTCCCAAGGACCGAGTCCGCCGGTCTGGACCGAGTTGGACGAGGGGATGTTCGGATCCGTCGGGAAGGACAGGCCGCCCAGGTTCATGGCGTGCGTCTGTTCGCTCCCGGGCGCCACCAAGGTGTGGACCACCATCGGGTCTCCGGCGTAGGAGGTCAGGATCGGCGTCGCCGGGTCACCGAATGCTGCGGAGCTGAAGGCGGTGGAAAGGCTGTCGTTACGGGGCGCCTGCCGGTAGTTCACCCGCACCGAGCCGGGTTTGTCGACCACCGACGGGTAAGGCATGAAGCTGGCCCCGATCTGCGGGTCGTCGTCGGCCAGCACGAGGGTGAAGTCGCGATACGACGGCGTGTCGACCGGGTGCACGTCAACCGAGGCGCCCACATCCGTGACCGCGCCGGAGGCGGGATTGGTGATCGTCGACCCCGCGGGGGCGACGGTATAGGCGCCATACAGCCCCTGTTTGTCCAGCCCACCGCCGAGGTCGGCGATGCTGCCACCGGCGACCTTCGCGTTGTCCACGTAGTAGGTGTAGGCGCGTGAGGCGCCGTTGGCGATGCTGGACTCGGGGTTCCAGCCCACGTCGACACCGCTGGAGGCTTGATCAGAAGCCAGACCGGACAGGTGGAAGGAGATCCGGTTCTGCCCCGTCTGGTTGGTGACCGTTACCGCGACGCACTCACCCTGGATGACGTGAAGGACCAGTGGTTCGGGCTTGATCGTTCCGGCGGCCACTGCGCTGGCTTGGCTTGTGGGCACGTAGGCAAACCGGATTGAGCTGTCCACCCCGGGCACGTTCACCGCCGTCACACTGACCGTGTGACTGCTGGCCCCCGTCGGGCATGGGGAGCTGACGTTGGTGGGTTCGGGTGGCGCATTGCCGGTCTGGATGGGCAGTGCGGGTGCGTCCGGTGGTGTGCTCCCAGGTAGCGGTTGCAGGAAGTTCGCGTCAGTGGGGTCGGTGGTGACCCGTCCGGGCAGGACCCGGATGATGCCCCACGCACCGTCGTTGATTCGCCTGTCGATGCCGTTGAAGTACAGGTAGTCACCGGGGAGGTGGTTGGTGCCACCGGCTCCACCCTTGAGGATGAGGGAGTACTTCTCGGAGATCCCGTAGTGCAAGGTGTCGATCGCCGAACCCTCGGTGTGTCCCGAGCTGTCGGCGTAGCGATTCTCAAGGCCGAAGGTATGACCGTCGACGTGCAGGGTGTCCACGGTCGGGCTCACGCTGATGGCCCGGATCACGAAGGGGTCACCGGCGTACGCCCGTGGCAAGGGGGTCAGCGGGTCGCCATAGGCGTAGGAGCTGAACTTCAACGAGGGGTCGCCGACCCGGTCGATCAGCGGGTTGGCGCGGAGGTTCAGCATCGAGTCAAAGGTCGACCCGAAGCCCTTGTCCATGGTCCACAGCGCCATCTCACGGAAGCTGCCGCTGACACCGGCCGCTGCGGCAACCGGGTTGGTTGTGTGGATGTCCAAGATCGTGCCTGAGTCGGCCACGGCCCCGGTGTGCGGATCGTGATAGGTCGAGCCCTTGGGCTCGACGATGAGCTGGCCGACAAGGCCGTGGGCCCAGGTGTTGATCCCGTCGACGTGGTCATGGAAGAAGATGTTGTCCAGGTTCACGTCGGGGTACCAGCGGTACTGGACGAACTCGGTGCCGGCCCACTCGCCGGCTGGGTGCGCCTGGATCAGCGGCGCTGAGAGGGTGACCGTCCCTGCGTTGGTGTCGACGGCGGTCAGTGTTCGGATCTCTGGTCCTTGCCCCGACTCGCCGGCGTTCGCGGTCCCGGTGGCTGGCGGGCCTTCGGTGCCCAAGCCCACCCCGATGGACTCCCCGACCTGGAACTTGGCCACGCTTGAGAGGTGCAGGACGCTCTCGCCGGTCGCGGCATCGGCGGTCAGCTGGGGGTCTTCGACCTTGTAGGGCCGCACGGCCTGCTCGTAGGACATGCCGGTGATCACACCGTCGGACGCCTGGGTGTCGAACTGGACGTGGTGGATGTGGATGTTGACCTGGGAGAAGTTGTTGGATGCGTTGGCGTCAGTCAGCTCACTGGTCAGAGTGACCGCGTCGCACTCACCGACGTTGGTGCGCAACGCCAGCGGCTGGAACGGTTTGGTGCCGGCAAGCACCGCGGCCTTGTCGTGGGCCAGCACGTACACCTTGCCGGCCGGGTCGGTTCTGTTTGGGCTGACCTGCACGGAGTGCTCCACTGCGACAACATTGAACCGTCGCAGCACTGTGGGGGCGCCGTTGGCCTGGGTGCCCGGGCAGATCGCGTCGGCTCGGCCTGCGAAGGGATCCAGATGGGTGGCCGTGATGGCGGTGGCGGGCGTGTTGCCCATCTCACCGAGGTAAGGGGCTCCGGAGTGGCCGTTGGGTGAGAACGGGGGCCGCATCCCCAGGTGGGGTCGCATCATCGGGTATGCGGGACGGCCGTTCGCAGGGTTGAACAACAGGATCGGGCGGTTTCCCACGAACCTGTCGTCCGGGAGCGCGGTGGGGTGCCCCGGTTGGTTGGGGTCGTTGTAGTAGTCCGGGTAGGTGGCGGTGTCCTCGCTCTCACCGAGGTACTGGGTGGGGTCGGCGGGGTTCGTCGACCAGTTCCACACCGCGCCGTCCATCGTGTTCTTACGGATCCCAGGTGGTGGCAGCTGTGGGCGTATCCAGGAGTCAAGGTTTGCCGCGGTGATGGTCTGGCCGTTGATGGTCCTGCCGATCAGCCCACTGGAGTCCACGGGCCAGAACGGGGCCTTACCGGCGGCGGCGCGATCGCCCAAGGGGGCGAAGTCGCTCTGACGGGTGTCATAGACGCGCCAGAAGCTCCACATGCCAGAGACGTAGTGCTCGGCGATGTGGCAGTGGAAGAGGAAGTCTCCTGCGCCCTGCTGGACCCCGCCGGCGCCGCCTTCGATCTCGAGGTTGTACGACTCGCCGGGGCCGAATGCCTGCGAGTCGAGGCGCTCGGAGTCCGATGCCTCCAACGGGTGCTTGTCGAGGCCGGTGGCCGCGTAGCTGTAGGTCGTGTCGGCGACCGGGTTGAACCGCCAGCGGATCCCGCCGCCGTGCATGTGGAACACGTGGAACATCTCGCTGCCGGCGTGCAGGATCCGGAACTTGGTCGGGTCGGCCCGATAGCCGCGCGGCATGGGGGTCGCCGGGTCACCGAATGTATAGGAGGCGTAGGCGTGGGCCTCCTGGGTCGGGGCGAAGTTCAACCGGTCGAAGAAACCCTCTGAGCGGTAGTTGATGCCCCGGCTGTCGGGGCGGTATGACTCAGTGTGCGGGTCGGTGTCCGGGACAGGTACCCCGTTGGCCTGCAGCACGGCGTCCTTCTCGTCCTCGTTCCCGATCTCGTGGTACAGCTGAACATTCTCCCGAAACTCTGGGGCCCCAGCCGGCCGGATGGTGGCCTCCCAGCCGGACTGCATCCCGTTCGGCTGGGCCGCATCCGCGTGGGCTTCATCGATGAAGTTGGGGTCCAGGTAGGTCGAGCCCGGAGGTTCCACGACCACTGAGCCGAAGAGGCCATGGTTGACCAGGTCGCGAAAACCCGGGCCCGGGTGCAGGTAGTGCGCACCCTCCAGGGTCCTGTCGTTGGGCACGTAGTACGTGTAGGTACGCGAGAGGCCCTTGGACACCCCGGAGGCCGCGTTGTTGCCGATCGCATCCCCCGAGGAGGCCATGTCGAAAGCCAGTCCGTCCACGTGCACACCGAAGTCGCCACCGTCGGCGTTGTTGGTGTAGTTGATGGTCAGGCACTCGCCCTCGTTGGCGCGGATGATCAGCGGCTGGATCGGGTCGTCACGCAGCCCGATAGACACCTTCTGGGTGGCCTCCTCGGCTCGCACCGCGGCCACGGCGCTGGACAGCACGTACATCCGGCCCTTGACATCATGGTCACCAAAACGGTTCAGAGGGATGTTCACGTTGATCGACTGAACGTCATACGAGCGGGCCGGCGCCCCTGCAGGACACACGCCCGTACTGGTCACGGCCGCGCCCGTTGCCCCCAGGGCTGCCATAGGCGTCAGGGTCGCGGTGCTCATCGCGGTAGCGACCCCTAACCCCAGCGCCAACCCGACCCGGGCCCGGCGGCGGACCCCAGATCGTGACCTGCCGGCGAACAGGCGGCGCAGGCCCAGGAGCACCCACGCGGCTGGCAACAGCACGACCAGCAAGCTCAGCGCGTCGCCGACCATCGTGATGATCGGCAGCCCGGAGGGGGATTTTTCGAGGAGAACGAGCCGCAGCTGGTTACCCGCCGATATCGCCGCTGCCGTGACCGGTGCGACGACCAAACCAAGCATCGGTATCCAACCAGTGGTTCCGGTGCCCCTGCTTCGCGAACCGCGCAACATCAACGGGACGACGACAAGTACCCCTGGAAGGGTAAAGGCGATGACGGTCAGCACGCTGACCAACCGTTGAGACCAGCTCTGGGCCGGGCCGTTGCCGAGCATTGACAGCCACACCAGCCAGCTCGCACCAGCCACACCCAACAACAGGGCGACAACCAGATCACCCACCAGCAGCCGGGAAAGGTGGGAAGCGCGTCGATCAGTGGTCATGGTGATCGCCCTCTCAAGGACCCGAGTTGGTAGAGCTGTCACGGGTCGGAGCCGCGGTGGTTGGCGTAATGGTTGACGTGTCGGATGTGTGCGCATGCTGGCCGGCACCGGCCGGGGCCAGGTCGACCTGAACGAGTGGAACCTCACGAGAGTCGCCCGACGTGCCAAGAGCGAACCGGCCACCCTTGCGGGGCACGACAAAGGAAAGGAAACCCTCGATCCTTGTCTTGGCCTTGAGATGTCCTGGCGCGAGAATGCCGCCGACGGGGGACACGCCTGCTGGGGAACCAGCCGCGAAGACGCGAAGTACGCCTGGGTCATACGGGCTAGGGGAGTCCCCGGTGGTTATGACCAGGTTCACGCTGATCAGGGCCTTGTCGTCAGTGACCAGGCTCTGGATTCCGTGGGAGTTCCCCCCCAGGGCTGAATCTGAAAGGCCCTGGATCTGTTGCGCGTGGGTCACCGTGTACGAAACGCCGTTGACCACGAGGGTGGAGGGGTCGGGCTTGGTCTCCGCCATCGATGCCGCTCGCCAGCCACCTAGCGCAGCACCCACCAGCACGGCGACGATCAGCGCAATCGATCGCAGGGTAAGGACGGACGTGCCCTCCACGGGTGTCATGGGCGCGATGGTGCACGGGATGTCTTTGGAAAACCTTGGGGTCAGGGTCGTGACCTGCTCGGACGGGCGGCGATTCGGTTGCCCAAGCATTTTGCAAGGTGGGGGATGCATCATCTGGTCATGGGCGGCGTCAGGTAGGGCGCGGTCCTACCGAAGTGGAGGTTTGCCCATGCGTTTTTCCAACTTGAGGAGACGAAGGGTCGCGGCAGTGGTCATCCCCGTGGCCGCGATCGGCATGCTCGTTGTCCCGCTCAGCATCAGCTCATTCGCCCAGGGGGGCGCGGGCACCGCGAAGCCTCCGCCGGGTGGGGTGGCGCCGTTTGTCACTCCGACGTTGCCCGACCCAACTGTTCTGGGGGCACCCGCGGCCCAGATCCACGGGTTTGACGACATTGGTTTCATCCAGAGCGCCACGGTGGATGCCACCAACGCCAGCTGCCCCAACACCGCCGACCCGCACCGTTTCGGTGGGACCCTCACGCTGAACAACGGCCCGATCGTGATCCCGTGCAACATGGTGATCCAGGCCCCTGCCAACACCTTCACCTGGGCCGACTTCGTCAACGGCGGCCCTGATCTGTCGCTCGGCACGGGCTACCCGTCCTTCGAGATGCACGCCATCGGCAACATCGTGGGCTTCCGGCGGATCGCCGGCCTGCTGTACGCCTCGCAGCAGTCGCTGAACGGAAGCACCGGTGTCATCACCGGCATCGACTACGCCACCGGCAACCTGAAGGTGGACACCGGCAGCTCAGCCACCCCGGCGATTGTGCAGATCAACGACCCCAAGGGGCGGTTCGGTCGGGCGCAGAGCCCGGACCCGCGGTTCAGCGTCGATGACGCAAACCCGACCGTCCACGCCGGCACCGGCTACCCGATGTGCGTGCCTCGCACCGACCCGGCCACCGCCGGTGGCGACGATCCGCTGTGCCCGCAGGCCAACCGCCCCAAGCCATCGGCGACCGGCCAGTGCCGCAACTTCAGCGTCTCGGGTATCGCTCCGCCGGTCAGTGGTGAGCTGACGCCTGCTCCTGCTGGGCAGGCCTACTGCAGCGAGTTCGTGATGAAGAGCGTTGCTGACGCCAGCCGCACAGCAACCGACGTGGACCCGCGACAACAGGCCCCCTTCGAGGTCGGCGACTCGATCACGTTCTCCGGAACCCTGGTCCCCGCTACGGCGACCGCCGCGGAATACATCTCTGCGCACACCATCGAGGCCAACATCGGCATCTACACGATGCCCGGCACCCAGCCCAGCTACCTGGCCATCGGCCAGTTCGGTGTCGGCACAGCAGACCCAAACCGGATTTCGATCAACGGGCTGGCGGTCGAGACCCAGGACCGGATCTTCCTCGAGGCCGAGACCACTGACGTCAAGACCCCCGTGGATATCTACATGATGGATGTCAACCCCGTCACCGGGGCGGTCCGCAACCGTTGGGCAACCCCCTTCGAGATGACTGGTGAGCAGAATGGACCCAACCTTCCTGGGACCCTCACTCCGGTCGGCGGTGGCATCACCACCCAGAACACCGGCGCTCAGCCACAGCGCGCCCGGCTCCGGGCCACCAAGGCACCCATTGGCCTGCTCAGCCAGCCGACCCGCACCGTCCGGGTCGCGGTCCGCTCGCTCTGCGTACCGCAGGCGCCGGTCAACGACCCGGTCACCGGCTCTCCGGTACTGACCGCTCTGGACGACTGCCTGAACAAGAACGACCCCACCAACCAGGTGGCCAACGGGCTCGAGGCCGGCCAGTACTTCGCCCCGACCTTCGAGTTTATCTTCCCCGAGAACGTCAAGCCCGGTGACCTGCTCGTGCCGTTCGACTTCTGGCACCTGCCCTTCATCGCCAAGGGTGAAGGCGCAGGGACCGCCTCGGCTGTCGGTCCCGGCGTGGGGCCTCTGGAGCCGTCCCCTTGGTAGAGCGATAGCGCTTCGGGAAGAGAACTACTGCTTCGCCGTACAGGGCCGGGGTGCCCGTGGGTATCCCGGCTCTGTAGCGGCTCAAGAACATCAACAGGTCCATTCGCCATAAGGGCGGTGAAGGTGGATCGAGGTCCAGGCGACGGAGCCCAAGCATTTTGCAAGGTGCTGCGTGCATCATCTGCTCATGGCCGGCGTCAGGTAGGGCGCGGTCATGCCGAGGTGGAGGTTCTCCCATGCGTGGTTTCGACTGGCGGAAGCGAAGTTTTACAACGGTGGTCATCCCATTGACCGCGGTTGGCTTGCTCCTTCTCCCACTGAGCATCAACTCGTTCGCGGCGGGGGGCACGGCCAAGCCACCGGCCGGCGCGATTGCGCCCTTCATCACCCCCACGTTGCCCGACCCGAGTGCTCTCGGGGCGCTGGCGGCCCAGATCCACGGGTTCGACGACACCGGGTTCATCCAGAGCGCCACGGTGGACACCAGCAATTCGAACTGCCCGAACACTCCTGCCAACCAGCCGAGCCGTTTCGGTGGCACGCTGACGTTGAACCACGGTGTGGTCGTGGTTCCGTGCAACATGGTGATCCAGGCCCCGGCCAACACCTTTACCTGGGCCGACTTCATCAACGGCGGACCTGACCTTTCTCTTGGCAAGGGCTATCCGTCGTTCGAGATGCACGCGATCGGCAACATCGTGGGCGGCCGGCGGATCGCGGGTCTGCTGTTCGCCTCGCAGCTGTCGCTGAACTCCAGCGCCGGTGTCATCACGGGCATCGACTACGCCACCGGCAACCTTCAGGTTGACACCGGTGATGCCGCCAAGCCCGCCATCGTGCAGATCAACGACCCGAAGGGCCGCTTCGGGCGCGCCCAGAGTCCCGACCCGCGGTTCAGCGTCGATGACGGGAACCCGACCGTTCACGCCGGCACCGGCTACCCGATGTGCGTGCCGCGCACCGACCCCGCTACTGCCGATGACCCTCTGTGCCCTCAGCAGAACCGGCCCAAACCGTCCGTCACGGGCCAGTGCCGCAACTTCAGCCTCTCTGGTATCGCCCCACCGGTCAGCGGCGAGCTGACCCCAGCCGCACCAGGACAGGTCTACTGCAGCGAGTTCGTCATGGACACCGTCGCCGCCCGCGCAGCAACCGATCCCGACCCGCGCCAGCAGGCCCCCTTTGAGGTCGGCGACTCCATCACGTTCTCGGGCACCCTGTTCCCCGCCACAGCCACCGCGCCGGCATACACCTCGGCGCACACAGTCGAGGCGAACATCGGGATCTACACCATGCCCGGCACCCAGCCGAGCTACCTGGCCATCGGCCAGTTCGGTGTCGGCACCGCCGACCCCAGCCTCATCGCGATCAACGGCGTTGCGGTCGAGACCCAGAACCGGCTCTTCCTGGAGTCCGAGACCACCGATGTCAAGACAGCGGTGGACATCTACATGATGGATGTCGACCCCCTGACAGGGGCGGTTCGCAACCGCTGGGCCACCCCGTTCGCGATGACGGGCGAGCAGAACGGGCCGATGCAGGCAGACGGCGTCACCCCGATCGGCGGTGGCATCACCACCCAGAACGTCGGCCCCCAGCCACAACGAGCCCGGCTCCGGGCCAGCAAGGCACCGTTCGGCTTGCTGAGCCAGCCGACCCGCACCGTCCGGGTCGCGGTCCGTTCGCTGTGCACGCCGGAAGCACCGGTCAACGACGCGGCCGGCAACCCGGTTCTGACCGCATTGGACGCCTGCCTGAACAAGAACGACTCCACCAACCAGGTGGCCAATGGACTCGAGGCCGGCCAGTACTTCGCCCCGACGTTCGAGTTCATCTTTCCTGAGAACGTCAAACCTGGCGACCTGCTGGCGCCGTTCGACTTCTGGCACCTGCCCTTCATCGTCAAGGGTGAAGGCGCCACGACCGCCTCGGCCATCGGACCCGGTGTTGGCCCACTCGAGCCCACACCGTGGGGGGGACCGCCGGCAACCGTTCCGGGTGCACCGATAATCGGTTCGAGCATTGGTGGCAATGCCTCTGCGACTGTGGGCTGGGCTCCGCCGACATCCAATGGCGGCGCTCCGATCACCGGATTCATCGTCACAGCGTTGGACGCTGCGAACAATCCAGTCGGAACAGTGACGGTGGCCGGCAACGTCACCAGCGCGACGGTGACCGGCCTTGCGAACGGGACGCCGGTCAGCCTTCAGGTCCAGGCCACCAACCAGCTCGGCACCGGCCCAGCGTCAGGACTTTCCAACGCCGTCACCCCAGCCCCGACGGCCCCGACTGCTCCCGGCATCGGGACCGCCACGGCCGCCGATGCCTCGGCGGTTCTCACCTGGACCCCACCCGCCTCTGATGGAGGGTCGCCGATCACCAGCTACGAGGTGGTTGTGACCGCCGGGGGTGCTGTGGTCAATACCGTCATCGGTATCCCGGCAGCGAATATCGGCACCCTCCTTACCGGGCTGACCAATGGCACGGCCTACACCTTCCAGGTCCGTGCGGTCAACGCCTTCGGCATTGGCCCACTCTCGGCTGCCTCGAACACGGTCACGCCAGTACTGGCTCCTGCACCCGTTCCTGCACCCGGTCCTGCACCGGCTCCTGCGCCGAATCCCGTGCCACTTCCTGTTCCAGCGCCAGCACCGGCACCAGCCCCTGCCCCGGCACCGGCACCGGCACCGGCACCAGCACCAGCCCCTGCCCCGGCTCCACCGAATATCGTTCCGCCGGCCACGGCCCCACAAGCCCCAGTGATCGGGACCGCCACGGCCGGCAACACCACGGCGCTGGTGGTCTGGTCCAGGCCTGCCACCGGTGGCTCGGTCATCACCGGGTACACGGTAAGGGTCCTCAACGCGACCAACCTGACCCAGGTCGGTGCGCTGCGGCCGGCGGCCGCGGGCGCAACCAGCCTGCGGGTCACCGGGCTGGTCAACGGCAGGGCGGTCAGGTTCCAGGTCCAGGCCAGGAACGCCGTGGGCACCGGCGCGTTCTCGGCGCGGTCCAACGCGGTGATCCCGACCAGCGCCCCCCTTGCCCCGGTGATCGGGACCGCCTCGCCTGGTTTGATCGGCAGGCCGATCAACGCAGTGGCCCGGTGGACGCCGCCGGCAGCCAACGGTGGGCCGGCGATCAACGGATTCCTGGTCATCGCCTTGCGGATCAGCGCCACCGGCACGGTCGTGAGCCAAACCAGCTCGGCCGTCCAGGCCGCCGGTGCCAGGTCGCTTCGGATGACGCTGGCTGCCGGCAACTACCGGTTCGTGGTCCGGGCCCGCAACTCCGCTGGCTGGGGCCCCGCCTCAGTACGATCCAACCTGGTCACGGCCCGGTAAACCAGCCCAGGCCGCCACTTGTCAGTGGTGCCGTCGCTGACCTTCATCGGCGACGGCACCATTTGTCGTCTTCCGGCCACAGCCAACCAGAAGGTGGATACCCATGCGCCCAGGCGTTGAAGGGTTGGGCACGAACCGTGGATGCTGTGGCACCGGGTCATCTAGGCTTCCATCGGCGGCCGCCGCCGCGTCGTCGTCGTAGACCGTGGTGGTGGATCCCCGGGCATGAGGTCTTAGGACAACTCGTCAAGGTCCTCTTGCCCAAGGAACATCGGAAGAAGTCGAGGATCAGGTGGTTGACCCAGGTCTGGGCCTTGGCTCGATACTCGTTTGGCCACCCACCGGCCAGCTTGTCCCTGGTCCGGCTGACGTTGTGTCCAGGGCAACAGGGGCCCCTGCATATGGGCAACTTTGCGCAGCCTTTCCCGTTGTTGGGAGCCCTGTTAATGCGGCCTAGCTAAGCTGCCACGCGCTGAATGTCCACCCACCTGTCCCAGGTCAACGAAAAGCAGCACCGTGTGGGCGATGCTGCTTTTCGTCGTCCTTTCGTGGGGGGGTTAGGCGGTGGTAAAGCTCCAGCGGGTCGGGGTGAACCGGTTGCCGGCTGGGTCCTTGATCGCGCTGGTGACCATGACGGTGTACCGCGTGCCCCCGGAGAGTCCCCTGATGGGGTTGAGCGTGGCGACCTTGGTGGTGCGGTTGTAGCTGACCACTGCGGCAACCCTTCGCCCGCTGGCGGTGACCAGTGTCAGGGAGCTGCCGCTTACACCCGTGACCTTCTCGCTGAACCTGAGCGTCACATTCGCGTTCCGGGCGACGTGTTTGGCGTTGATGCCGGGAGTGCGCGACTCCATGGCCGGGCGGGGCCCGGTGGTGAAGGCCCAGGTGGTGGCGGCGAGGGTCTTGCCGGAGCTGATCGCGTTGCTGAGGCTGGCGACGTAGGTGGTGTCGGCGTTCAGGGTGGCGATCGGGTTGAGCATCGCGGTCCGGGTGGTGTGGTTGTAGGTGACCAGGGAGGGCACTGCGGTGCCGGTCTTGGTCCGTAGGGTGAAGGACATGGCGGTGACCCCGGTGACGTTCTTGCTGAACACGGCCAGGATGTTGTTGACCCGGCTAACGCCGGTGGAGTTGGCCGCGGGGGTGCGGGCGATCACCGTGGGGGCGGTCACCGGGGCAGGTGCTGGCGCCGGGGCAGGTGCTGGCGTCGGGGCGGGTGCTGGTGCTGGTGCGGGGGCTGGTGCCGGGCCGGGGGCCGAAGTGGTGATGGTGAGGCTGGCCGCCGCTGAGGTGGAGGGGTTGAACGCGGCCGTATCGGTGGGGGTGAAGGTGGCGGTGTAGGAATGGGTCCCGGCCGCGGGGGCCAGGGTCTTCGTGGCCGCCGGTGAGCTGGCGCCCAGGGAGGTTGAGCTGTCGAAGAACTCGAAGTTCCCTGGGCTGCCGGCGGGGCTGACTGTGGCGGTCAGGACCACTGGGGTGCCGACAACCTGTGGGCCGGCTGGTGTGAGGGCCAGCGTGGTGGTGGTGGCCGCGGCGGCGGGAGCGGTGATGGTCAACGCTGCCGGGGCCGAGGTGGAGGGGCTGAACGCGACCGGATCGGTGGGGGTGAAGGTCGCGGTGTAGGAGTGGGTCCCGGCCGCTGGGGCGATGGTCTTGGTGCCTGCGGTCATCACACCAAGGGAGGTAGCGCCGTCGAAGAGCTCGAAGGACCCTGGGGTGCCGGAGGGGCTGACCGTCGCGGTCAGCACCACGGGGGTGCCGGCCAGCTGCGGGCTGGTCGGGGCGACCAGGGTGGTGGTGGTGGTGGTGGCTGTGGCGGCGGGGGCCGCGGTGACGGTGAAGTTGGCGACCATGATCGGGCTGGGGTTGCCGGCGGGGTCGAAGGCGATGGCTTTGACCTGCTCGGTGGCACTGACCGTGACGAGGCCGGTCACCAGGGTGGAGCCAGTGTTGGGATCGGTGGCGGTGGGGGTCCCGGTGGTGAAGAACGTGCTGTCCGCGGGGTCGAGCGAGAGGATTTGGATGGCTGTCGGGGTCGCGAAGGTCGCGCCGTCCAGCGGGAACACGGTGGGAATCTCCGGTGCCACGGTGTCCTTGGTTACCGTCGCGTCGGGCAGGCTGCAGTCGGCTGTGACGATGCACACCCCGTCGAAGCCGGCGTTGATCTGGACCGGGCCATCGACTAGGCCGGTGGTGTCGAAGGTGGCCGTCCAGGTGCTCCCGGTGGGACCGGGCGTGGGCACGACGCCGACGCGAAGGCCGGGGCTCAGGCCGTCGACCAGCTCGACTGTGACGAGGGCCACGGCCGAGCCGGCGGTGCCGCTGATCACGTAGCTGGGCGCGTTGGCGATGTTGATCACCCCCGGGCTGGTCACCGTGTTGGTGCCGGCCGCGTGGGCGGGCACGGCCAGGCCGACGGCAAGGACGCTGGCGGTGACCAGGGCGCTGGCCAGCTGCGGCCAAAGGCGCCGCTTGGTGGTTCGTGAGCTGTTCATTGAAAGCATCTCCACACCTTTTGGGTCCGACGGGCTCGTCAGCACGGACTCGATATCCGTGGACAGGGAGGCGATGGGCTCCCTGTTTCGCCCTTGCTGGGTTTCTGTCGGTGGCGCCCGCTATGAGTGGGCGCCACCGACGGTTCCTGCTACTGGGCGGTCACCTGGTTGGACTGGGCCGATGCCACGCTGGTGCCGGTGGCGTTGATCGCCACCACTGTGAACCGGTAGTTGCCCGCCGGCAGCGTCATCTCGAAGCTCTGGTTCCGGGCGGCGCCCGGAGTCAGCACTGCCGAGGTGATGCTGGCGCCGCCGGCCGCGGGGATCGCGGTCACGACATACCCGGTGGTCGCCGTACTGCCGGCTGTCCCGGGCCTCCAGTTGGCGATGGCCGTGATCGGGCCACCGACCGCACCCGATACAGCGTTGCGGATGATCGGGGCACCAGGTGCGGTGCCCACCACCACGCCCGCGGTCGGGGTGACCGTGTTTGACGCCGCGGACAGGACACTGGACCCGATCACGTTGACCGCCCGGACCCGGAACCGGTAGGTGGCTCCGTTGGTCAGCGCGGTCACGACCAGGCTGGTCGCGCCCGCCGCTGCGGGTCGTAGCGCACCCACCTGAAGCCCGGTGGCGGTATCGATCACCCGCACCGTGAACCCGGTGATCGGTGAACCGCCGTCGGACGCTGGCGGCGTCCAGGCCACGGTGGCTGTGGTGTTCCCGGCGGTAGCGGTCCCGATGGTCGGGGCCCCCGGAACCGTGAGAGCCACCACTGCAGGTGTGACCGTGTTGGACAGGCCCGAGAAGGCACCGGTGCCCGCGGCGTTGGTCGCCTGGACCCGGAACATGTACGCGGTGCCGTTGGTCAGGCC
>JBBRZQ010000115.1:0-14531 GCA_038236535.1 Actinomycetales bacterium
CGTCGGGCACCCGCAGGGCGATCCGCGATACGAACGAGTCGTCGAGGTTGAGCACCACCCCGACGGTGGTCTGCTCGGCAAGCTGGGCGAGCAGCTTGGCGGTGGAGTCGATCTCGGCGAAGCGGTCGAGCTGGTCGCGGGCCACGTTGAGCAGCAGGGAGTGGGTCGGCTTCACCTCGGCGGCGAACTTCAGCGCGTGGGCCTCGTCCAGCTCGAGGACCGCCATGTCCGCCCTGAGCTCTCCGGAGAGCGTGATCTCGGCCAGCATCGAGGAGATGACGCCGCGGGTGAAGTTGCTGCCGGTGGGGTTCGAGAACACCGTCAGCCCGTGCTCGCGCAGGATGGCGACCAGCATCTTGGTGGTGGTCGTCTTGCCGTTCGTGCCGGTCACCACGACGACGCCCCGGGGCAGGTCGGCCAGCGCATGGGTAAGGAACCGCGGGTCCAGCCTCTCGACCACCAGGCCCGGGAGCGCCGACCCGCCCCCGCGCATCCTCGACGCGACCCGGGCCGCCTTGCCTGCCGCCACTGCCACCGAAGTCCTGAGCACCGTCATACCCTAACCAAGCCGGTGGCGACCCGAGCTCACCCGAGGTGCCGGTCGGCCAGGTGGGCGACCGCGGCAACGCTGAGAGCACAGGCGAGCCCGATGGACCCGAGCGAGATGATCCCCAGGCCGAGGTCTTGCAGACCAGGCTCCGGCCGGACCCCCCAGGACACCAGGAGCCCGCCGACCAGCGAGGCGCCGATGAGCGCCCCGGCATGAACCGGCACGCTGCCAGCAGCCGGAGGACGCGGGGTGACCAGCGCCGCAGTCACCATCCCGGCTACGGCCCAGACCAGGCAGACGAAGGTGGCCGCTATCACGTCGGAGGGACGGTGATACCGGCCAAGGACCAGGGCCACGCCGACCAGGGTTGCCGTGGCGGACACCCCGATCGCCACCGTCCAGCGCCAGACGGAGGGCGCGACGATGACCGCGGCAAGCGCGATCGAGAGCGCGACCGTCGTGTGTCCGCTCGGCAGGATGTTGGGAGGCTGGCCGAGGTAGAGGTGGGGGAACAGGTCGTACTTGAGAATCTGGGTGGTCAGGTTCGCCCCCACGATCACGACCACCGCGCCGAGCGCAAGGTCCAGCCTGCGCCGGATCAGGGCCAGCACCACGCAGACCAGCAACGACAGCGCGACCGAGCCGACCGACACCCAGCTCAGCCCGCCGTAGAGCCGGTGCAGCACCACCGCCGGACTGCTCACGGCGTCGGCCGCCGCACGGTCCAGGCGAATCCCCACGGACGTTCGCAGGGCCAGGTAGGCCGTCACTGCCAGGCCCAGGACACCGATCCCGGCCAGGGCACCCGCCGCCTGCAGGAACGGCCTCCAGGGCGCCGGCGCAGTGCCCTCACCGCCCACCCAGGCTCACCCCTGCCCCCAGCGCACCGACCGGGCCGACGCGGTCCGCGGGCCTACCGAGAAGGATACTTCTCCGGCACTGGCCGGCGACCCGTACCAGGGCGGATCAGCACCCAGCAGGCCCGCGGCACCACCGCCTAGTCCTTTTGGTCAACCCTTCTGTTCGATCGGCCGACTGTGCATCGGCCGCCCACGGCTCAGCCTTGAATTGTGGGCATAGCAGTGGCCAGAACTGTCGGTAGGTTCTGACGGCACCGTCTGCGTCGAATACGGAAGATCGAACTTTACGGAGCCATGATGAGCCAGAAACTACAGTTCGCGCGGACCACTCGGTGGGGGGCAGCGACGACTGCAGCGGCCACTGCTGCGGTGATGTGTCTCTCGGCCAGCCCTGCGCAGGCGGCCACCGGTGACGACGCCCCGGTAGCGACTCACTCCGGCTCGGTCACCGCGACCGGTAGCTTCAGCGGTTCCAGGTGGGGTGACCCGGCCGCGGACAAACTAGCCAAGGACACCTACGGAAGGCACCAGGCTGCCAAGGACCCCGGCTCGCTCTACACGGTCGAGAGGGCGATCGGCGCCCGCGAGCTGTGGGCGGCCAAGGACGCGTCCGGACGGCCACTGACCGGTAAGGGCGTCAGCGTCGCGGTGCTGGACTCGGGCGTCAACCCGGTCGCGGGCCTGGGTGACGGCAAGGTGACCTACGGCCCCGATCTGTCGATCGAGGGCAACGGTGTGCTGGCCCTGGATGACTCCTTCGGTCACGGGACCTTCATGGCCGGCATCATCGCCGGCCGGGGAACTGACCACCCCTCCTCCGACCTGGCCGATGCTCCGGCCAACGTACAGCTCGGAGTAGCACCCGACGCGGGCCTGCTCGCGATGAAGCTGGCGACCACGGACGGCAGCACCGACGTGAGCCAGGTCATCGCAGCCCTGGACTGGGTCACCCAGCACCCGGTGCTGCCCGACGGCACCCGTGTGCGCGTCATCAACCTGTCCTACGGCACCGACTCTGCGCAGGCCTACCAGGCTGACCCGCTGGCGGCCGCGGCCGAGAACGCCTGGAAGCACGGCATCGTCGTGGTCACCTCCGCCGGCAACAGCGGAGAGGCAACCGGACGGCTGACCGACCCCGCGATCGATCCCTACCTCATCGCGGTCGGCGCCACCGACAACAACAGCAAGCTCAACGGCTGGGCACCGAACAAGGCCACGGTCGCCGACTTCTCCTCAGTGGGTTCGGCGCAGCGCCACGTCGACCTGGTCGCCCCGGGCACCTCGCTGGTATCGGCCAGGAGCCCCGGCTCCTTCATCGACGCCCACTACCCCTCAGGCCTGGTGTCCGGCGATGTCAGCGGAAACCTGTTCCGCGGCAGCGGAACCAGCGAGGCCGCCGCAGTGGTCTCCGGCTCGGTCGCGCTGCTCCTGCAGGCCTACCCGACGCTGACCCCCGATCAGGTCAAGTTCGCCCTGACGTCGACGGCAGACCCGCTCAAGAACGCTGACGAGATGGCCGCCGGGGCCGGGACGCTCGACCTGACAGAGGCCTTGCAGACCGCCCGGCGACTGACCGGGAACGGCCAGAAGGCGCTGGCCCAGCGGGCCGCCGCAGTCCAGGACTTCCCCGCCTCGACCGGGCAGGGCTCGATCGACGCGGCCCGGGCCGGATCCGTCCTGGTCGACGCCGACGGCAACGACCTCACCGGCGAGATCGACGTCCAGGGCAACCCCTGGAACGCCGCCGCCTGGTGGCAGGCTACCTCGCAGCTGTCGGCCTGGGCTGGCGGCCAGTGGCTCGGCGCGACCTGGACCGGAGATGACTGGTCGACTGCCTCCGACCTGTCCTCCGCTCGCTGGTCCTCCGCCCGCTGGTCCTCCGCCCGCTGGTCCTCCGCCCGCTGGTCCTCCGCCCGCTGGTCCTCCGCACGCTGGAGCGACAGCAGCTGGGACTCGGCGCGCTGGTCCTCCGCCCGCTGGAGCACCGCCGACTGGTCGTAGCCACAGATGCGTCGAGCACTAGACCCAGCGCAGGTCACCACCTGGCTCATGAGCGCCGGCCTGGCCGCCGGGGCGATGGTCCTGACGATCCGGACAGGTGGGGCGCCGATCATGGCGCCCCACCTGTCCGGTGCGCTGGTCGCTGTCGCAGTCGGTGCCGGGTTCTTCTTCTCTGAGCAGTTCCTGCTCAATGTGGAGTTCCGCCGGCAGGCATACACGTTCACCCTGGCCGGGATCCCGCTGTTCATCGGCGTTCTCGTGATGTCGCCGGAGCTCTTCGTGGTGACCCGGCTCGTCGCGTCCGTGCTGGCGTTCATCTGGCAACGGGTGTCGGTGGACAAGACCGCCTACAACTCTGCGGCCTACGCGTTCGAGGCGGCAGTGGACGCCTTGCTGGTGCACCTCGTCTTCCGCTCCCAGACCGGGATGAGTCTGCGAACCGCGGTGGTCCTGATCGTCCTGCTGGCGCTGGTGGATCAGTTCATGAGCGCCCTCGTGCTGGTGATGATCCGGGTGCACAACGGCCCGCTGAGCCGGGCTGACGCTTTCGAGGTCCTCGCGCCCGCCCTCGTGCTGAGCGTGATCTCCAGCACCGTCGCGCTCAACATCATCATTCTGCTCGAGTACGGAGGGCTGGGCGCTGCGGTCGCCATCCTGCTGCTCGGACTCGGCGCCGCGGGGTACCGCTCGTATGCCTCAGCCCGGCAACGCCACGAGTCGCTGACCCTGGTGCACGAGTTCGTGACCGGAGGCGAAGGCGAGCAGTCTCTGGAGACCCTGGCAGAGGCGCGCCTCTCCCGGATCCGCCGTTTGCTGCGAGCCAGCACGGTCCAGGTCATCATCGTCGACACCGACACGGACGCCGACCCCGACAACAGCCTGCCGTCGGACCTCGGCTCAGCGCTGACCCTCGCCGTCGACGAGACGGACGGACTTCATGTCAGCCACCAGGAGTTCGACAGTCAGGACTGGGTGATGCTCCGCTCGCTGACCCGCCAGGAACCGCTGCTGGCCGGCCGGACCACCAAAGACCCCGCGGTACGGAACTGGCTCGACGAGCACGGGTTCCGGGATGCGATGGTGGTCGCGCTGCCTGAGTCGAGCGGGCTTCGGGGGACTCTGCGGGTGACCGACCGGCTCGGTGAGACCGCCACCTTCACCGCAGAAGACCTGACCATGCTGCAGACCCTGACCGGCCACCTGGCGGTGGCACTGCGCAGCACCCGGCTCGTCCAAGAGCTGGGCTATGACGCCACGCACGACTCGCTCACCGGCCTGGCCAACCGCCGGGCTCTCTACACCGAAGGTCAGGCACGTCTCACGAAGAGCCCCGGCAGACGCCGGGCACTGCTCCTGCTGGACCTCGACAAGTTCAAGGAGGTCAACGACAGCCTGGGCCACCATGCCGGCGATGAGCTCCTGGTCGAGGTGGGCTCCCGGCTGCGCGGACAGCTTCGTGGCGGGGACCTGCTGGCGCGGCTGGGCGGCGATGAGTTCGCAGTCCTGCTCGAGGACGCCGGTCACGACGAGGCCGAGAGCGTGGCAAGGCACCTGCGCGCCAGGCTCGCCGAGCCGTTCACGACCCTGGCCGGGCCGCCCGCGGTGGGGAAGCTGACGCTGCACTCCACCGTCAGCATCGGTATCGCCCGTTTCCCCGAGGACGGCCCCGACCTGAGCGCTCTGCTCCGCAAGGCTGACATCGCCATGTACAAGGCCAAGACCTCCTTCATCGGCCATCACGTCTACAGCGGCACCGACGACGCCGACGACACCACCCGGCTGCAGACGGTGGAAGAGCTGCGAACCGCCCTCATCAGCGACCAGCTCATCCTGCACTACCAGCCCAAGATCGACCTGGACACGGGCGAGGTCCACGCGGTGGAGGAGCTGGTGCGCTGGAACCACCCCACCCGCGGCCTGCTCTACCCCGATTCCTTCCTCGCCCTGGTGGAGGCATCCGGGCTGATGCGAGCGATGACCCGCCGCGTGCTCGAGATGTCCCTGGACCAGGCCGCCGTCTGGCAGAAGCAGGGCCAGCACCTGACCATCGCGGTCAACCTCTCTGCCAGCTCACTGGTGGACGCGGACCTGCCCGAAGAGGTCTTCTCCATGCTCGCCGACCGGGGCGTGCCGTCAAGCGTCCTGCAGCTGGAGATCACCGAGGAGTTCCTGATGGCCGACCACGAACGGGCCCGGACGATCCTGACCCGGCTGCGCGAGGGCGGCGTCCAGATCTCCGTCGACGACTTCGGCACCGGCTACAGCTCGCTGAGCCGCCTGAGGGAGATGCCCATCGACGAGCTCAAGCTCGACCGGTCATTCGTTCAGCCGATGACCGACGACTCCCGTGCCGCCGCCCTGGTCGCCTCCACCATCGCCCTGGCTCACAGCCTCGGGTTGCGGATGGTGGCCGAGGGCGTCGAGAACGTGGAGGCATACGGCCAGCTGAAGCACCTGGGCTGCGACCAAGGGCAGGGCTTCTTCATGTCACGGCCCGTCCCGGCAGCCGACCTCGATGTCTGGCTCCGCCAATGGCCCGCGATCGTGAAGTCCGCCCACATGCCGCCGCGGCTCTCTTCGGTGGCCCTGGGCTAGGTTCCCTGCGAAGGGCCGGCTCAATGCCACTCGATCAACAGCGACCATCGGCCCGCTGATGAGGGGCCCGAGTGGGAGGATGACACCATGAGCAAAGACGACGTGTTCGGCGACAGCGTCTACGGGTCGGGCGACCCGGCGGAGGACACTGACGACCGCGACCCGACCGACAGTCTGACCGGCGACGATCCGGACGAAGCCATGCAGACCGGATACAGCCCGCCTGACCGGGAGCCATACAACCTGCGTCACATGCCGACGGCGTCCGAGGCTCAACGAGGCGAGTCCCTCGACCAACGGCTCGCCGAGGAGGAGCCCGACACCAGCGCGGACGATCCCGACCATGACGGTGCGCAGCCGAGAGCCGGCCGGCTGGTCGCTCCGGACGAGGGCGCGCACGGGGACCAGGAGTCAGACGAGATCGCCTACGACGCAGGGCCGGCCGGCTATGCGTCCAGCGCGGAAGAGGCCGCGATGCACATCACCGATGGGGAAGAGGAGAACGACGAGGACGAGGATGACCAGGAGCACGACGCGGACTAGGTGAAGCGCAGAGCGTCCGGCACGGTCTCCGGCGCTGCTCAGGCTTGGTGGCTCATTCCCACTCGATGGTGCCCGGCGGCTTGCTCGTCACGTCGAGCACCACGCGGTTGACCTCACTGACCTCGTTGGTGATCCGGGTCGAGATCCGGGCCAGCACGTCATACGGCACCCTGGTCCAGTCAGCCGTCATCGCGTCCTCGGAGGAGACCGGGCGCAGCACGACCGGGTGACCGTAGGTCCGGCCGTCACCCTGCACGCCGACCGAACGCACCTCGGCCAGCAGGACCACCGGGCACTGCCAGATGTCACGGTCAAGGCCGGCCGCGGTCAGCTCCTCACGGGTGATCGCGTCAGCGGCGCGCAGGATCCTGAGCCGCTCGGCGGTCACCTCACCGACGATCCGGATGGCCAGGCCCGGTCCCGGGAACGGCTGGCGCCAGACGATCGCCTCGGGCACGCCCAGCTCGAGACCGACCTGTCGCACCTCGTCCTTGAACAGCATGCGCAACGGCTCGATCAGCTTGAACTGCAGGTCATCCGGCAGCCCGCCCACGTTGTGGTGCGACTTGATGTTGGCGGTGCCGGAGCCCCCGCCGGACTCCACCACGTCGGGGTAGAGCGTTCCCTGGACCAGCCACTCGATGGGATTGGCCGTCCCATCGGTCGAGCCGACCAGATCGCGGGCCGCCTGCTCGAAGCAGCGGATGAACTCTCGGCCGATGATCTTGCGCTTCTGCTCCGGGTCAGAGACCCCGGCGAGCGCGTCCAGGAACTGCTCCCGGGCGTCAACGACCACCAGCGAGACCCCCGTGGCAGCCACAAACTCCTGCTCGACCTGCCCGGCCTCCCCGGAGCGCAGCAGCCCGTGGTCGACGAACACGCAGGTCAGCTGGTCGCCGACGGCACGCTGCACCAGGGCCGCCGCAACAGAGGAGTCGACCCCGCCGGAGAGCGCGCACAGCACCCTGCTCGAGCCGATCTGCTCACGGACCGCGGCCACCTGGTCCTCGGCGACGTTGGACGCCGTCCAGTCCGCGGCCAGGCCCGCGCCGTGGATCAGGAAGTTCTCCAGCACCCGCTGGCCGTAGGTGGTGTGGATGACCTCGGGGTGCCACTGCACGCCATACAGGCGGCGTTCGTCGTCCTCGAAGGCGGCGACCGGCGCACCCGCGCTCGAGGCGGTGACTGTCATCCCGGGCGGCGCCGCGGTGACCGCGTCGCCATGGGACATCCAGACCGACTGCTGCGCCGCCTGACCGTTGAAGAGTGTCGAGGAGAGGTCGAAGACCGTGGCCTGGGTCGAGCCGTACTCGCCCAGACCGGTGTGCGCGACCGTTCCGCCGAGGGCCTGAACCATCGCCTGAAACCCGTAACACATGCCGAAGACCGGGACCCCGGCCGTCAGCAGGGTGACGTCGAGGCTGGGTGCGCCCTCGGCATAGACCGACGACGGCCCACCGGACAGGATCACCGCGGCCGGGTTCCTGGCCAGCATCGTGGCCACCGGCATGGTGTGCGGCACGACCTCGCTGTACACGTTGGCCTCGCGCACCCGGCGGGCGATCAGCTGGGCATACTGCGCCCCGAAGTCGACGACGAGCACGGGACGGGCGGACAGCTCGGGGAGGGCATCAGTCACCGGGCAAGGCTACCGGGTGCATCCTGGGAGGACTGTCCGGCCAGCTGCGCCTCGACCTCGCGCGAGACAGTGCGCTCGATGAAGAACGGCAGAACCGGCACGAAGCCAGACAACATGATCTTGACCATCCGCGGCAGGGTCCAGCCCACCTTGAAGCCCAGGTTGGCGATGGACAGCACGAAGATGAAGTAGATGGTGCCGTGGATCGGGCTCCAGATCGCAGAAGGCCCGTCCTTGCCGAACCCCCCGTTGATCACGATGATCACGACGAGCACGATCAGGGCGCAGCCCGCCATGATCGCCATGACCTTGAAGAACCCGAGGGCCTTGCGTGCGGCGGCCAGATCACGGATCGGCCGAACCTGCTCAGACATTGCTTGCCTTTCTTCTCTCACCGGCGGGGGCCAGCGCACTGGGCGCGTGGCGGTCGTGGTGGTCAGGATTGTCAGGGTGGTCAGGGTGGTCAGGGTTGTCGGGGTCGTGGTCAGGGGTGTTGCCGGCGCTGTTGCCGCCGCGGTCCTGGCTGCCTCGGGTGTCCTGGTAGTCGTCACGAACCATCTTCCACCACATGTAGGCGGCGAACAGCGCGAAGATCCACCACTGGAAGGCGTATGCCGCGTTGCGCCAGGAGAGCCCGCCGCTGGTCACCGGGGGTGCCGGGACCCGCTGCACCGCCGGGGAGGCCGCAGCGGTCACATCCGGCTGCTCGGCACCGGCAAAGACGAAGGCGTTGTACAGGGCGCCAGGCCAGCGGTTGACCAGGAAGGACAGGTCCAGGGTGGCCATCTGCCCCTTCGGCATGCTGGCCGCGGCCACCGGGCCGTCAGCGCTGGGTGACTCTCCAGGGGCCAGGGTCCCGGACACCGTGATCTCGGCGGCGGAGGGGGCGAGCGCCTGTCGGGGATCGGTGACGAACCCCCGTACGACGGCGATCCGGGCACCGCTGGACCGGACCACCAGCGGGGTGACCACCCAGTACCCGGCCGTGCCCCGGAGCCGGCGCGGCGCCACCAGAACCTGCCCGGACCCGTCGTACCGCCCGGCCACCGTGATCCTGCGGCCGGTGCCGTCACCCGGAAAGGCACTGTGCGGGCTGAGCACGGCGGCAAGGTCGGCGCTCGGCCGGGTGGGCGCGTCGCGGATCTGCTCGACCCTGCCCTTGTCGCGGGCGACGTTGAGCTGCCAGAGCCCCAGCATCCCGAAGGTGGCGATCACCAGCAGCACGATCGCAAGAAGCCCCAGCCATCGAGGTTTCACAGCGGTCCGCAGCACGGGATCAGGCTAATTCACTCTGGCCGCTGCCGCATCCGCCCACCCGCCGCGGAGGCGATGCCCAGGAAAATCGTTTGTCGGCGAACAGCTCGCCGCCCTACGGTGAGGACCCCATGCGAAGACTGCCCTACCCCGATCCCGGGGTCCCCGACCTGCGCTCCCCCGTGCGATTCCTGCGCTGGGTCGCGAAGGGCCAGCGGCGTACCCTCCTGGGCGGCGTCTTCTTCGGCGTCATCTGGATGGTCAGCCAGGCCCTGTTCCCCGCCGCGGTCGGTCAGGCCATCGACCTCGGCATCATCGCCGGCAACCTGCGCCAGCTGATGCTCTGGGGTGGCGTGCTGGTGGCTCTCGGGGTGACCGGGGCACTGTCGGGGGCGATGCGCCACCGGTTCGCGGTCGAGAACTGGCTGCGTTCCTCCTTCCGCTGCGTGCAGCTGATCGGCTACAAGGCGGCAGACACCGGTGAGGCGCTGCCACGGCGGATGCCCACCGGTGAGGTCGTCGCCACGGTCGCCTCCGACTCCATGCGCCTCGGCGGCCTGTATGACGTGTCCGCGCGTTTCGCCGGAGCGATCGTGAGCTACGGGGTCGTGGCGGTCATCCTGCTCAGCAAGTCCCGCCCGCTGGGACTGGTGGTCCTGATCGGCGTTCCGGTCCTGGTCTCGAGCCTCTCGCTCATCCTTCGCCCGTTGCAGAAACGCCAGGCTGAGCAGCGAGAACAGTCGGGCAGGCTGACCACCCTGGGCGCCGACACGGTCGCCGGCCTGCGGGTGCTGCGGGGTATCGGCGGTGAGCAGCAGTTCCTGCGCCGTTACCAGGAGCAGTCGCAACAGGTCCGGCTGGCCGGCGTGCGGGTCGCCGGCGTCCAGGCGGGTCTGGACGCCGCCCAGGTGCTGCTGCCGGGGATCTTCGTCGTGCTGGTGACCTGGCTGGGCGCCGGGTTCGCGCTCGACGGCACCATCACGGCGGGCGACCTGGTCCAGTTCTACGGCTACGCCGCCTTCCTGGTGATGCCGCTGCGCACGGCCACCGAGTTCGCCGACCGCGCCACGCGCGCGCACATCGCGGCCCGCAAGATCATCAGGGTCCTGTCCACCGAGCCGGACACCTCAGACACGAGAGGCCCGGACCCCAGGAGCTCAGCCGGCAAGCGCCCTGACCACGAGAACCCGGACGCCGGGAGCTCAGAGTCGTGGAGCTCAGTCAGACCGGATGCTGGCAACCGGACCGCGGGCAGCACTGGCCCGGCGGAGCCCGCCCCTGGCGTGCCGCTGACCGACCCGGTCAGCAACGTCACGATCATCGCTGGCCGGCTGACCGCCATCGTCTCGGCCCGCCCCGAGGAGTCCGGGGCCCTGGCTGACCGTCTCGGCCGCTTCGGCAGCACCCGCAGCCCGGCACACCTGGACGGAGTCGCCATTGCCGACCTGCCGCTGGCCACGGTCCGGCGGCGCATCGTGGTCAGCGAGATCGACCCCCGCCTGTTCACCGGCTCGCTGCGCGGGGAGCTCGACCCGCACGGGATCCACGACGATGCGACCATCCTGAGCACGCTGAAGGTCGCCAGCGGTGAGGACGTCCTGGAGGCACTGCCCAGCGGGCTCGACAGCGAGGTCGAGGAGCGCGGCCGGTCCTTCTCCGGTGGCCAGCGCCAGCGTCTGGCGCTGACCCGGGCCCTGCTGACGAACGCCGAGACGCTGGTCCTGATCGAGCCGACCAGCGCCGTGGACACGCACACCGAGGCCCGGATCGCCGTGCGCCTGGCCGGCGCCCGGGCCGGCCGGACGACCGTGCTGATGACCGCCAGCCCGCTGATGCTCGACCAGGCCGACGCGGTGATCCTGCTGGTCGACGGAGTTGCCGCCGCTGCCGGCACTCACAAGGAGCTGATGGCGACCAGCCCTGCCTACCGGCACACGGTCTTCCGGGGAGAGGGGACCTGATGTCGCTGACCGCTGAGCCGGCCGCCCGCACGCTGCCGATCGCCGACATGGACTCGGTGCGCCGTCATGCCCGGGGTCTGCTGCACGAGCACCGCCGGACGATGACCACGGTGATCGGGCTCCATGCCCTCGCGGCCCTGGCCTCCCTGGTCGCGCCCCGGCTCGTCGGAAGCCTGGTCGACGGGGTCACCCATGGCACCACGCATGCGCAGATCAACACCCAGATCAGCTGGCTTGCCGGGTCCGTCCTGCTTCAGACCGTCCTCATGTGGGCTGCCCGGCGGTCGTCCTTCATCATGGGCGAGACCGTGTTCGCGCAGCTGCGCGAGCAGTTCATCGCCCGGGTGAGCGCGCTGCCTCTGTCCACCGTCGAACGGGCCGGTACCGGGGACCTGGTGGCCCGGACCACCAACGACGTCGAGGCGCTGTCCCAGGTGGTGCGGTTCGGCATCCCCTCCCTGTTCGTGGCCGTGGTGACGACAGTGCTCACCGTGGCCGCGGCGGTGCTGGCCGGGCCGCTGGTGGCTGCCCCCATCGTGATCGGGGTGCCGATGATCTGGCTCTCGACCCGCTGGTACCTGAAGCGGGCTCCGGCGGGCTACCTGCGCGAGCGTGCCACGTATGCCGTTGCCAACGGCGTGATCACCGAGACGGTCGACGGCGCCCGCACGGTGGACGCGCTGGGACTGCGGTCGAAGCGCCGGCAGCGCACTGATGACGCCATCGCCGACTGTTTCGATGCCGAGACCTACACGCTGCGGCTGCGGATGATCTGGTTCCCCCAGGTCGAGCTCGGGTACCTGCTGCCGGTCGCGGCCACACTGGTCTGGGGCGGCTGGCTGGTGGTCGGTGGCCACGCCACGATCGGCGCCGTCACCGCGGTGGTCCTCTACGTCCAGCAGATGGCCGGGCCGCTCGACGACCTGCTCAGCTGGCTCGACGAGATCCAGGTCGGCGCGACGTCGCTGGCCCGGGTCATCGGCATCGACGACGTGCCGCCGGACCGCAGCGCCACGGGCGAGTCTCCGCACGGCCGGGACCTCACGGTCGACGACGTGCGCTACTCCTACCGCCCGGGCCACGACGTTCTCAAAGGGGTGTCACTGGATCTGCGTCCCGGCGAGCGACTGGCCATCGTCGGTCCCTCGGGCGCCGGGAAGTCAACGCTGGGGCGGCTGCTCGCCGGAATCGACGGCCCGACCGCGGGACGGGTCGAGGTCGGCGGGGTGCGGCTGGTGGACCTCGAGCTGGAACAGCTGCGCGGCGAGGTGGCGCTGGTCAGCCAGGAGCACCACGTCTTCGTCGGGACCGTGGCGGAGAACCTGCTGCTCGCCCGTCCGGCCGCCACCACCGGCGACCTGTGGTCCGCGCTGCGCGCCGTCGACGCAGAAGGCTGGGCCAGCGGGCTGCCGCACGGACTGTCCACGATGGTCGGCAGCGGGAGCCAGGCACTGACCGAGGCCCAGTCCCAGCAGCTGGCCCTGGCCCGGCTGGTGCTGGCCGACCCGCACACCCTCGTGCTCGACGAGGCGACCTCGTTGCTGGACCCTCGCGCAGCACGTCACCTGGAGCGGTCACTGGCCGCCGTCGTGAAGGGTCGCACCGTCGTGGCGATCGCGCACCGCCTGCACACGGCCCACGACGCCGACCGGGTTGCCGTGGTCGAGGACGGGACCATCACCGAGATCGGCACCCACGACGAGCTGGTCGCCGCCAACGGCGCCTATGCCGCGCTCTGGCGCTCATGGCGGGACGAGCCGGAGGTGGCCGGGACCGGCCGGGGCCAGCCCGCAGGGATCGCGCCGGGGTGTACGTAGTCCAGGGCCGCCCGGTGCTCAGCCACAGGCTTCAGGCCTTGGCGAGCTTGCTGTCGTCGAAGACGATGATGCTTCCGCCATAGCAGGCGACCCAGACCGAGCCGGTCGTTGGCTCGTAGGCGATGCCGATCGGGTGGTAGTCCGTCGCCGTCCGGGTGATCTGTCCGAGATCGGAGGTGCGCAGCTTGGACACGGTGGACGACTCGTAGTTGACCACGTAGACCGCCAGGCCATCGCCGGAGATGGCCATCGAGCGCGGCTGCCTGCCGGTGGACACGGTCTTGAGCACCGTGCCGCTGGCCGCGTCAACCTTGCTCACGGTGCCGGAGGTGTTGTTGGTGACGAACAGGTACCTGCCGTCCGGGGAGATCACGATGTGCCTCGGGCCGTCCCCGGTGTGCGCGAAGGTCGAGACCTTCTTCGACGAGAGGTCGACCTTGGCGATCCGCTGGCTTCCCATCAGCGCGACGAAGGCGGTCCTGCTGTCTGCGGTGACGGCGATGCCACGGGGGTAGGCCCCGCCGATCGGGATGGTGGCGACCAGACGCGCCGTCTTGACGTCGACCACCGACATCGTCCAGGAGCACCAGTTGGTGACCAGAACCGTGGAGTCGTCCGGTGTCACCGCCACATATTTCGGGACCGAGCCGACCGGGATGACCTGGTCGATCTTCAGGGTCGTGGTGTCGATCCGGTAGAGGTAGCTCTTGTCCGGGGCCGATGCGGGACTACAGCTGTCGAGGCCCTCCGGCCCGAAGTTCTTGCCATACATCGAGTAGTTGGAGACATACACATGCTTGCCGTCATGGGCGAAGGCGGCCTCGACCGGCGCTCCCCTGGACGTCCCGGGGTGTCCGTCGATCCCGAACTGCGACAGGTCGACGGAGTCCTTGATCGTGTCCCTGAGCTTCCCGTCCGGGGTGAAGACCGAGATCGTATGGGTGTACATCATGTTCTGGGCGGTCACCAGACCGGTCGGCGAGGCCACCACCGACTTGGGGCTCAGCTGTCCGGTGATCCGCTCGCGCCGGACAAAGGCGGTCTGGTCTGCCGGAGGGAGGTCGCTGCGGGGTGAGCCGCTCGCCGTGGGCGCTGCCGTGGCAGCCTTGGATCTGGAGGCCTCTTGCTTCAGGGCCTTCGCCCTGAGCACCTCGGCCCGCGCCGCCTCGGCCTTCAGGATGGCTGCCTTGGCGGACTCAGTTTTGTCCGACTCCGCGCGCAGGGCCGCACTCTTCGCGCCGGTCCGGCCGGCCGCTACGGTGTCCTCTGCGTCGGAGGGCCGGGCTGCCAGCGTTGCGCCCATCACCACGA
>JBBRZQ010000116.1:0-14438 GCA_038236535.1 Actinomycetales bacterium
GCGGCGCGGACGAACACGGCGGAGAGGAGTCCGCCGGTGACGAGGAGCCCGACGCAGACCCACATCACCGTGCGGAATGCGGGTTCGAGCACAGCCGGGTCGGTGTAGCTCTGCCCGCTCAGCCCGGCGACAAGGGGAAGGACGGCCACCGCCAACAGCCCGGCGACCCGGGCCACCGCGTTGTTGACCCCGCTTGCTAGCCCGGCGTTGCTCTCTGGCGCCGAGGCCAGCGCGGTGGCCGTGAGAGGTGCCACGGTCAGCGACAGGCCGCAACCGAAAACCGACACCGGCACAAGCACATCTAAAACGTATGACGCGTCCGGGCCGATCCAGGTCAGTCCGGCAACCCCCACCGCAGCCAGGATCGGTCCGATCGTCATCGGTATCCGCGGCCCGATCCTTTGGCCCAGGGCCCCGGCCCGCGCCGAGAGGGCGAACATGATCAGCGTCACGGGGAGCAGCGAGACCCCAGCCTCCATCGGCGTGTATCCCGCCACCACCTGAAGGGCCAGGACGAGCCAGAAGAAGATTCCACCCAGTGCGGCATAGACGGCGAAGGTCACCATGTTGGTGGCGCTGAACACGCGGGAGGCGAAAATGCCCAAAGGCAACATCGGGTCCTTGGCGGTCGCCTCCCAGGCGAGGAAGCCGCCGATCGCGATGACTCCGGCAGCCAGCGTTCCCCAGACCGGCGGCGCCCCGGGACCCTCCTTAGGCCACGCGATCAGCCCATACGTCAACGCCGCCAACCCCACGGCCACCAGCCCTGCCCCCGCGACATCTGTGTGGTGTGACGCAGCCGGGTCGCGTGACTCCGGGACATGGCGGGTCGCGATGACGACGACCGCGACGGCGACAGGGACGTTGATCAGGAAGATCCAGCGCCACGAGGCGACCCCGATGAGCCAGCCTCCGATGAAGGGACCTGCGGCACCGGCGATACCACCGAGGCCCGACCAGGCACCGATGGCGCGGGCCCGGTCCGCTGGGCGGAACGACGACTGCAAGATCGCCAGGCTGCCCGGTGTCAGCAGCGCCCCGCCGATGCCTTGCAAGGCACGAGATGCAATCAGCATCTCCACATTCAGCGCCAGCCCGCAGAGCATCGAAGCCAGCGCGAACCACAGCACACCCACCATGAACACCCGGCGCCTGCCAACACGGTCCCCCAGGGATCCGCCGAGCAGGATGAGACAAGCCAGCGTCAGGGTGTAGGCATTGACCGTCCAGGTCAGTCCCGAAAGTCCGGCGCCAAGGTCTTTCCCCATCGTGGGCAGCGCGATGTTGACGACCGTGGCGTCGACGAACGCAAGGCTGGAGCCCAGGACAGTTGCTGCCAGCACCCAGCGGCCGGCCGACTCACCGTAGGCAAGCCCCACCTCGGGTGCAGTGTCCTTTGCGCCGAAGCCCATGGCCAACTCTCTCCCGGTCCGCGTCCAACGGCAATGCACGGATCGTTGCGCGATCACCTGGGCAACACGTATTCATGCGGGCGCAACGATCGGCTGCCACCAGGTGGGTGTGAGTTCGACTGGGTGCCGGAGCGGTGGCCTTCGCGGACAATCTGGTCCGATGGTTCGTGCACACGGGCCCGGGCTGCGTTCGTGGTCGACGACCTTGTCTCGGTTAGCCCCTGGCGCGTGAGATGTCTGGAGATCCGCGGTGTGGCCGAAGCGTTGACCGCCGAGGACGGGGGCCCGCTGATCAGGCTTCATCCCCGGAGGATCATCTCGTTCGGCATCGACGAGCCAGACACGTAGCGATATCGCTGTTGGTGATGTTTCTACCTCACACGGCGCAAGAGTCACCCTCGCAGGAGGGCGCAGAGCCGTCCCGAGTCACGAGAGTGAGCGGAGAGCGTTCGGACCAGGCTATGTCCAGCGTCTGCAGGACGGCGTCGGCCGGTTGGGCTCCGGAGATGCCGTACCGACCATCGATGACGAAGAAGGGTACGCCGCTGATGCCGTACGCCCGTGCCTGCGCCTCGTCGGTGCGAACCGCGTCGGAGTAGCGGCTCGACGTCAGCACGGCGTCCACTTCGGCTTCGGGCAGCCCGACCTGCGTGGAAAGGGCTCGTAGCGCGGCATGATCGGAGACCGGGGATCCCTCGGTGAACGTCGCGCGGTCGAGGCGCTCCTTGAGCTGGTCCTGCCGACCGTGCTCCAAGGCGAGGTGCAGCAGCCGGTGCGCGTCGAAGGTGTTGCCGGGCCGGGCGAGATCGAAGCGGAAGTCGAGGCCTTCCTGTGCCGCCGTCGCGGTCATGTTGTCGATCATGACCTGCGCCTCGACGACCGAGCAGCGGTATTTGGTCGCGAGCCGCTGCGCGTATGTCCCCTGCTCGGCGGCGCTCGGGGGGGCAGACCCGTCGAGCTCAAAGCTGCGCCAAACCAGCTCCACCTCTTCGCGGTGCTCGAAGCGCGCCAAGGCTGCCTCGAAGCGGCGCTTGCCGATGTAGCACCACGGGCAGACAACATCGGACCAGACTTCAACCCTGAGACTCATACCTGAGCCAACAACAGAGTCGACCCGCCTCTTCCGAGGGCCGGCGCGCCGCGTGATTGACGTCGTCGGGCGCGGAGCCACTCCAGGCCAGCCACGTCAACGCCGCGGTCCCGCCACCGCTGCCCATGAGCCAAACCGTCTTGCACGTGGCGAGTGTGCCTGCCGGCGGCGGCCACTACGCTTCAGCCATGAGGGCATCCTGCGGCCGCATAACCCCACCGATCGGCCATGGTCGCTGACGTTCTGGTGGTCGGCGCCGGCTTGGCCGGACTGCGCTGCGCCGTCGCGCTGACCGAGCTCGGCCGCGAGGTGGTCGTCCTCGAAGCCTCGGATGTCGTTGGTGGCAGGGTGCGCACCGACGTCGTCGACGGGTTCCAGTGCGACCGCGGTTTCCAGGTGCTCAACCCGGCCTATCCGGCCGTCCGTCGTTGGGTCGACCTCGACGCGCTGGCCCTGCAGTCCTTCGGCGCAGGAGTGATGGTCAGAAGGGACGCCGGTCTGCGCGTCGTAGCCGACCCGTTCCGCGAGCTGCGCCTCTTCCCCCAGACGCTGGGCAGTGGATACCTACGACCCGGTGAGCTTTTCGCCCTCGGCCGCTGGGCGGCACGGGTCCTGGTTAACCCGCGTGCTGTCATGCGTGCCGCCGACATGACACTGGGGCAGTCCCTTGATGCGGCCGGTGTGGTCGGTCGGATCCGGCACGAGATCCTCGACCCCTTCCTTGCCGGAGTGCTCGTCGACAGCTACGGCGGGTCGTCGGCGAACTTCGCCAAGCTCCTTGTGCGGATGTTCGCTCTCGGGCGACCGGGCCTGCCCGAGCTCGGAATGGGCGCACTCCCCGCACAGCTCGCGGCACGGCTGCGACAGGTGCAGCTGGGCATTCCGGTCGAGGCGGTGATCGCCGATGGTGGCCGTGAGGTCGCCGTGGTTGCCGGGGGGTCGACGTGGCGGGCCCGCACTGTGGTCGTGGCGACGGACCCGGTAACCGCCGCCCGGCTCACCACGCTGCCAGAGCCCGCCACGAAGGGACTCGTGACCTGGTGGTTTGAGGCGCCGCAGGCACCCTCGACGCTGCCGCTGGTGGCCGTCGATGGCCGCCGAGCCGGCCGCATGCGGCGGGGCCCGGTGTGGAACACCTCGGTCATCAGTGCCGCCGCCCCTTCTTACGCCCCACCAGGGCGCCACCTCGTGGAGGCCACCTGCCTGCTCGATCGACCAGATGGCGACGCACCCGAAGCCGAGGTGCTGCGACACGTAGGCGAGATCTATGGCTGCGGCACCGTCGGGTGGCGAACCATCATCCGGCACCGCATCGCCCTCGCCCTGCCGGTGACGCCCCCACCCTTGCGTGCCCGCTTGCCGGTGGCCCTGGGCGAGGGGGTGTTCGTCTGCGGGGACCATCGTGACACCCCGTCCATCCAGGGTGCCCTCGTCTCGGGCAACCGTGCGGCCATGGCCGTACACGCGGCGCTGGCCTAGCCTCGAGATTTCATGAGGCGCCGGTTTGAGTCGGTGTCGGAGAACTGAAAAGTGCCCCTGACCTGGGAGAATGTGGATTGTTGAAGCCCATATTCCGCAAGTTCGAGGAGCACCTTCCAGGTGAGTAATAGTACCGGGTTCTATCCGCGTATCCAGGTCGACACGGCCAACTCTGGGGCGGTGGGTCAGGCCGGTGGGGTGCTGTTGACCGAGACGATCGCCGCGTCGGGTTTGGGGCCGGCGATGTCGGCGGCGTTGTCGGGTTGGCGTAAGCCGTTGGCGGTCCATGACCCGGCCAAGGTCGTCTTGGATCTGGCGCTCACGTTGGCGTTGGGTGGGGACTGCCTGGCCGATATCGCGCTGCTGCGCAGCGAACCAGGTCTGTTTGGGCTGGTGGCCTCTGACGCCACGGTCTCTCGGACGATCACCGCGCTGGCTGGCGACGCCCCAGCAGCGCTGGCTGCTATTGATACCGCCCGGGCCGCGGGTCGGGCTCGGGCGTGGAAGCTGGCCGGCAAGCATGCCCCCGATCACGGCGCCGACGCGCGGACGCCGCTGATCGTGGATCTGGATGCGACGTTGGTGGGTTCGCACTCCGAGAAGGAACAGGCTGCCGCGACCTACAAGAGGGGCTTCGGTTTTCACCCGTTGTTCTCGTTCGTCGACCACGGGCCGGAGGGCACCGGTGAACCGTTGTCGGTGCTGCTGCGCCCGGGCAACGCCGGGTCCAATACCGCCACCGACCACATCGCCGTCATCAAGGCCGCCCTGGCCCAGCTGCCCGGCCACCGACCGGGCAGGCGGGCGGGCCGCAAGGTCCTGATCCGCACCGACAGCGCCGGGTGCACCCACAAGGTCGCGGCCTGGATGAGCGGCCAACGGCTGTCGTACTCGGTCGGGTTTCCGTTGCCCCACAACACTTCCGAGCTGTTGGAGCTGATCCCGGCCGACTTGTGGACCCCGGCCTATGACGCCCACGACGAGATCCGTGACGGCGCCTGGGTCGCCGAGCTCACAGGGCTGCTGGACATGTCCAAGTGGCCACCGGGGATGCGCGTCATAGTCCGTAAAGAACGGCCCCACCCCGGCGCGCAGCTGCGGATCACCGACGTCGACGGACACCGGGTCACCGCGTTCGCGACCAACACCAAGACCGGTGGCCCCGCCACCCAGCTGCCCGACCTGGAGCTGCGCCACCGCCGCCGCGCTAGGTGCGAGGACCGGATCAGGGTCTCCAAAGATACCGGGCTGATGAACCTGCCCCTGTTTGGGTTTGCCCAGAACCAGGTCTGGTGCGCCATCGTGGCCTTGGCCGTGGAGATCACCGCGTGGATGCAGATGCTCGCCCTGAACGGGCACCAAGCCAGGCGCTGGGAACCCAAACGGTTGCGGCTGCGACTGTTCACCCTCCCAGCGACGATCGCCCGCACTGGCCGCCAGGTCCGCCTCCACCTCGCGACGAAGGCCCCCTGGGTCGACCTCGTCAACGAAGGCGTCGCGCGGCTGAGAGTCCTCGCTGCCCCCGGTTAGCAATCACCACACCCGTCCCTGCAACCACCGCAACGACCCCGGCCACCTGGAACCGGCGCCCACCCGAGACGACACTCGGGCCACCGTCACACCCCAATGACAGAATCAACCCCAGCCGGCAACCAGCAGCCGCAAAGACGCTCAGCACCCGAGGGATGAAAGATCGAGGCTAGGCCGTTCATCGTGTTTATGGCTATAGCCATAAATTTTAGAACGATTGGATGGTCATACCCACTGATCTAGTGATTGAAATTCATGGCTATAACCCCTAAATCTAGGGCGGTTGTCGTCGGGGCAAATTCCTGTCGCCAAAAGGTGCCCGCATCGGTGTGGTCTGCGGGCCGAACCTGACGCCGCAGCTGGCGCGCGAAGTCGCCCTGCAGCTGCTCGAGGCCGCGACCCGGGTCGAAGACCACCACGAACAGTAGCTTCGTCGCCGTTGGTCGAGGGATCACGCACGCAACGGACCTCGTACTCGGTGGCCGCGGCGAGATGGTGCCATCGTCGCAGGACCTAAGTCCCGGCACTCATCGTTGATGCCTCCCTATTCTTTGGCTGAAGTTCCACACCTGGGAAAAGAGAGTCAGTCGTGATCGGCTCGAACACCGTCCTTTGGGGACAGACGATTATCTACACCCTTTACGTCGTGGCGATCATGCTGGTCGTCGGCTGGTTCGCCTACTCGATCACCCGGGAAGGACCCTCGAAGGTCAACCCGAGGCTCTTCTACTCCTTCGTCGGATCGCTCGTGGTCATTGGCGTCTCACTGCACGTGGTGACCTACAGCACGATCCCGTGGACCAAGGTCGACCTGCACGGCAACGAGTACCCGGCGGCAAAGTCGTACAACGTCGTCATGCAGGACCACCAGTTCCGGCTTCCCTCACGCACCCTTGAGGTTCCCTGCGGTCAGGTGGCCGAGTTCAACGTGGTCTCCAACGACCTCACCTACGGCTTCGGGGTGTTCCGCCGCGATCACAGCATGGTTTTCCAGATGCAGGTCGTCCCGTGGAGTGACCACAACACCATCAAGTGGACCTTCCCGGAGAACGGCGACTACACGATCCGGTCAACGGAGTACTCCGGGCCCAAGGGTGCCCAGATGATTCTGGACAACGCCATTCACGTTACTGGCTGCACGAGCTGAGGGCTGAGAACATGAGCTTCACCAAGACGCTGGTCCACGGGAACAACGACAAGTTCGATGCCGGCACGCTCACGCCGATGCAGAAGCTGACCCTGCGCTTCGTCGTCGTCGGGCTGGTCTACTACGGGTTCGCCGCCATCGAGGGCATGCTGATGCGGATCTACCAGGTCGAGCCGATCGAGCTCATCGACACCAAGCAGTACTTCGGCATCCTGACCGCGCACCCGCTGGTGGGGATCTTCGGGTCGACATACCTGATCGTCTTCGGGGCGTTCCTCTTCTTGGTGCCGTTCCTCCTCAACAAGCCGTTGTGGAGCTACCGGATGGCGACCTGGACGTGGGGCCTGATCGCCGGCGGCACGGCCATCTTCTGGGTGGACGGCTTCGTCTCGCACTATGCGCCGCTCTACACCCTGTACTGGCCGCTGCCGGCCGACTTCAGCCAGTTCAGCCCGGTGTCGGGGGCCATCTTCATTACCGGGATCGCCATGATCATGGTCGGCACCCTGTTCTTCGTCGTCAACATCTTCGCGACGCTGCTCTACACGCCCAAAGGCGCTCCGGCCGTGGACCGGGGTGCGACCCTGCTTGATGCCCTCGGGTTCACCGGGCTGTTCAACCTCTTCCGTGGCCGGCGGCGCAGCAAGGACTCCGACTTCCTGGTCCCGCTCCCGGTGGTTGCGATTGTCCGTGGAACCGTCGACGTGGCCTTCAACGCGGTCGTCATCCTGTTCACCGGCGTCCTCATCCTCGTGTACATGGTGGCCAAGATCTTCGGCCAGGACCTGCGGCAGAGCGCGATCGACGCGCTTCTGTACAAGAACTGGTTCTGGTGGGGTCTCGACCTGGTCGCCGACGGCCTGGTGCTCATCTTCGTGGCCGGCACCTGGTACCTGCTGGCCACGCTCATCACCGGGCGAACCCTGTTCATGCAGAACTGGGCCCGTGCGGCGCTGGCGGTCGAGCTCGTCGTCTCCTGGACGGTGTGGTCGCACCACCTGCTCAGCGACCAGGGACAGCCGGTGTTCCTGAAAGTCGCCTCCGGTGAGATGGTGACCGCCTTCGAGCTGATCACCCAGGGCATGGCCTTCTTCATCACGCTGGCAACGCTGTGGGCTGCCCGACCGCTGAAGATGACGAACCCACTGAAGTTCCTGCTCGGCGGGTTGCTGGGCTTCGCCCTCGCCGTGCCGGCCGGCATCCTGCAGGCCGATGCGGGCCTCAACCGCATCCTGCACAACACCCAGTGGATCGTCGGCCCGCACGTTCACGTCGCGATCCTCATCGGGCTGACCATGACCTTGTACTCAGCGATCTACTTCCTGCTCCCGATCCTGACCAACGGGGCCGAGCTATGGAGCCAGAAGCTCGCAAACGTCCACTTCTGGCTGCATCTGCTCGGCGGTATCGGGATGGGTGCATTCATGGGTATGGCGGGGCTGCGCGGCATGCTCCGCCGGACGATCTACTACAACGGGGAGTTCGAGCCGTTCATGTGGCTCGCAGCCATCTGCGGCGCCATGCTCCTGGCCGCGTTCGCCGCGTTCCTGCTCAACATCGTGATGACCTTGGGACTCAAGGGCACCCTGGGCGTCTTCCAGAAGTCGGCACTGAACAAGGACGAGCTACTCCCGACCGCATAAGCCGCCGGAAAGCTCGTCGCGCGTACGTCTGGCAACACCCATACGCTGACAGATCCGGGGCACATCTGGTGGTAGGTCACAGCCCCGATCGCCGGAACCCTGCCGGACGTGCAATACGCGCTCTTCGCGGCATGAGCGTGAATCCCGATCGCGGAACGGGCTACGGCGCAGCAGCGACGGCGGGCGCCAACCCGGCTGCGGGCGCACCGCCGATGGGCCCGGTCAGGTAGTGCTGGAGGACGGGCCCGATCGCCCGGGCCAGCTGTTCGGGGGTCGCGTCCCGTACGCCGGGGATCCCCAGCACGTACCGGCCCAGCAGGAGCCCGCCCATCTGGGTGCCAACAAGTGCACCGCGCAGCGACTGGTGGTCCTCGGCGACCACGCGCCCCAGAGCGGTCAGGACGGTGCGGCCCAGCAGGTCGCGCAGCACGCCCGCGGCGTACTCGTGTGAGAGCCCGACCCGGATGAGTCCGAGCAGGCGGCGGCGGGTCTGCGGGTCGGACTCCCACACCCCGAGCACCCGGCGAATGACAGCCTCCCCGGCGTGTTCAGGGTCCGCGTCGAGCCCGGCCAGCAACGCCTCCGCGTCGACTGGCAGGACGAGGGCCGCGGCAAGCAGTCCCTCCTTGTTCACGAAGTAGTGGTGGATCAGCGCCGGGTCGACGTTGGCTCTGGCGGCCACCTTGCGCATCGTGGTGCGTTCGAAGCCGAGCTCCGAGAAGAGCTCGCCGGCTGCGGTGAGAACCTGCTCGCGGGTGTGGGAGCCGCCGGGACGTCGTCCTCGAGGGCGCATCAGAGCCCCTCCGGGGCGCGGGCGAGCACCATCATCCGCTCTTCGATGGTGGCCGGAACCCCGACGACATCGGCCCTCACCCCCGCGTTGGCCAGGACCCTTCGCACCTGGTCGGCGTCGGCGTCGGCGACGCGGACGTCGCGCCCGGCCAGCATCACCGGCTGCCCGGCCTCGTTGAGCACCGCGAACGCCCGCGCCCAGTCGCTGGTGTGGATGGCGACGGCGGTGGTGGAGCCGATGATGTCGGCCTCGCTGCCCTGGGCGACGAGGCGCGCCTGCGACATGAGGAGCAGGCGGTCACACTGCTCGGCCTCGGCCATGTTGTGCGTTGTCACCAGCACGCCGACGCCCTTCTCGGCCTGCTCGTGAATGGTGTCCCACAGCGCAGCCCGGGCAAGTGCGTCGACGCCGGAAGTCGGCTCGTCGAGGACCAGGACCTCGGGGTCGTGGGCGAGCGCGGCCAGGAAGGCGAGCTGCCGCTGCAGACCCAGCGAAAGCTCCGCGACGAGCCGGCCGGCGACCGGGCGGAGCGCCTCGGGCAGCTCCGGCGGAGCAGTCCCATACGCCTGCGAGCTGAACGCCAGGTTCTCGACGACGGTCAGGTCGCCATAGAGCCCGCGGCCCTGCGGCACATAGCCGAGGCGGCGCCGCCGCTCCCTGTCGGGCGGACCACCGAGCAGCTCGACCTCGCCGTCGGTGGTCGCGATCAGTCCGAGCAGCATCCGGATCAGCGTGGTCTTGCCGGCACCGTTGGCGCCGAGCAGACCGACGACCTCCCCCGGCATAACGCGCATCGTGACGTCGTCGACCGCGGTGAGACCCCCGAAGGTACGGCTGACCCGGTCGGCCAGCAGCAGCACTGCCAGACGGACCTCGTTCGCCCCCGCGACCGTCATGACGCCGGCTCCCGGTCGTGGCCCCGGAGCAGCGACAAGGCGATGACCACGTCCTCGAGGTCCGGTATGACGGCCACGGCATCGGCCGGCACGTCGGTGCCGGTGGGCCAGTACTCGTGGTACTCGCGTCCCCGGCGCCAGGCCTGGGCCCGCCGCCGCGGCGTTGGCGTACGGGCGATCTCGCCGCTAAACGAGTCGAGCACCTCCTGAAGCGTGCCGCCGGCCAACGTCCGACCGCCGTCGAGAGCCAGCAGGCTGGCGGCCCGCTCGGCCTCGTCGAGGTAGGTCGTGGACATGACGACGGCAGAGCCGGCAGCCGCGGCCTCGGACACCAGCCGCCACAGGTCGACCCGGCTGACTGGGTCGACGCCTGTGCTGGGCTCGTCGAGCACCAGCAGCGGCGGGTCGTGCAGCATCGCCATGCAGAAGCCGAGCTTGCGGCGCATCCCGCCCGACAGCTCTGAGGACAGCCGGTCGACGGAGTCCAGCAGGTCGGCGCGCCCGAGCAGCTCGTCGCGACGGGTCGAAAGGTCCCTGCCCGACAGGCCGTAGATGCCGCCCACGAAGTCCATGTTCTGCCTGACCGACAGCGACAGCCAGCTTCCTACGGTGGCCGGCAGGTAGCCGATTCCTGTTGCCGGCGGGGCCTCGACCCCGCCCCGCTCGAGCTGCACCTCCCCCACCAGGGCGCGCAGCAGCGTGGTCTTGCCCGCCCCGTCGCCGCCCACCACGGCCACGACCGATCCCGGCTCGACCAGCAGGGTCACGTCGTCCAGGGCGAGGGTGTCGCCGAACCGCACCGAGGCGGACCGGACGGCATACGTCATGAGGCGCTCCCTGCCTCGCCGCCCGCTGGCGTCGCGGCGGGCTCGACGGCTGCGGCCGCGCCGTCACGGCGCCGCCGTGACGGCGCAAGGTCACGGCGGAACCGCAACGTAGCGCCGCTGAACACCACGATGGCCATCACCGTGAGAACGACGTACGGCAGCCACAACGATGCCAGCGACGCCCCACGGAGCATCACGCCCTGGGAGATCATTGTGAAGTAGGTCAGCGGCAGCAGGTAGCCGATCCAGCGGACCCCCGCAGCCATCGCGTCCAGCGGGAAGATCATGCCCGACAACAGGATCTGCGGCAGCAGGAACATGAACGCGGTCTGAATCGCCTGGCCGGTGGTGTGCGAGATCGTCGAGATGAAGACGCCCAGGCCGAGCACCACGAACAGGAACAGCCCGGCGCCGAGCACGAACACGAACGGGTTGCCGTTGAAGGGCACGCCGAACAGCAGCATGCCGAGCGTCGTGATGATGACCATGTCGATCGATGCCACCAGGAAGTAGGGCGAGATCTTGCCGAGGATCACGGTGGCCGGCTTGATCGGCATGACGGCCAGCTGCTCCAGGGTGCCGGTCTCGCGCTCGCGCACCATGCCGATGCTGGTGACGATGGTGCCGATGAACGTGAGGATGAGCCCGATGATGGCCGGGATCATTACCCAGGAGGTCTTGAGGTCGGGGTTGTACAGGATCTGGCTGCTGACCTTGTCGCCGGCTTTGTTGAGCACCGAGACAGTCGCCTGCGCGGCAAAGAGGTTCGAGCCGTCGACCAGGGCGAGCACCGGCTGCTGGCCGGTGACGATGGCGACGTCGACCTTGTTGTCCTGCAGCAGCTGACGGGCATCGGCTTCGGTCTGGAACGGTTTGGCCACGGTGACGTCGAAGAACGAGGACGGCAAGGTCGTGGCGACCTGGCTGGCCTGCGGCCCGACGACCGCGGCCTTGACGCTGAGGACCTGGAAGTTGGCCGCGTAGCCGAAAATCACCAGCAGAAGCAACGGCATGCCGATCAGCATGCCCAGGGTGCGTTTGTCGCGGCGCAGCTCGCGGAACTCCTTGACGATCATGGCTCGCATGATGCCGATGCTAGCGCGAGGAGACCCCTAATTGCAGCGCTGGATGAATTGCTGATCCAGCGGTGGATGACGTCCTGGGACCGCCTGAGTGTGATCAGGCGATTTAGCGCCACTTCGGCCGTTGAACGTCAGGGGTTATCGCTTCGTCACGCCCTGGAAGGCGAGCCCTACCATCAACCGAACGTGCCCCGCCGGGTCATCGACGCGCTCTTCCGCCCAGTCACGCATCGCGGTCTCCATCGCCTCAAGGACGTGCCGCGCCAGCAGCGCGACCGACAGATCCCCGCGAACCTCGCCGCGCTCCGCCGCCCGCTCGAGCAACCGGGTCACCTGAGCGAATACCGGGGGGGCGGTGCGAGCCCCCGGGCGCAGCAAAGCGCTGTGCCGTACCGGAAGGCTGTACACGAACCTGGCGAGCTGTTCCTTTTCCAGCATCCGTCGGACCGCATCTTCGACAACCGCGACGACCTGCTGCTCGGCCGACTCGGCGCCGGTCAGATCATTGGGCGGAGCGGACTCGTTCTCGGATTCGGCGCCAAGAAGCCGCTCGAACAACTCAGCCAGGATCTGCTCCCGCTCCGCGAAGTGCTTGTAGAAGGTGGCCCGGGACACGCCTGCCTCCTTGGCGATGTCCTCAACCCGGACACCGAGGTAGCCGTGCTCGCTGAATAACCGCAGCGCGGCGTCCAAGACCAGATCTCTGGTCTGCTGACGCCGGCCGGTCGAACGCCCTGCCGAACCTAGACCCGCCGTCCTCATCGTGGCCTCTTCTGAACTAGACATGTGAATAGACACGTGTTGTACTCATGTATTGACAGATGTCAACCATAGCAGATACATCCGTTCCACCCACAGCTAAGGAAGCCAACGACATGAGCACCGGACCCAAGATGGGCTTTGTCCCAGCAGGCAGGTCTCCGCTTCGAGCAGTTGCCAGGTTCTCGGTTCGGTACCGCTGGGTCGTGATCCTTGGCTGGTTGCTGCTGGTCGTGCTGGCGTTGGTCGCCAAGAGCACGGCGGGGGGCTCCTTCGCCAACGACCTGACGGTGTCCGGCACCGACTCACAAGCCGCCCACACGACGATGCAGGCGCGGTTCCCCAACCTGTCAGGGGATCCGATGCAGATCGTGATCCGCACCAAGAAGGGCATCGAGGCTCCTCAGATCCGCGATGCGGTGGAGTCTGCACTCGCCGACATCCGTACCGGACCAAACGTCGCCGCCGTCCAGTCGCCCTACGGCCCTGGTGCCACCGTGTCCAAGGACGGCACCACTGCCATCGTCACGGTGGTCTTTGACCAAACCGCCAAAGACATTCCCCCTGCGTCGGTTGCTGCGGCCCAGGCCGCGGCGGCAGGCATTCGCGGCGCCGGCGCGCAGGTGGAGTTCGGGGGTCCGGCCGCCCAGGTCGAGTCCGGGCCAAGCGGGAGCGAGGTCGTCGGCCTGATCGCCGCCATGATCGTGCTGCTGCTTGCCTTCGGCTCGCTCTACGCGATGGTCGTACCCATCCTGACCGCGATCTTCGCTCTTGCTTTTGGCCTGTCCACGGTGGGGCTGCTGTCAGCCTGGATCCCGATCGGAACCGCAGCCCCGGTCGTCGCCGCGATGATCGGCCTCGGCGTGGGCATCGACTACGCACTGCTGATCGTCACCCGGCACCGCGAAGGCATGTTCACCGGGCACGAGCCGGCCCAGTCGATCCCGATAGCCGTGGCCACGGCCGGTCGGTCGGTCATAGTGGCGGGCTCCACCGTGATCGTGGCTCTGTTGAGCCTGTTCCTCATCGGCATCCCGTTCGTCTCGGCGCTGGGGCTGGCAAGTGCGATCACGGTCGCCGCGACCATGCTTGCCGCCATCACGCTGCTGCCCGCGCTGCTCGCCGTGTTCGGCGGCAAGCTGGACCGCTTCCGCATCCGCCGGCTGCGGTTCGACCACGGAAGTGGGCGTATCAGCGGTTGGCACCGGTGGACCCGGCACATCCAACGCCGACCGTGGCCGTACCTGCTCGCCGCGACCCTGGCGTTGCTGATCCTGGCTATGCCGGTGCTGTCGATTCGGCTCGGCACCAGCGACGGCAGCTCCGCCCCCCATGACAGTCCGACCCGCCGGTCCTACGACATCGTGGCCGTCGAGTTCGGGCCCGGCTGGACCGGCCCACTACTGGTCACCGCCGACTACGCCCACGCCGCCTCACCAGCCCAGGCCAGGACGTGGCTGAACCAGCTGCGCACCGACCTGACGGCCACCCCGGGAGTTGCTGCCGTCCCGAGCGCAACCCTGAACCCCAGCGGCGACGCCGCAATCGTCAACGTCGTCCCGGTCGGCTCACCGCAGGACGCCTCGACCCAGGACCTGGTTCACCGGCTGCGCAGCGACGTGCTCCCACAGGCCGAGGGCGTCAACCACGTGGGCGGTGCCACCGCTACCGCAGTCGACCTGGCCGACAGGCTGGGGGCGCGGATGATCTGGTTCATTGGCTTCGTGGTCGCACTGAGCATGCTGCTGCTGCTCGTGGAGTTCCGGTCGGTCTTCATCCC
>JBBRZQ010000117.1:0-14428 GCA_038236535.1 Actinomycetales bacterium
CCCGCTGGTCCTGCTGGCCGGGCCGGGTCTGACCGTGTGGCACGGGGCGACCGCCGCGCCCTGGCAGCTGGGGCTGCTGCACCCCGGCGGTCCGGGTTCCTATCCCGTGCTGCTGTCAGCGCCGATCGTGCTGGCGGGTCTCATCGCCATGTCACGGCGTGAGGCGGGGTCGCCGGCCATGACGGTGCTCGCGGTCCTGGCGCTGGCTGGACTGGCTCTGGGCGAGGCGGCGCCGCTGGTGGTCATCGGTCGGATTCCAGCGGATCTGCCGGGGGCCGGGGGGTCGATCACCGGGTGGGCCGGCACGGGGCTCGACATCGCTGCCCTGGCGCTGATCGCCGCGTCGCTGCGCGCTTTCAGCCACTACGCCGAACGGGGCCCCGGGTTCGCGCCTGGCCGGGGCCGGGGACGGCTGTCTCTGCCCCGCCCGGGCTGGCGCCAGGTCCTGGTGTCCCTGGTCGTCGCGTCAGCGGTCGGCGGGGTCATGGCCAGCCTGGCAATGGCGGCCTGGGGCGGACCGGGTGAGACGCTGAGCCAGCAGGCCCCCGGCGCGCCTGCCGTCGCCGCAGATCAGGCGCGTGGCTCCTGGGGCAACCGCCTGCTGGCGATGACCAGGGAAGGCAGCATCCTCGGATACCGTCTGGTTGGCGCAGAGCCAGGGCCGTTGGTCCGCGATCTTCCGGGGGCGGCGCGGGCACCGGACCCGATGCTGGCTGCCGCGGTCAAGAGCACCGTCGGGACCGTTGACGGTGCCTCCCCTGATGCGGCCCGCAACGCGCTGACCGCCATGGCGGTCGGCTTCGTGGGGTACCACGGCGGAGCGACCGAGCCGTTGGTCACCCAGCTGGACGCCACCGCGGGGATCACCCGGCTCAGCAACGAGGGCGGCCTGATCCTGTGGCGGGTCCTGCCGCCGGGGAGCACGACGGGATCGTCACGCCTGCGTCTGGCGGATCAGGCAGGCGTTCCCCTGGCGTCGGTCCCGGTCACCGGCGACCACGCTCGCACCGAGGTCGACATCGGCCCTGCCGCAGCAGGGGCGCCGGCCGGCGGGCGCAGGCTGGTCGTCGCTGAGCCTGTGCAATGGGCTCAACATGCACGGGTGCTCTTCGAGGGGCGCCGCCTTGCCGCGGTCGCCGGGGCCCAGCAGCCGACGTACCGGGTGCCTGCCACCGCAGGCCACCTCAGCATCAGCCTCGTGCCGGCCCATCACTGGTGGCGCTGGGGCCAGCTGGGCCTGCTGCTGGTGGTGCTCTTCCTGGCCGCGCCGTTCGGCTCAGCGCGCCCCCGGAGGACGCCATGAGGGGCTTCCCGCCAGGGCTGGCGCCGGTCAGGGCCGCCATGCTGGTGGCTGTCGGTGCCGGGCTGATCCTTGGCGCCACCTCCGTGCCGGCCCCGGTCAACCTGGCCGGGGGGACGGCTTCTGACATGGTGACCAGGCCTCGAGCCGACCCGGTCACCCTGGCCCGGGCGATCTGCCCGGGCCCCGAGGCCCTCGGCGTCGAGGGACTGCGGGGCTCGCCGTCGCAGACTGTCTCGGTCGGGGCCGCGAGTGCCCCCCGATCGGCCCTGCCGCCGGGCTCTGACGGCCGGGGCAGCGGATCACTCACCATCAGCGGTCTCCCGCCAGTCGGCGCAGGGGCCGGGCAGGTCACCGCCCGCGGCGAGGTGGTCTCGGGCCAGGTCTCCACAGCGCGATCTGTCCTGGTCTCCGGGACGGGCGCGATGGCACCGGGAACAGCCGCGACCCAGTGGTCCTGGACACGGGCCGGCACCAGCCGGGCTCTGGTCACCGCTGCCTGTCTTCCGGCTGCTGCCTCATCCTGGCTCGTCGGCGGCGGCGGCGGGCCAGGCCGTCTGGAGCACATCGTGCTGACCAACCCCGGGCCGAACCCGGTGACCGTCGATCTCGGCATCCTGGGAGCCAGCGGTCGGATCGAGTCGCCGGACACCAAGGGCCTGGTCATCGCCGGGCAAGGGCGCACGGTGATCCTGCTCGACGCCATCGCCAGGTCCGAGCCCTCGCCGGTGGTCCAGGTCACCGTATATGGCGGCAAGGTGGTCTCCACGCTCAGTGACAGCTGGCTCGACGGAGTGGTGCCGCGCGGTGGCGACGACGTCGTATCCCTGGCGCCGCCGGCCCGCGAGCAGGTCATCGCAGGTGTCTCGATCGACGGGAGAGCGACGCTGCGGGTTGGCGTGCCGGGGGACGGCGAGGCAGTGGTCCAGTCGCGGGTGCTGACCCCCGCCGGTCCGAAGACTCTGCCGGGCAGTGGGGTCACCAGGGTGGCCGGCGGCAGCACGAAGGACATCGATCTCAGCATGCTGGCGCCCGGCGCCTATGCCGTTCAGGTCCGCGCCGACGTCCCCGTGGTTGCCGCAGTGATGGTAGACCGGCGCAAGGCGGCCGGCGCGGCCTCGGACCTGGCCTGGCCGGTTGCCTCGCTGCCGATCCGGGCGTTGGGCGGCATGCCGTTGCCGGCGGCCGGGGCCCGCGGCCTCACCCAGCGGCTGGATCTCGTGGCGACCGGGAAGCCCGCCTCCGTCCTGGTGACCACCGTGCACCCTGGTGGACGGGTAGCCACGAGAACTGTTGCCGTTCGTGCAGACTCGGTGTCCACGCTGTCATTGACGGGCGCCACCTCGGTCTGGGTCACCCCGCTGACCGGGCTGGTCCGGGCCGCGGTGCTGTCCTCGGTCGCCGACGCCGCCGGGATCATGCTGAGCGTGACCCCGCTGTCCGACCTCACGCTGACCGCGACCGCGTCACCCGTGCGCCAGCTGGCTGACCAGCCGACGCCCGCCCGGGCAGGGGGCTAGCCCTCGTCCTGGTCGTATCCGGGGTCGAGCTCGTGCGGGTCGACCCCCAGCAGGGCGGCGACCTGCTCGACGATGATGTCGTTGACCAGGACGGCGAGCTCACGGGGGTCGTTCGTCCTGGTCTCGACCGGCCGCCGGTAGACCACGATCCGGGCCGGCATCTTTCCCTGGGCCGCGAACAGCCGGCCCAGCGGCACTTCGGACGACTCCCACGGGGCGGGGTCGCTCGGTGGCACGTCCTCGACGGCGAACTCCAGGCCGCCCAGCGACGGGCCGGCGTGCCGCTCCATCCGGCTGGCGGCGTCAAGGACGAGCTCGTCGAAGCGTTGCGCCCGGGTGGCCATGGCCGGCACCGGGGGCCAGGCCAGGGGACCGCGCGGGCCTCGGCCGTGACGGTCCCGGAGAGGGCGAAAAGGTGCGCTCCCGGAGGTCATGGCGGCAGTCTACGGCGTGGTGTGGGGCGTAAGCCGGTGTCGGGGAATAGGGTCCACGGGTGAGTCTGTCGCGTCAGTGTTCCCGAACCGCCTGCTCTGGGGGGGCCATGGCCACGCTGACCTACGTCTACTCCGAGCAGACTGCCGTGCTGGGGCCGCTGGCTACCTACGCGGAGCCGCACACCTACGACCTGTGCGTGGTTCATGCCAAGGGTCTGACCGCGCCCCGGGGCTGGGATGTCATCCGGCTGCTGACCGAGTACGTCGAGCCGAGCCCCACCCCGGACGACCTGCTGGCTCTGGCCGATGCGGTCCGCGAAGCGGGTCGGCCCCGTCTCGGATCCGGCCCCGTGGCCGCCACGAGACGGCGACCTGAGGCTGAGATGAACGGCACTGTCGAAACAGGCCGCCGCGGTCACCTCCGCATCCTGCGCGATCGGTAGGCTTTGCGCGTGAGCGCTCCCAGACTTTCGGAATTCATCAAGGCGTACGACGTGCGCGGCCTCGTGCCGCAGCAGCTGAACGACGCGGTCGCCTTCGCTATCGGTTCGGCTTTCGCGCAGGTGATCGCCCAGCCGGACGGTGCGACCACGATCGTCGTCGGACACGACATGCGCGAGTCGTCACCCAGCCTGTCCCGGTCCTTCGCCACCGGTGCGGCCTCCCGGGGGCTGGACGTCACGCTGATCGGGCTGTGCTCGACCGACGGTCTCTACTACGCCAGCGGCGCGCTAGAGGTCCCTGGCGCGATGTTCACCGCCAGCCACAACCCGGCGCGGTACAACGGCATCAAGCTCTGCCGGTCAGCTGCCCGTCCCGTGGGCCAGGACACCGGGCTCGGCGAGATCCGCGATCTGGCCCAGTTGCTGCTCGACTCCGGCCAGGACCCTGACGGGCCGGCCGCGGGCGCTCAGCCTGCTGCCGGTGAGGCGGCCGGGTCCATCAGCGAGCGAGACGTCCTCGCCGACTACGCGACCTTCCTGCGCGGCCTGGTCGACCTGGCCGGGGGGCGGCCGCTGACCGTGGTGGTCGATGCCGGCAACGGGATGGGTGGTCACACCGTGCCGGCCGTGCTGGGCACCGGGTCTGGGCTGCCCGCCCTGCCGCTGACCGTCATACCCCTGTACTTCGAGCTCGACGGGACGTTCCCGAACCACGAGGCCAACCCGCTTGACCCCAAGAACCTGGTTGACCTCCAGGCTGCTGTGACTGCTCACGGCGCAGACCTCGGGCTGGCCTTCGACGGTGACGCCGATCGCTGCTTCGTGGTGGACGAGCGGGGCGAGCCGGTCAGCCCGTCGGTGATCACCGCGCTGGTGGGCACCCGTGAGGTCGCCAAGGAGCGCGCTGCGGGTCGCGACGCGACGGTCGTCTACAACGTGATCTCGTCGGCTGCGGTCCCCGAGCTGATCACCGCTGCCGGGGCCACCGCGGTCCGGACCCGGGTCGGGCACTCCTTCATCAAGGGCGAGATGGCGCGCGTTCAGGCGGTCTTCGGCGGCGAGCACTCGGCCCACTACTACTTCCGGGACTTCTGGTTCGCCGACACCGGGATGCTCGCCGCGATGCACGTCCTGGCCGCTCTGGGGGAGCAGTCCCGGCCGCTGTCCGAGCTGGTCGCGGAGTTCAGCCGGTATGTCGCCTCCGGGGAGATCAACTCGACCGTGGCCGATGCGCCGGCTGCCACCGCGCGGGTCCGGACCTGGGCTCAGGCGTGGCGGAGCGAGACCGGCGGGGAGGTGGCTTTCGACGAGCTTGACGGTATGACGGTGACCCACGGGGGGGAGCCGATGTGGTGGTTCAACCTGCGAGCCAGCAACACCGAGCCGCTGCTGCGGCTCAATGTCGAGGCTGCTGACGAGCCGACGATGCAGCGGGTCCGCGATGAGGTGCTGGCGATCATCCGGGCAGAGGCCGCGCCCGGCCAGACCGGGCAGCCGGTCCCGGCGACCCGGGTGGCCGGGACGGAGGCTGGCGACCCGGTGGCCGCCACTGACCCGGCTGGTGCCTCCCGGCCGGCGGCTCCCAGGCTCGAGCCGTGGCTGCGAGAGATCCTGCGCTGCCCGCAGTGCCGGTCCACGCTGACCGACGGCTCTGGCCCGGACGGCCCGGAGCTGCACTGCACGAATGCCCTGTGCCGCCTGGCGTTTCGCGTCGAGGACGGTATCCCGGTGCTCCTGGTCGACGAGTCCCGCTCGCTCGCGAACTGACTTGGTGGTCTGGCGATGGCATCCCTGATCGACGAAGCGCTGCTGAACGATCCTGACTACATCACCGAGCGTGACACCCAGGGGACGCTGATGGCCCTGGCCACGGCCGGGGCCCAGGTTCGCCAGGCGGTGACCTTGTCACGTGAGGCCGGCATCGAACGGGTGGGTGGCGGCGAGCGTCCGCGGTCCGTGCTGGTGGCCTCGCTGGGCGGTTCGGCCGTCGTGGCCGACGTGCTGGAGCTGCTGGCCGAGCCCGGGTCTCCGGTCCCGGTGACCGTCCGGCGCAACCTGCCCCTGCCGGGCTGGATCGGATCGCTCGATCTGGTGGTGGCGGTGTCCCTGTCCGGACGGGCGCCGGGACCGCTGGCAGTGGCCGCCGAGGCCGCCCGGCGCGGAGCCTCACTGCTCACCATCGGGGCAGCCGACTCCCCGCTGGCAGAGGTGTGTGCCCGGGCCCGGGGCGTGCATATCGACGTGGGGCGCGGCCGGACGTCATCGCGGACCGCCCTGTGGTCGCTGCTGACACCGGTGATCCTGGCGGCCGGTGAGCTCGGCCTGATCGAGGCCGGCGAGTCGGTCCTGTCCGATACGGCCGACAGGCTGGATCTGCACGCAGAGGCCTGCCGCCCGCGCTCGGAGTCCTTCGTCAACCCGGCCAAGATCCTGGCGCTGAGCCTGGCCGAGACCATTCCCGTGGTCCTGGGCGACGGGCCGCTCAACGGCGTGGCAGCTGGCCGGGCTGCCTCGATGCTGGCCCGGACAGCCCGTATCCCGGCCACCTCGGGGGAGCTGCCTGATGCCGCCTCCCAGATCGTGGCCTGCTTCGACGGGCCGTTCACGGCCGGCGGGGGTCACGGGGCCGGGGTTCGTCCGTCGGCGTCGGACATCTTCGCGGATCCGTTCCTGGACGGTCCGGCCCAGCCGCGTCTCGGTCTGCTCCTGCTGCGCGATGCCCTTCCGGCGTCGCTGACCCGGGATCGGGCGGACGCCGAGGCGCTGACCGATGCCGTCCTGCAGACTGCCTACGACGCTGGTGTCCGGGTCGCGACCGTGGTGGCCGAGCCCGGCCATCCGCTGGTCCGGCTGGCCGGTCAGATCGCCCAGACGGACTTTGCCGCGACCTACCTGGCGATCGGCCTGGGTCTCGACCCGGCCGTCTCCGCCCACGTGGCCGACCTCCGCGACCGTACCCGCCGCTAACCTTCTGGGGTGGACCACTTCGATCTGGCCGTCATCGGCACCGGCTCAGGGAACTCCCTGGTCTCCCCGGACTTCGACGGCAAGCACGTCGCGGTCATTGAGTCCGGGGCGTTCGGTGGCACCTGCCTGAACGTGGGCTGCATCCCCACCAAGATGTACGTCTACGCCGCCGACATTGCGCACACCGTCACCCACGCGGCCAGGTACGGCATCGATGCCACCCTGGACGGGGTTCGCTGGCAGGACATCCGCGACCGGGTCTTCGGCCGGATCGACCCGATCTCGGCGGGCGGCCGGGACTACCGGGTCAACGGCCCGAACACGACGGCGTTCCTCGGCCACGCCACCTTCGTCGGCCCCAGACGCCTGAGGATCGACCTGGCCGACCAGTCCGGCAGCTTAGAGATCACCGCCGACCAGATCGTGATCGCCACCGGCGCCCACCCGACGGTGCCCGGCCTGGTCAGCCAGTCGGGGGTGCCGTTCCACACCTCAGACACCGTGATGCGTCTGGACATGCTGCCGGAGCACCTGATCATCCTCGGATCCGGTTTCATCGCAGCCGAGTTCGCGCACGTGTTCTCGGCGCTGGGCAGCAGGGTCACGATCGTGGCCCGCAAGAACGCGCTGCTTCGCCAGCTGGACACGGAGATATCAGAGCGCTTCACCGCGATCGCCCGGCAGCAGTGGGACATCCGGCTCAACTCCGAGCTGACCAGGCTCAGCGGGGACGAGAGCGAGGTCCGGCTTGGCTTCGCGGACGGCAGCCAGCTGACCGGCGACGTCCTGCTGGTGGCCACCGGGCGGGCGCCCACCACGGCGAACCTGGGCCTGGACGTGGCCGGCGTCGCCACCCACCAGGACGGCGGGGTGACCGTCGACGCGCACGGGCGCACCAACGTCGACGGCGTCTGGGCGCTGGGGGACGTCTCGAGCCTGCACCAGCTCAAGCACGTGGCCAACCATGAGGCCCGGGTGGTCGCGCACAACCTGGCCCATCCCGGCGACCTGTGGAGCTTCCAGGAGCGCTACGTCCCCTCGGCGGTCTTCAGCTCGCCGCAGATCGCCAGCGTCGGGCTCACCGAGGAGCAGCTCAGCGCCCAGGGCCGCCGCTACGTCAAGAAGTCCCAGGCGTATGGCGGCACGGCCTACGGCTGGGCGATGGAGGACACCACAGGGGTCTGCAAGGTGATCGCCGACCCGGCCACCGGCGAGCTGCTGGGCGCGCATCTGATCGGCCACCAGGCCTCCACCCTGATCCAGCCGCTGATCCAGGCGATGTCCTTCGGGCAGACCGCCTCGGAGGTGGCCCGGGGGCAGTACTGGATCCATCCGGCGCTCAGCGAGGTGGTGGAGAACGCCCTGCTCGGCCTCGGGCTGGACGCGGACTAGGCTGACCTGCATGTCTGTTGAGGGTGGGAACACGGCGATTCTGGCGGCCCTGGCGGCCAACGTGGGGATCGCGATCACGAAGTTCACCGCCTTCCTGCTCACCGGATCGAGCTCGATGCTGGCTGAGTCGGTGCACTCGGTGGCCGACTCGGGCAACCAGGTGCTGCTGCTGTTCGGGGGCCGGCGCAGTCAGCACGCGGCCACCGCGCTGCATCCGTTCGGCTACGGCCGCGCGCGCTACGTCTACGCCTTCATCGTCTCGGTGGTGCTCTTCAGCGTCGGCGGGCTCTTCGCGCTCTACGAGGCATTTCACAAGTTCCAGCACCCCGAGCCGATCACCGGCCGGTGGTGGTGGGTTCCGATCGCCGTCCTGCTCGTCGCCATGGTGCTGGAGGGGTTCTCCTTCCGCACCGCCATCCGCGAGAGCAACCACGTTCGGGGTGACCTCTCCTGGGTCGGCTTCATCCGCACGTCGAAGGCACCCGAGCTGCCGGTCATCCTGCTGGAGGACTTCGCCGCCCTGATCGGCCTGGCCTTCGCCATGTTCGGGGTGAGCATGACCCTGGTCACCGGGAACGGGATCTGGGACGCCGTCGGCACCGCCATGATCGGCACCCTCCTGGTGCTCGTCGCGATCGTTCTCGCCATCGAGATGAAGTCCCTGCTGATCGGTGAGTCGGCCACCGTCGAGCACGTCCGGGCTATCGAGGCAGCCCTTGAGGGGGGCCCGGACTCGGCGGTCGACCGGGTGATCCACCTGCGAACCCTGCACCTCGGGCCGGAGGAGCTGCTGGTCTGCGCCAAGCTGGCGGTGGGCCGGGCGGACTTCGCCTACCAGGTATCGGCAGCGATCGACGAGGCCGAGCAGAGAGCCCGCGAGTCCGTGCCCGGGCTGCAGCTGGTGATCTACCTCGAGCCGGACATCGACCGTGGCGCCTCCGACCCGGTGGAATGGCAGACCACGACAGACTGAGCACGGCCTGACAGCTGGGCCAGGCAACGACGCAGGCCGGTGGGCACTGCCCGCTGGTGGGTTGCCTGATCAGCAGGGCCGGGACCTGTCGAGGTAGTCCGTTCGGTCGCATTCCCATGAATCCTCAGACCGAACAGCTCTGCCGCTCCTACCGTTGCTGGTGAGGGTCAACGATCAGGAGATGCCGATGGGTGTGGACGCGCCTCACAGCGGGTCAGCAGATCCATCGTCGCTGACCCAAGGTCCGCTGGCAGAGCACCGCGACCGCGGCCCGGGGTTCGCCCTGGCACCCCCTCCGGGAAGCAGCGGCCCGAAGTCGTCGACCGTCCGGACGTTCCTGACGGAAGTGCTGACCCCAGACCGGCGCGAGACGCTTGGACGCGCCTTCTGGGTCGCCGTCATACCCGGCGCGATTCTCTTCATGGCGATGCAGACCTTCGGCTACGCACGAGGTGGCTTGATCGGTGCGGACTCGCATGCCTATTGGGTGGCCGCCCGCTTTCCGGAGATGTGGTACACGCAACCACCCGGGTACCGTGATGCTTTCCTCTACTCGCCCGCTTTTGCGCAGGCGTTGTGGCCGCTCGGGCAGCTCCCGTGGCCGGTCTTTCGTGTCGTCTGGATGGCTGGCCAGGTGGGAGTTCTGAGGTGGCTCCTCGCGCCCCTGGGATGGCGACGCGGGCTGACGCTGGCCCCTTTCTTCATGACCGAGCTGCTGCTCGGAAACGTGTACGTCTTCTTTGCGGGAGCGCTCGTCGTCAGTCTCGGACGCGCACCTGGCGCTCTTGTACTCCCGATACTGACGAAGGTCGCGCCGGCGGTCGTGGGAGTCTGGTTTGTTGTCCGTCGGCAGTGGCGCGCGGTGCTGTGGGTGGCTGGCGTCACCGGTCTCGTCTTCGCGGTCTCGTTCGCCATTGCTCCGGCGGCGTGGGTGGCCTGGGTCCACTTCCTGGCTCATTCGGCAGGGCAGCGCGGCGTCACGGCCTCCCTGCGTCTCGCCTCCGCTCTCGGGATCGTTGTCTGGGCGGCAAAGACTGGACGCGCCTGGTTGCTGGCACCCGCCATGGTCCTCGCCTGCCCTGTCCTGGGTGGGTACGGTCCGCTCGCGGTGCTGGCCGCCATACCCCGCCTGCGGCAGTTCGAGCGCCACGAGCGGTCTGCCAGGTCAGCTCAGACAGTCCCGGCTCAGGGGTAGCAGGTTGCGGGGCCGGTAGTCCACTTGGTCGGACTTGTTCGATTCACCGGGCCAAGCGCCGCAGCCCTCCTACCGTTGATCGTGAGGGTTCTGATCTCAGCAGACTCAGATGGGTGAGGCCGAGCCAGTGAGCCAGCCGGCAGGTTCACCGTCAGGAAGGAGGAACTCGACCTTGACAGGCCCGACGATGGCGACCTCGGAGCGACGTAAGAATTCCACGCGCGCTTTCTGGGTCGCCCTCACACCCGGGGCGATTCTCTTTCTGGTATTGCAGACCGTGGCTACGCGCGAGCCGGCCAGATCGGTGCCGATGCGCATGCGTACTGGATGGCCGTCCGTTTCCCGGAGACGTGGTACACGCAACCGCCAGGTTACGGTGGCGCCTTCCTGTACTCACCCGCATTTGCGCAGGCGATCTGGCCTCTCGGGCAACTCCCGTGGGCAGCGTTCCAGACTGTCTGGGCAGCCGCTCAAATGGCTGTCCTTGTCTGGCTCCTGGCTCCTCTGGGATGGCGGCACGGACTGACGATCGCCCCTTCTTCATCAGCGAGATTCTGCTCGGCAACGTGTACTTCTTTCTTGCTGCAGCGCTGGTTGTCAGCCTCGGACGCGCACCGGGAGCTCTCGCCCTTCCGGCTCTGACAAAGATCGCGCCCAGCGTTGTGGGCTTCTGGTTCGTCGTCCGCCGGGAGTGGTGGTCAGTCCTTTGGGCGGTGGGCGTCACCGGGCTGATAGTCGCGGTCTCAGTCGCCATTGCTCCGTCGCAGTGGCTGGCCTGGCTCCATTTTCTGTCGCACTCGGCAGGGCAGGATGGCGGCACAGCCGCCCCGCGACTGGTGGTGGCCCTCGGGGGATCGTCATCTGGGCTGCCAGGACGGGGCGTGCCTGGCTGCTGGCCCCGGCGATGGTCCTCTCCTGCCCGGTCCTTAGCGGATACAGTCCGCTCGCCGTGCTGGCTGCGATACCCCGACTGGTGCAGTTCGAGCGCGACGAGCGGTCTGCGAAGTCAGCGTGGCACCGGGGTGGTAGAGGGCGGGGACTGGCCGACAAAGACCCGGCTCATCCCGGGGCGGGGGTCACCTGCACCGGTATGCCGTTCAGCACCGAGGTGCCCGAGAGCGGGTCCAGTGCCATCGGGTCGGTCAGCAGGTTGCTGTTGATGCCAGGCCTGGCCGCAGCCACCGTGCCACGGGTGCCCGGCAGCGAGTGACCCCAGCCGTGCGGCAGACTGACAACCCCGGCTCGTATCCGGTCCGTCACCTCGACCGGGACGGTGACCTCCCCGACGCGGCTGGCGACCAGGGCGTCGGCGCCATCGGTCAGCCCGAGCTCGCTCGCGGTGTCGGGATGCACCTGCAGAGTGCAGGTGTTGCTGCCCGAGCTGAGCACGCTCAGGTTGTGCATCCAGCTGTTGTTGGACCTCAGGTGGCGCCGGCCGATCAGCACCAGGCCGGCGCGGCGCACGTCGATGCCGGCCCGCAGCCGCCCGAGGTCCTGACGAATCTCCTTTGGTGCCAGCTCTATCCGGCCCGACGGGGTCTTGAGGACTTCGGGCAGGCGCGGCTGCAACGGCCCCAGGTCAATCCCGTGCGGTGCCTCGACCAGGGCGCGCAGGCTCAGCCCGCCGGGCGTGGCGCCGAACCCGTCGCCGTAGGCGCCGAGCCGCAGCAGCACGTCCAGCCGCTGCTCGGTGCTGTCCGAGCCGGTCAGCAGTGCCCGAAGCTCGCCGGGATCGCGCTGGTACACGGGGGATTCCGGGTCCTGAACCGACTTCCCGAGAGTCTCCGCGATCCACTGGTCGTCGACCAGCCGGTCCGGGGCGTCCGGCTGACCCAGCGCGATCAGCGTCAGCCGCCGCAGGATCGTCGGCTCGTCGCAGTCGTCGTCGGCCAACGGCAGGCTGGGCGGGCTGAACCTGGCGGTGTTGCGGATGGCCAGGTCGGCGAACGCGATGTCGAAATGGGCAGAGCGGCTCGGCGGTGGTGGCGGCAGGATCACCTTGGCGTGCCGGGTCGTCTCGTTGAGGTACGGGTCGACCGCGACCATGAACTCGAGACCGGCCAGGGCCGCGTCCAGCGCTGCGCCGTCGGGGGTGGACAGCACCGGGTTGCCGGCGACCGTGATCATGGCGCGAATCTGCCCGTCGCCGGGCGTTGACATCTCCTCGGCCATCACGGCGACCGGCAGCTCGCCCTTGACCTCCGGCGCTTTTCGCACCCGGCTGGACCACCGGCCGAGCTTGAAGCCGCGTCCCGTGCCGGTGCCCGGACGGCGGCGCGGCGCCAGCGGGAACATCGCGCCGCCGGCCCGGTCGAGGTTGCCGGTCAGCACGTTCAGGACATCGACGAGCCAGGAGGCGAGGGTGCCGAACTCGGTCACCGAGGTGCCGATCCGCCCGTACACCGCGGCCGTCGGCGCCGCCGCGAGGTCCCGGGCGAGCGCGCTGATCGCGGTGGCCGGGATGCCGCAGACCAGGGCTGCGACGTCGGGGGTGAAGCCGGCGAGCATCCCGGGCAGCTCGTCCAGCCCGGACACCCGGCCGGCGAGCTCGCCCAGGGCGCCGGGGCCGCCGGTGCCCAGCCCGCCCGAGCTGACGATCTCCAGGGCGAGGGCGGCCAGCAGATAGGCGTCGGTGCCCGGCCGGATCGCCAGATGCGTGTCGGCGACCTCCGCCGTCCGGGTGGTCCGCGGGTCCACCACGACCAGACGGCCGCCCCGGGCTCTCAGGGCCTTGAGCCGGCCCGGCCAGTCCGCGGCCGTGGCCAGCGAACCGTTGGACTCCAGCGGGTTTGCGCCCAGCATCAGCAGGAACCCGGTGCGGTCCAGGTCGGGCACCGGGATGGCCAGCGGGTCGCCGAACATCAGCCCGCAGGACACGTGCTTGGGCATCTGGTCGACGGTCGAGGCCGAGAAGATGTTCGGCGAGCCCAGCGCCCGGGCCAGCCCCGAGGCGTACAGCCCGCCGGCGAGGGTGTGCACGTTCGGGTTCCCCAGGTAGATCCCGACCGCCTGCCGTCCCCCCGCGGTGACCACCGCGCCCAGCCCGGCCGAGGCCACGGCGAACGCCTCGTCCCAGCCCACCTCACGCCACTGCTCGCCGTCGCGGACCATCGGCCGTCGCAGGCGGTCGGGATCGTTGTCGAGGCGGTCGAACGCCGCCCCCTTCGGACAGATGAACCCCTGGCTGAACACGTCCTGGCGATCGCCTCGCACCGCGCTGACCGTGTCCCCGGACAGGGTCAGCTCCAGCCCGCAGGTGGCCTCGCACAGCGGACAGACCCGGTATGCCGTGCCACTGGCCGGCGCCGGCTGGGCTTGGGGACGAGCGGTCATCGCTACCTCCGGGTCTTTCGTTCTACACTAGGGACACTGCCGGCGTGGGTGATGACCCACGATGCGCCCAGCTGGGCTACGCCGGGTCAGCCAACCATGACTCACAGTCAATGAACAGGGAGTACTTTCCTATGCCTTTCGACTACAAGGTTCGCGACCTGGGCCTCGCCGAGGCCGGCCGTCACCAGCTACGCCTGGCCGAGCACGAGATGCCCGGCCTGATGGCTCTACGCGAAGAGTTCGGCACCAGCAAACCCCTGACCGGTGCCCGCATCGCCGGCTCGCTGCACATGACCGTGCAGACCGCCGTTCTCATCGAGACCCTCACCGCGCTCGGCGCCGAGGTTCGCTGGGCCTCCTGCAACATCTACTCGACCCAGGACGAGGCTGCTGCGGCCGCGGTCGTCGGACCGCACGGCACCCCCCAGGATCCGCAGGGGGTGCCGGTGTTCGCCTGGAAGGACGAGACGCTGCCGGAGTACTGGTGGTGCACCGAGCAGATCCTGACCTGGCCGGCTGACTTCGCCGGGTCGACCGGCCCCAACATGATTCTGGACGACGGCGGCGACGCCACCCTGCTGATCCACAACGGGGTGGACTGGGAGGCCGCCGGTGTCGTTCCCACGGCGGCCGAGGACGACCCCGAGGACTGGCAGGTCGTCCTCGAGACGGTCCGCACCACGATGGCCGCTGACCCCCAGAAGTGGACCACCGTTGCCGCCGGCATCAAGGGCGTCACCGAGGAGACCACCACCGGCGTGCACCGTCTCTACGAGATGCAGAAGGCCGGGCGCCTGCTCTTCCCGGCGATCAACGTCAACGACTCGGTCACCAAGTCCAAGTTCGACAACAAGTACGGCGTCCGCCACTC
>JBBRZQ010000118.1:0-14415 GCA_038236535.1 Actinomycetales bacterium
GGCTACTCGCTGATCGCGAGCAACCGGATCGCGGTCGACGTGCCGCTGGGGTTCCAGCACCTGCTACACCCGCTCTATGTGCTGACCGGCGAGAGCGTCCTGGTGATGCGGCTCGTGCGTCTGGGCGGCTACGTCCTGCTCAGCGTTGCGCTGCTCTGGTGCGTGCGGACCGTCACCCGACGGCTGGGGCTCAGCATCCCGCGATCCGGCTGGGCGCTGATCCTCCTGCTCGGGCAGGCCGGCACCTTCCTGGCCTGGAGCTATGCGCCGCGGTACCCGGGCTACAACGAGCTCACGTCCTGGTTCTCCCAGCTCGGTGTCGGGCTCATCGTTGTCTCGCTCGCCGCTGGCGCGTCCGCCGTGCGTGACAAGGGAGCCTCACGGGCGCTCTGGCTCATCTGGGCAGGACTGGGCGCCATCCTGATCCTGCTGCTGTACGCGAAGGTGACCTCGGCGATGGCGTTCGCGATGGTGCTCGCGGTCGCTGCCGCCTTCCCCAACCCGAGCCTGCGCTGGTGGAAACGGCTGGGCTGCGCGGGGGCCGGGGCGTTGGCAGCGCTCCTGGTGCTGTGGGCGTCGGGAGCGCCAACCATGTCTTACCTGAGGCGGGCGTTCGCGCTCGTCTTTGACCCGTCGGCCCAGGCGTCCTTCGGACATCCGATGCCGGTGATCCTGTGGGGCTATTGGGAGTCCCTGCAGGGCACCTGGCGGGGACTGCTTCCGGTGCTGGTCATCTTTGCGCTCACGATGGCGACGTTCAGCCGTCCTGCCAGGCCGGAGGGGCCCAGCGCCGGCAGCCGGGACCTTGACCGGCTCGCCTGGATCTTCGGCGCACTTCTGGTGATCGCCCTGATCTCCCTTCCGAAGGTCAGCAACTGGACGTACTTCGGTGAGCTGGTGGTCTTCACCGGGGCGGCCGGACTCATCGGTCTGGCAGCTCTTGGATCTCAGGGGGCGACGCTGCGCGGTTCGGCGGCCGGCCGGTCGCTGTCGGTCGCCTTCGCGGGGGCTGCGGTGGTGTCCGCCCCGATCATCAGCGCCACCGGGACGAACAACCCGCTGACCGGTCAGCTCGTTTTTTCGGCGACTCTCTGGTCGGTGCTGCTGGGGACCGCTCTCGCGTTGCTGACCCAGCGGGCAACCCTGCTCCGCAGCAGCGCTCGCAGCCTCCCGGCACTGGTCGCCTGCGTCGTGCTCCTGCTCTCTGCCGTGGCGGTCAAGGCCGATATCGCCAAGCCGTACCGGAACGAGCCGCTGCTGTCCCAGACGACGTCGACCTCGGTCCCGGAGCTGCGCGGGATCCTGCTGACCAAGGCCGATGCGGCGTATGTCGACTGGGTCTCGGCTGCTGGCAGGTCCCTTGGCGCGGACGGTGTGCCGGCGACGTCGAGCGGTCTGCCAGGGGATCTCTTCGTGTTCAACCACAGTGGCTATGCCAGCCCCTGGACCGGCACGATGTCGCAGGGCCCCTACGACTCGCTGACGACTGCCTGTGCGAAGAATCCGCCGGCTGACCTGTTCGTGCTTCAGCGCGATCTGGGCACAGGCAAGTTCGCCACCATCCACAGGTACGCCAACACCCATCTGACCTCCAGCCTCGCCCGGTGCGGGATCAGCTTCCCGGCGGACTTCACCGTCGTCGCCAGAAGGGACTCGGCCGACCCTCAACGGGCGCTGACCATCTGGCGGCTGAAGAAGTCCGCGGCGTCGGGCTAGCCGATCTGAGTGACCGGCAGATCTCCGCGACCCGCCTGGATCCGGCTGGTCTCCCGGCTCTGGCTGGCATCCGGACCTAGCTGTTCACCGGAAGGTCGACCCGCCTGAAGGTCGCCGCGATACTCAGCCCGGTGGGCAGCGGGAAGGTCCCGGCGACCTTCGTCTCGGCCCGCATGAGCCAGCGCATCGCGCGGTCCACCGACGCCGGGGTGTTCAGCTGCTGCTTCATCTTGCCCAGCACGGCGGCCTCGGACTTCCGTCGCCCCAGGCGGTAGGGGAGGGCCCGCAGCAGCGCTGCCACCGGAACCAGCGACGCGAACAGGTACTGGCTGGCCAGAGGCTCGAACGCGGCGGTGCTGACCGCCTCGGCCAGACCCCGCCGGCGGTACCGGCGGTAGTGCCCGGCCACGTCGTCCTCATCGCCCCAGAGCCACTGCAGCGCGGGGACGGTGACCACCAGGATCCCGCCGGGGGCCAGGACCCGATGGATCTCGGCCAGCAGCAGCCCGGGATCCTCGAGGTGCTCGAGCACGTCGAAGACCCCGATCGCGGCCAGGGCGCCGTCAGGCAGCCGCAGGTCCTGCAGAGTCCCGCAGAATGAGGTGAGGCCCTGCCGGGCTGACGCCTCCGCGCCGCCTTTCAGGGGCTCCACGGCGACCACGTCCAGGCCTGCCTGGGACAGCCGGACAGCCATCGACCCGGTGCCGGCGCCGACGTCCCAGAGACCGGTGACGCCTCTCTGTCTGAGCAGGTCGAGCACCACGTCGAACCGATGGTCGAACCAGAACCCCTGGCCGCCGTCGAGGCCCAGCACGTCAAGACCGCCCTCGGGATAGGAGATCACCGAGCCGTCCGAGGCGGTGCAGACCCGCACGCCGTTGTGGTCTGCTGCTGGGGGGGTCCAGCCCTGCCGGGCGAGGGTATCGAGGCTTCCGGTCACCTGCGCCAACTTAGCCATCCTTTTGGTGGGAAGCCAGGAGGACTTCGCGGCCGATCAGGTGCACTGTCTCGATGGCGGCGAACGGGCGCAGTCCCTGCCGGACCCAGGCACGCTGGACGCGCACGTTGTGCACCTGCGTGGAGATCATCAGCCCGCTGGCGCCCCGTGCTGCAGCCACCTGCTCGCAGGCATCCAGCAGAGACCCGTACAGCCGCTTGCCCTGGGCTGACGGGACGAGCCCGGCCAGCAGGATCTCCAGATGCTGACCGTCAGCCCCTGGCTCGAGGGTGGCCATCCCGATCGGCTGGTCCTGGTCTGTCATCACGAGAACGTTGCCAGGGTCGTCGCTCAGAGACCGCAGGGCCCACTCCTGGTAGCCGGCCAGTGCCGCGGCGGGGTCCAGCAGCGGATTGGCCGTGTAGTGGTTCCCGTAGCCCTGAAAAGACGTACGGACGATCTCGCGGACGATCGCGGCGACCCTCTCGTGGCCCGGCGCCGCTGCGGGGTCAAGGCGGTCCGCGGGGAACACCCGCAGCGGCGAGGGTGCCGGGGGCGCGCTCACGGACACCGGCTTCTCCCAGTACGTCAGCGTCCCGGCCGGGACCACTGCGCGCCGTGAGCGGGCGAAGGTGCCGGCCAGCTCGAGCCGGGCGGCGTCATACCGGACGACGAGCACGTCCGCGGTGAGATCCTCGATCAGGGCCAGCAGGCGAGCGGGCTCGACCGGGCCCGGCCCGATCGTCACCCGCTGCATCGAGCACCCGAACCGGTCGGTCTCAGCGGGGCTGTCGCGCACGGCGATGCCCGGTTCGAGCAGCTGGTCCCAGGACATCAGACCAGTGCTGGCTCGAAGGTGTGCACGGCGCTGAGGACCCGGTCCACCTCGGCATCGGTCATCCCCGGCCACAGCGGGAGCCGGATGATGCGCGCCGCGAAGTCGTCGGTCGCGGAGCAGGGGCTCGGGGTGTACCCGAACCGCCGCCCGGCCACGCTCGAGTGCAGCGGGATGTAGTGGAACGTCGCCCCGATCCCCGCCAGGTGCAGGTGGTCCAGCATGGCCCGACGGCTGCCGGCGTCCGGCGTCAGCAGGTAGAAGACGTGTGCCGGGTGGTCCGCCTGGGCGGGCGGGGACATGAGCGCGACACCGGTCTGCGCGGCCCACGCCGTCAGCTCGGTCGAGTAGGTGTCCCAGATCGCGTGGCGCTGTGCCTGGATGTCGTCGAAGACCTCGAGCTGGGCAGTCAGCACGGCGACGGTGAGCTCGCTCGGCAGGTAGCTCGACCCCCGGTCGATCCAGCTGTACTTGTCGACCTCGCCGCGCAGGAACCTCGACCGGTCGGTCCCCTTCTCGCGCAGGACCTCGGCCCGGGCCCGCAGCGACGGATCGTTGATGAGCAACGCCCCGCCCTCACCGCACTGGACGTTCTTGGTCGCGTGAAAGCTCTGCGCAGCAAGGGTGCCGAAGCTGCCGAGCGGGCGGCCACCCCACAGGCCACCGAGGCCGTGGGCGTTGTCCTCCACGATCCGGACGCCGGCCCGCCAGGCCATCGCGGTAAGACGGCTCATCTCGGGTGCGACGCCGCCGTAGTGCACGACGTAGACGGCGCGGGTGTGTTCGGTCAGCGCGGCCTCGGCTGCGTCGATGTCCAGACTGCCGGTCGCCGGGTCGATGTCGACGAACACCGGTGTCGCGCCGGTCATCACGACCGAGGCCGCGGTGGTCGAGAAGGTGAAGCTCGGCACGATCACCTCGTCGCCCGGTGCCAGCTCCAGCAGCCAGCTGGCGAGCTCCAGGGCGTGCGTGCCAGACCCGGTCAGCAGGACGGAGTCGCTTCCGGTGAGACCGGTCAGCAGCTCGCCCGCGCGGCGGGTGAACGGCCCGTCCCCGTGCGTATGGCCGCTGTGCAGGACCTGCTCCAGGTACTCGAGCTCGTGAGGAGCGCGGTACGGCCTGGAGTAGGGGATCAACGGTGGCTGCATGTCGCTCAGGCTACAACTCGGGCAGCTCCGGAACGATCACCTACGCTGGGCGGGTGCCTGAGTCGGGAGCCGAGCGAGACGTGCCGCCTGTGCCACCCGCATCGCCCGCACCGCCCGCACCGCCCGCACCGCCCGCACCGCCCGCACCGCCCGCACCAGCTGAGCCGCCCCCGGGTCTGTCGGCGTACCGGCGGCTGACCGGGCTGGCACGCAGCGCCCTGGGCCGAGAGGAGATCCGGTACCTCGTCGTGGGCGGTGCGACGGCGCTGGGCTACCTGGTCCTGCTGGCGGCGCTGCTGGCGACCGGGACTCCCTACATGATCGCCATCCTGATCGACCAGGTGATCACCTTCTCGGTGGCTTTCCCGGTCTACCGCAAGGTGATCTTCCGCTCGACCGGGCGCTGGCAGTCCGATCTCGCACGGTTCGCCGGCGTCTGGTCCGGCGGGTTCATCGCCGGTATCGTCGCGACGCCCGCCCTCGTCGAGCTGGCCGGGCTGCCCCCGCTGCTCGCCCAGATCATCGCCGTGGCGGTCGTCGCCGTGCTGACCTTCCTGGGTCACAAGTTCGTCAGCTTCCGCCGGTAGCCGCTCTGAGAAGTCCGCCGGGCCTGTCAGGATATCTGCCCTACCTAGGGCATTCTTGACCCGTGCGCATCAGTATCGTCATCCCCTGCTACCAGTCCGAGCTCACCCTGGGGCCCCTGGTGAACGAGATCTTCTCGGCTCTGGCCCAGCCTGAGGCCAGGTCGCTGGTCTCCGCCTTCGAGGTGGTCCTGGTGGTCGATGGGTGCACCGACGGCACCGCGGAGGTCGCCAACAAGCTTGCCGCCAAGCACCGGGAGGTTCGTGCCCTGGAGCTGCGGCGCAACTACGGCCAGCACAACGCGCTGCTCGCCGGGATCGTTCGTGCCAGGTACGAGGTCGTCGTCACGATGGATGACGATCTGCAGCACCGCCCGGACCAGATTCCCGCGCTGCTCGGGCCGCTCGCCCGCGGCGACGTCGACCTCGTCTACGGCGTGGCCGCCCAGGAGGAGCACGGGTTCTGGCGCTCGGCAGCCTCCCGCATGGTCAAGCGCGGCCTGGCCATGGCCGGCGTGCCGGGGGCTGAGGACGTCAGTGCGTTCCGGGCGTTCTGGACCGCCCAGCGCGAGGGCTTCACCGACAGCGAAGACCCCTACGTCTCCCTCGATGTGATGCTCTCGTGGACCACCACCTCAACCTCGCGGGTCGTCGTACAGATGGACCCGCGGCTGGTCGGCACCTCGTCCTACGGCGTGCGCACCCTGCTGCGTCACGCCATGAACATGATCACCGGCTACAGCAACGTCCCGTTGCGCGTGGTGGCCTGGCTCGGCTGGTTGTGCGCGTTCATCGGTGCCATGCTGGCCGCTGTCGTCATCTGGAAGTACGCGGTCGGGGACACCACAGTCGCCGGCTTCACCACGGTCGCTGCGATGGTCGCCATCTTCTCCGGTGCGCAGATGCTGTCCCTGGGGATCATCGGGGAGTACATCGGCCGCCTGCACACCCGCAGCACCGGCAAGCCGACCTTCCTGGTGAAGACAGACTCGGATCACCCGGCCTCCCTGGACTGAGCAGATGCGCCGGTGCCGAGCACATGCGGCGGGTCTGGGCAGCCGCTCCGGGTCGCCTGAGCTTGCCCGGGTGACTGTCCCGGCTGTTTCTGGTCCCCGTCCGCGGCCCCGCCCATCCGGCGTTTCGGGCACGGCTGGCCTAGGGTCAGGGCATGCTCTGTGCCTATGCCGCCAGCCAGTCCTCCTCGGATCCGTTGTCAGGGTTGGTCATCGGCCAGCGGCCTGACCCGCTCGCCCGGCCGGGATGGTCGGTGGTCACCCTGAGAGCCTGCGGGCTGAACCACCACGACGTGTGGTCCCTGCAGGGCGTCGGCCTGCCAGCGGAGCGCCTCCCGATGATCCTGGGCTGTGACGGCGCCGGGGTCGACGAGGCCGGCAACGAGGTCATCATCCATGCCGTGGTGCCCTCGGAGGGCTGGGCCGGCGACGAGACGCTCGACCCCGCGCGCACCCTGCTGTCCGAGCTGTATGACGGGACGCTGGCCGAGCAGGTCCTGGTGCCCACCCAGAACCTGGTGGCCAAGCCCGCCGGGCTCTCCTTCGAGCAGGCGGCCTGCCTGTCCACCGCCTGGCTCACCGCCTACCGGATGCTGTTCGTCAACGCCGGGCTCACTCCCGGCGCCACCGTCCTGGTCCAGGGCGCCGGCGGCGGAGTCTCGACCGCGCTGACCCAGCTGGGGGCTGCGGCCGGCTACCGGGTCTGGGCGACATCGCGCGACGAGGACAAGCGGGCCAGGGCCCTGGAGATCGGCGCCGACCAGGCTTTTGCGCCGGGCCAGCGCCTGCCCGAGCGGGTCGACGCGGTGATGGAGACGGTCGGTGCCGCCACCTGGTCCCACTCGATCAACTCGCTGAAGCCCGGGGGCACCGTCGTCATCTCGGGCGCGACGTCCGGTGATGCCCCGGCCAAGGCTGAGCTGACCAAGATCTTCTTCAAGCAGCTGCGCGTGGTCGGGTCGACCATGGGTAACCGGGCCGAGCTTGAGCGCCTGGCGAGCTTCGTTGTCAACAAAGGGATTACGCCGGTGGTCGACTCGACCTTCGCGCTGGCCGACGCGCGCAAGGGGTTCAGCAAGATGGCCGCCGGCGACGTGTTCGGCAAGATCGTCTTCACCCTCTGAACGGGTTACCGCTGACCGGGTTGCCCGTGACCGCTCTGCCTGCCTAGGAACGCCGGAGGACCGCGCGGATCTCCTGTGCGGCCTCCGAGAGGATGTCCAGGATCTCCTGGCGCGCCGGGTCGTCCGCGACCCGGCGTATCGCATCCCGCACCTCGAACCTGAAGGCGTTGATGGCGGACTCGATGTCGCCGGCCGTGGTCCCGTTGTCGTTGCCGCCGTTGCCGCCGTTGCCGCCGTTGCCGCCGTCAGCGGGTCCAGCGCTCTTCGGCCAGTGCGTCTCGTAGGACGTGCCGGCCGGGGTCGCGTTGGCCCGTGCCTGTTTGGCCGCCTCCTTCAGCTCGGCGCGCAGATCCCGGGCGCTGCCGTGGACCCGCAGACGTACCTCCTGGGCCAGCTCGCGCACCGAGTGGTCGAGATCCTGCTGGAGGTCGGCGAGATCGAGCTCACGGGCAGCGACCTCACGCCGGCCGGCGTCGGTGATCCGGTACATCGCCTTGCGCGCCTCGTCGGTGCGCTCGACCAGGCCCTCCTCCTCCAGCTTGGCCAGCCGCGGATACACGGTGCCGGCGCTGGGGGAGTACAGCCCGTTGAAGCGTTCCTCGAGCGCCCGGATGACCTCGTAACCGTGCCTCGGGCCCTCGTTCAGCAGGGCGAGCAGATAGAGGCGCAGCTGGCCATGGGCGAAGACAGCCATCGTCAGCCCGCGTTCGTGCTGTCGTCCACCGTGTCCTGGATCTCGGCAGTGCGCAGGACCACGACGTTGCCGGTCACCGAGTTCGCTTTGATGACAAGGGCTTTGTCGCCCTCGATCAGCCGCCCGCCATGCTGGTGGGGCGCGTTGCCGTCCATGGACTGGCCGTCGATGACGATCTGCCCGGTGGCAGTGTGGGCGGACACGTCATAGCCGCCGCCCTTGGGTATCCGGACCGTGACGTCCCCCGACACCGAGTTTGACTGGATCTGCGCCCCGCTGTCGGTCAGGTCGAGGGTGGCGTCCCCGCCCACGGTGACCAGCCTGATCTTGTGCAGCCTGCTGGCCTGAACGGTGAGCGCTCCGGAGACCAGGTTGCCGCTGAAATCGCCCTGCAGGGCGTGGCACTCGATGTCGCCGCTGACGGTGTTGGCGTCGACGTTGCCGACGATGTCATCCAGGGTCAGTGAACCGGTGACGGTGTTGGCCTTGACCCGGGCCCGGACGCCGTTGATGAGGGCGTCGGCGCTGACCGTGCTCGCGTTGATGCTCGTGGTGGCCGGCACGGAGATGCTGATCCGGGCGCTGCGCTTGCCCATGTCCTGGCCGAGGGACTTCATGCTCTCCCAGAGGCTGCCGTCCTTGTCCTTCAGGTGGCTGATGCTGAGCGTCCAGCCGTCCCAGCTGACCAGGAGGGGTGGGCCGGTGACCGCATGCACCTCGAGCCGGGCGGTGGGGGAGTCGTCATGGGTGACGATGTCCGCCCGCCCGCCGACCAGGCTGAGCCTGAGCTTGCCCACGGTCTCGTTCTCGTTGCCGATGTCGAGCACCTTCGGGCCGTCGATCTGCCATTCCTGCGCCATGATGGCGCCCCCTGTCTGGATGCCGTCTCCTAGTGCGTCCTGGCGTCGGCGAAGACCTCGCCGAACGCGTTATATCGCGTTCTGTTCACTCACGATATAACGCGTTGTGCCGACTCCGCAACACCCAGACGGACTGCTACGGGAGGCCGTCAGTATTCGCGGTCAGCCAGCGACCGAGGCCGTCCGGTGGCCATCCCGTGGGTGCCGGTGCGAGTCAGCGCCCGAGGTCGCGACAGCGTCCGGTCCGGTCAGCGTGCGGTGCGGACAGCGTGCGGTCCGGTCCGTGTCCGGTGCGGACCGCACGCGCTCCGTGGCGCGTCCGGTCCGGTCAGCGTCCGGTCCGGTCAGCGTCCGGTCCGGTCAGCGTCCGGTCCGGTCAGCGTCCGGTCCGGTCAGCGTCCGAGGTCCAGCCAGCGGTCCCAGCCGCCATGCAGCACCAGCCAGGCGATCAGCCCGTACCCAGCCTGGCCGGGGTGGATGCCGTCGCCGGACGCGCCCAGGTCCGAGTGGTACTGCTCATGGCCGTTCAGCGGTCGGAAGCAGTCGACGTACGGCACTCCGCGGCGGGCGCAGACGTCGGCCTGCGCCTCGACCACGATCTCGAGCCGGGCGTTCAGCTCCGGGTCCAGGGTGGGTGGCGGCCCGACCGCGAAGACGGCGACCCCGCTCGCGGCGGCGTCGTCCAGGATGTTGGCGAGGTTCAGCCGTACCCGCGCGATCGACATGAAGTTGGCGGCGTCGTTGTGGCCCACCGCGACGACCAGGCGCTTCTCCGAACGGCCCTTCCACCGGGGCGGGCCCTCGTCCCGCCAGCGGTGCAGCACGTCGGCGGAGGTGTCCCCGCGAACCCCCAGCTGGTATGCCGTGATGTCCACGTCCGGGTGCTCGGTGCGCCCGACGACCCGGGAGACCCAGCCGGAGCCTTTGGGGTCGCCGTATCCGGCGACGTAGGCGTCCCCGATGAACACGAGCGCGATGTCCCGCGGTCCCTCATTCACCTGGAACTGCGCGCTCGGGTTGAACTCGGTCGGCACGTCGTGGGCGGCGACGTCCTCGGAGTTGACAGTGGTGTTGTCTACAGAGCTCACACTCGTTCAGTCCTCATCATCGTCGAGTCGGGCGAGCCAGGTGGCCAGGCGCTCGATGGGTGTCTCGAAGTCGGGGTGCAGGTCAACGAAGGTGCGAAGCTGCTCGGACAGCCATTCGAGACTGACCTGCTCCTCGCCCCGCCGCGTCGCCAGCTCCTCGATGCCGCGATCCGTGAAATACACGTTTGCATTCTGCCCTATTTGGGCTGACTCTCGCCGGTGCACACCCCGTTACCGTCCTGTTTGTCTGAGGGCGTCCACGGCGCGCCCCCGACAATCCCCAGAATGGTGGGTTGAGAGGTGTGTTCATCTCGTTTGACCGGCGCGCGGCCGCGGCGTGCCGAGACGCAGACGCCGGCGCTTTGTCGCGTTTGGTCGGGAAACGTCCCTGGGTTGGCGGGTGGCGGGGGCGCTTTGTCGCGTTTGGTCGGGAAACGTCCCTGGGTTGGCGGGTGGCGGGGGCTGTCGCTTTGGTCGGGACCTGTGGACAACTTTCCGGGCCGGCCCGGCTGATCCGTCATTCTCATGCCATGCCCCGTACGGACGGATTGTCTTTCGACGACAGGGTCCCGTTCACCTCAGCCGAGGCACGAGAGGCCGGGATCTCGGCGAAGAAGCTGAGAGGCGGTCGCTATCAACGTCTGTTCCACGGCCTCCATCTGTCGGCCGAGGTCGTCGCCACTCCCACCCTCAGGGCGAAGGCAGTGCTGAAGATCTGCCCGCCCGGCTCCCAGGCCAGTCACTTCACCGCGGCCGAGCTGTGGGGCGTCATCGTGCCGAGTCAGCCGCTGACCCATGTCAGCTGCCCCCAGCCCGGCTGGCGAATTGAGCGCCGTGGCGTGGCCAGTCATCGGCTCAGTCGTCACGCGACAACATCTGCCCACCGCGGACTGCGTGTCTCGAGCCCCGAGCAGACCTTGATCGACCTCGCCTGTTTGCTGTCGCTGGTGGACCTCATTGTGCTGGGAGACTCCCTCGTCAAGGCGGGACGCACCACGGTTGACCGGCTGGTGTGCGCGACCAGCGACTGGCCAGGACGGGGCTCGCGTCCGGCTCGGCGGGCGGCCGGCCTCGTCCGCAAAGGTGTGGACTCCCCGATGGAGACGCGGCTACGGATGCTCATGGTCCTGGCCGGGCTACCAGAGCCGGTGGTCAACCATGTTGTCTACACGGCGAGGGGCCAGGTGTCGAAACGGTTCGATCTCTCATACCCCGACCTGAAGCTGATCATCGAGTACGACGGCCGACAGCACGCCGAGAATGACGGACAGTGGGATCACGACCTGGATCGCCGCGAGGACCTGGACCGAGATGGCTGGCGGCTCATCGTCATCCGGTCGAAGGGCATCTACGTCGAACCCCAGGTGACCCTCGATCGGATTGTCGACGCTATGCGACGGCGAGGAGCTCGCAACGTTCCCAGCAGGTTTCGGGAGGAGTGGCGCCGTTACTTCCCGGGTCGATCCGCTTAACGCTGCCGGAGGGTGAGGTGCGTTTGCCGGGTTTGGTCGGGAAATGTGCCTCTCGAGCCAGGTGCAGGGGTGCGTTTGCCGTGTTTGGTCGGGAAGTGTCCCTGGGGTTGCGGGTAGGGGGCGTGCAGTCCGCCTTTGGTCGGAAGATGTCCCCCCAGACCATGTGAGCAGAGTGCTATCCGCGGACTGGTGCTCGGGACCGTGGGTCGGGACCGTGGGTCGGGACTGTGGGTCGGGACCGTGGGTCGGGACTGTGGGTCGGGACTGTGGGTCGGGACTGTGGGTCGGGACTGGTCGGGACTGTGGGTCGGGACCGTGGGTCGGATCTCGTCTGCGGACGCCCCGCCAGGGCAGCGACGTCTGGCCGGAACGTACGCAGAGCGGATTGCTAGCGGTCGAAGGCCTCCGCGATCAGCTGTGCCTGCTGTAGCGCGTGCTTCTTGCTCGACCCGGTGGCCGGTGAGGCGGAGGCCTCGCGGGACGCCACCCTCAGCTGACGCCTCTCGCCCCGCTCGGCCAGCGCCTGGGGAAGGTTCATCGCCATGAACGGCCAGGCGCCCTGGTTGACCGGCTCATCCTGGACCCACATGATCTCGGCGCCGGGGTAGCCCTTGATGGCCGCAGCGATCTCATCGGCCGGCAGTGGTGCCAGCTGTTCGACCCGCAGGATCGCAGTGGTGCGGTCGGCCCGCCTGGCACGCTCAGCCTCCAGGTCGTAGATGACCTTGCCCGAGGCCAGGATCACTCTGCTCACTGTCTGGGCGGGCAGAGCGGCCGGGTCGAGCAGCACCTTCTGGAAGCTGCCCGAGGTGAATGCCTCCACCGCGGACGAAGCGGCCTTCAGACGCAGCATCGACTTGGGGGTGAACACGATCAGCGGACGCCGTGGGCGGCGGTAGGCCTGACGACGCAGGAGGTGGAAGTACGACGCCGGTGTCGAGGGGTAGGCCACCTTCATGTTGTCCTGGGCGCACAGCTGCAGGAAGCGCTCGATCCGGGCCGAGGAGTGGTCCGGGCCCTGGCCCTCGTAGCCGTGGGGGAGCAGCAGCACGACGGACGAGCGCTGGCCCCACTTCTGCTGTGAAGAGCAGATGAACTCGTCGATGATGGTCTGCGCGCCGCCGGCGAAGTCGCCGAACTGCGCCTCCCACAGGACCAGGGCATCCGGCCGCTCGACGGAGTAGCCGTACTCGAAGCCCATCGCAGCGAACTCGGACAGCAGCGAGTCATAGATCCAGAAGCGTGCCTGGTCCTTGTCGAGGTGCTTCAGCGGTGTCCATTCCTGGGCGTTCACCTTGTCGATGAGGACCGCGTGACGCTGGACGAAGGTGCCTCGGCGTGAGTCCTGACCCGACATCCGGACCGGCACGCCCTCCTTGAGCAGCGCTCCGAAGGCGAGCAGCTCGGCCATGGCCCAGTCGATGCCGCCCTCGCGCACCATAGCGGCCCGCTTCTGCATGAGCTGCGCGAGCTTCGGGTGGATCGTGAAGCCCTCGGGCATGTTCACGAAGGCCTGGCCCAGGTGCTCGATGTTCTCCACCGAGATGGCGGTGTTCATGAACGGATGCGGGGTGTGCTCGTCGACCTCCTGCGCGTTGGGCCGTTCGAGCCCGCGATGACCCTCGGTGTCGGCGTCGGGTGCCGCGGAGCCCGACGCAGCGAGCTCGCGGACGGCCTCCTTGGTCTCGACGAAGACCCTCTCCAGCCGCTGCTGGTAGTCGCGCAGCGCCGCCTCGGCCTCTTCGACGCTGATGTCGCCGCGGCCGATCAGGGACTCGGTGTAGAGCTTGCGCACCGAGCGCTTGGCCTCGATCAGGCTGTACATCAGCGGCTGCGTCATTGAGGGGTCGTCACCCTCGTTGTGACCGCGGCGCCGGTAGCAGATCATGTCGATGACGACATCCTTGTTGAACTCCTGGCGGAAGTCGTAGGCGAGCTCGGCCACCCGGACGACCGCCTCGGGGTCGTCACCGTTGACGTGGAAGATCGGCGCCTGGATCATCCGCGCCACGTCCGTGGAGTAGACCGACGAGCGTGAGGCGGACGGCGGGGTGGTGAAGCCGACCTGGTTGTTGATGACGACATGGATCGTGCCGCCGGTGCGGTAGCCGCGCAGCTGCGAGAGGTTGAGGGTCTCGGCCACGACTCCCTGACCGGCGAAGGCGGCGTCACCGTGCAACAGCAACGGCAGGACCGTGTAGGCCGAGCCGCCCAGGTCGAGCCGGTCCTGCTTGGCGCGCACGATCCCCTCGAGAACCGGGTTGACGGCTTCGAGGTGCGAGGGGTTGGCGGCCAGGTAGACCTTCGTCCTGGCGCCGTCCTCGGAGACGAACGTGCCCTCGGTGCCGAGGTGGTACTTCACGTCGCCCGACCCCTGGACCGAGGTGGGGTCCTGGGTGCCCTCGAACTCGCGGAAGATCTGGCTGTACGACTTGCCCGCGATGTTGGCCAGCACGTTGAGGCGGCCACGGTGCGACATACCGATGCAGACCTCGTCCATCCCCTCGCCCGCGGCCCGGCACAGGATCCGGTCGAGCAGGGCGATGACGGACTCGCCACCCTCGAGGCTGAACCGCTTCTGCCCGACGAACTTGGTCTGCAGGAACGTCTCGAACGCCTCGGCGGAGTTGAGCCGCCGCAGGATCCGCAGCTGCTCCTCGGCCGAGGTCTTGTCATGGGTGGTCTCGATCTTGGCCTGGATCCAGGCGCGCTGCTCGGGGTCCTGGATGTGCATGTACTCCACGCCGACGGTCCGGCAGTACGCGTCGCGCAGGATGCCCAGGATGTCGCGCAGCTTGATCAGCGGCGCCCCGCCGAAGCCGCCGGTGGCGAAGTCGCGCTCGAGGTCCCACAGGGTCAGGCCGTGGGTGGAGACATTGAGGTCGGGGTGACGACGCTGGCGGTACTCCAGCGGGTCGGTGTCAGCCATGAGGTGGCCGCGCAC
>JBBRZQ010000119.1:0-14314 GCA_038236535.1 Actinomycetales bacterium
GACACCCTGCTGGTGCTCGAGGCCATGAAGATGGAGACCGAGGTGACCGCGCCCAAGGATGGCAAGGTCAAGTCGGTCGACGTGGCCGTCGGCGACGCCGTCCGGGGTGGCGAGGTCCTGATCGAGTGGGACGACTGACCCCGGCCGTTATCCGGGCCCGGACGGCGGGGCGGATCGGCGATCGGCGGTGCGGCACTAGACTCCGCCGCATGCGTGCGAAATGGGTGGCCGGAGCGGCAGTCGCGGTGATGATCTCGGTGACCGGCTGCGCCGACACCGGGCAGGCCGTCGCGCGCCCGGCCTCGTCGACCGGAGCCCCGTCCACGCAGCAGAGCCCGACCCGGACCACGGCCGCCGCCACAGCTACCGCACCCCGGACCTCGGCTGCCGGGACGGTCACCGCCGCAGGCGATCCGGGGACGCTGACCCTGGCCTTCGGCGGCGACATCCACTTCGAGGAGAACCTCCGGCCGCTGGCCCGAGACCCGCACGGTCTGGACAGGTTGCGCTCCACGCTGGGTGCCGCTGACCTCTCCATGGTCAACCTCGAGACGGCGATCACCGAGCGTGGCACCAGGATCGGCAAGGAGTTCCACTTCCGGGCTCCCGCCTCTGCGTTGGAGACCCTGCAGAGCGCGGGCGTCGATGCGTTGGCCATGGCCAACAACCACGGGGTCGACTTCGGCCCGGTCGGGCTCCGGGACACCCTCGCGGCCAGGGCTGCCAGCCCGATCCCGATCGTCGGCATCGGCGCCAACCAGGACGAGGCGTTCTCCTCGGCGACGCTGACCGCCAAGGGCGTCCGGGTCGCTGTGCTCAGCGCCTCACAGGTCTACGAGATGACCCTGATCAACTGGTCCGCCGATTCCAGCTCCCCCGGTATCGCCAGCGCCTCGCCGCGCACCCGGCTGGTCAACGCCGTGCGCAAGGCCAGGAAGACCCACGATGTCGTGGTCGTCTACCTGCACTGGGGGCTGGACTACCAGAAATGCCCTGACGGCCAGTCGATCTCGACGGCCGAGGCCCTGGAGAAGGCCGGGGCTGACGTCATCGTCGGCGGGCACTCGCACCGGGTCAACGGCGCAGGCTGGATGGGAGACGCCTACGTCGACTACGGCCTGGGCAACTTCGTCTGGTGGCGCAGCAACGAGCCCGACTCACGCACCGGCGTGCTGACCCTGTCCATCAACGTCCGGAAAGCTACCGCCGCAAAGCCGGCCCCGGGCCCGCTGGTCAGCAAGGCGGTCTGGACTCCCATGCTGATCGGCACGGACGGCATACCGAAGGCTGCCTCCGGAGCAGACCGGACGCGGCTGCTCGGCCTGTGGAAGCAAGCCCGTTCCTGTGCCCAGCTGAGCGCCAGCCCCTGATCCGGGCTTGATTGCCGCAAGCAAGGAGAACCACCTGATGCGTCCAGACTCCTCCAGGAAGGTGGACGTCTAGGTCGACTTCCCGTGGCGTCAACGCGGCAGCCTGTGCGGCCGACGCGGCTTCGGACGACGAGTCCGATCAGCCCGGTGTCATTGAGCATCCGATAGAATCGCCGGTGTGACCGGGAACGTGCTGTGGCCCTACTCAGACTCTGACGGCACAGGTCTCGCGGGCGCTCTGCCCGGTCAAGGCGCAGCATCCGCGAGCAGGCCAGACATGCGCGGGTCTTCGCCGCGGCCGCAAGGGGCGGCCTCGTCGCACTCCTGGTCTATACGAAGTTCGCCAACCTCAGCGCGACGAACCACAGCTCGCGCTGACCGAAAGAACGCTCCATCCGAGAAGGGACAGACATGACGCTCGCAGACCTCGGCCCACGACCTACATCGTTTGACATAGAGGCCGCCACCACCGAAAACACCAACTATCGAACGGTGGCCTGGAGCGGCGCCCACCTTCAAGTCACCCTCATGTCCATCCCCGTCGGAGAGTCCATCGGGTTGGAGATGCACCACGACACCGATCAGTTTCTTCGCCTCGACGCTGGCCGGGGCAAGGCTCAGATGGGTCCGGAGAAGGACCAGCTGACCTTCGAAGAGGACGTCAGTGACGGATGGTGCGTCCTCGTTCCCGCCGGGACGTGGCACGACATCACCAACACCGGTGATCAGCCCATGCAGCTCTACGCCATCTACGCACCTGTCCACCACGCCGCCGGCAAGATCCACCAGACCGCCCGCGACGCCGAAAGCGACGAGTCGGCTGGAACGGACACCCCGCCAGCCTGGGCAATCGCACCGCCGGACCCACACGCTGATCAACACGCCGGCTGAATTGACCCTGCCCCGTTGAGTTTTGTGGTCTTGTCAGCGAATCTGAGGTCTGGAGTGCTCGACACGAAACCGGAACCAGATGGGGAGGCCGCAGTGAAGGTGCTGGTCGCAGGCGCGTCGGGCTTCGTCGGGAGACGGTTGTGCCCGGCTCTGATCGACGCTGGCCATGACGTCAAGGCCATGACGCGACAACCGGAGTCCTATCAGGGCGCAGGTACAGCCGTGTTTGGCGACGTGCAGGATCCGGCGGCGCTGCGGGAGGCGCTCACCGGATGTCAGGCCGCGTACTACCTGGTGCACTCGCTGGACTCCCCCGACTTCGAGCGCAAGGACGCTGATGCGGCCTGGGCGTTCGCGGAGGCCGCCGCCGCGGCCGGGCTGCAGCGCATCGTCTATCTCGGGGGGCTCGGAGACGACGACGATGACCTGTCCGCACACCTTCGCAGCCGGCGCGGGGTCGAACAGCTGCTCGGCAGTGCTGGCGTACCGGTGACCACGTTGCGCGCGGGCATCATCGTCGGACACGGGGGGATCTCATGGGAGCTGACCCGCCAGCTGGTCGCGCACCTGCCGGCCATGATCACCCCACGCTGGGTCCGCACCCGTACCCAGCCGATCGCCATCGATGACGTGGTTCGCTACCTCGTGGGGGTGCTGGAGCTGCCCGAGGCAGCGGACCGTGCCTTCGACATCGGTGGTCCCGAGGTGCTGGAGTACGTCACCATGATGCGCCGCGTCGCGAAGACCCAGGGGCGCACGATCCTCGTGATGCCGGTACCGCTGCTGACCCCGCAGCTGTCGTCGCTGTGGCTTGCCCTGGTCACAGACGTCGACACCCAGACGGCGCGCGCGCTGGTGGACTCGATGACCAACGAGGTTGTTGTCCGCGACGACTCGATCCGCGACCTGGTCCCGTTCGAGCCGATGGGCTACGACGAGGCGGTCCGCCTGGCCCTGGCCGAACGTGAGCGTGACCTGGCTCGGAAGTGACGAACCAGCCCAGACACGCGCCGCCGGGTCGCCAAGGTCCCTCAGCACCGTTCCGCGCTCTCTGGCTTGCCGGGGCGCAGAGCCTTGACTCCAATCTGCAGCGCTCGCGATATGCGACACCGGTCGAGCCACAGACCCGGGCGTGCGTGGGCTCGGCCATCTCCCGTGAGCTGACTCGCGCGGCACTCGGCCCGTGCTGACCGGCGGTGACCAGCCACCTTGCAAGAGCGCAGCAACGAGCTACCCGGGTCGGCGAGCACCGTGCTGGGCCTACCCCGACGCCTCACATTGACGTTCCCGCCACCCATCCGCTTGCGACACGTCCGATGGTGGTCGATGTGCGGAGGTTCTGGTTCTATGGCCGCCCGGAGTCGCCCAGATGCTCGGCCTCATCCATCCCACGACCCGCACGTCAAGGCGGGTGACGGCCCTGCCGGAATGGTCGAGTCAATTCGCACCTACCAGGACGGCGTCGACGGTAACTGGCAGATCGATGATCTCTTCTCCACTGGGGACAAGGTCGTCGCCCGCTGGACCGGCAGCGGTCGGCACGTCGGCGACGTCAACGGCATACCAGCCACCGGACACGAAGTGTCCGAGATCGAGGCAATCTCCATTCACCGTATGGAGCGTGGCAAGATCGCTGTCAGACCACCCCGAACGCCCCCGACATGGACCGCGTCCCGGGCTTGTCTGATGTGGCGCTGACATCGAAAATGGTCATTCGGGCGCCAAAGACTCCTCGAACTCAGCCGCGTCCTTCCACGCTGGACTAGCACGGCGCCTGCGCCGCCCGGTCGACGCCGTCGACCGGGCGATGCGCCAGCTCACCGAAGCCGGCATCGTCCGCGTCGAGCACCGCCGCAGCGGTGAGCAGTTCTTGTCCAACCGCTACCACGTGCGCACCACCCTGCCGGCCGCGGTGGCGACCACCGATGGGGTAGCCGCAGTTCTACGGCCAGGGTGGCCGAAGAACTGGGGCCTGGACGAGCTGGCCCGTCAGCGCATGACCGCCCGCCAGGTCCTGGGCAAACCAACCGCCCGTTGGACCGCCCGGTGCCTGGCGGTCGTCATCAAGCTGGCCGTGGTGACCAGAGGGTGGCCACCGGCCTCGATGGAACAGGCCCTGCTGGCCGTTGCCCGGGACCGGGAAAGCCACTCCCCCGCAAGGGTGGCCGAGCAGCACACCCCTCAGGCCGTTCCCTCAGTACGACACTCGCCAGGATTCAGTAGGGATGAGGAGCCGCGGTCCGGACATCGCCGGCTGTCGCGTTCCAGGATCCATCACCGGTCAAGAGGTGTTGGTGTCGGTGCCTGTTGGCCTCCTAGCAATCCCAGGACCTTTGGTAAGGCTCGGGCTCACCGATGGCCGTCGCGCGCCTGTGGAGCAAGGGCTGACTTCTATACTCGGGTCGTGCCCGACGTGTTGACCCGGCTCCGACGCGACGTCGATATACCGACCCTGATTGGTATTCTCGCCCGGCAGCAAGCTGAGACGCAGTACCCCTTCCGCTGGCCGCCAGATCGCGCACCCGAGCGCTTCCTGCGTCGACCCAGCGAGCGTGAGGCGTGGGTTGCCGAGCTCGGCGGCCACGTCGTCGGCCACGTCGCGATCCAATCAGTCGCGGACGACGAACTCGGGCAGATGTGGGCGGCCGCGCACGGTGTGCCGATCACTAAGCTGCGCTGCATCAGTGTCCTGTATGCCGATCGTCGCCTGTCGCGGCACGGCATCGGTTCGGCGCTGCTCGCCCGCGCCACCCAGCAGGCGCTTGCCGACGGCGGGGCACCGGTGCTGGACGTTGTGGCCGGGCATCTTGGGGCGGTGAGCCTCTACGTGAGCCGGGGCTGGCAGGAGGTGGGGCGGTTTCGACCCGAGTGGCTCCCCGCGTCCGAGGAACCGGTCCGCGCGATGATCCTGCCGAGGCCGGAACTAGCGGTTCCGCCGTCATGCGGGTCTGCTCGCCCTGAGTACGGCTCCTAATGCTGGTTTATGGTCCCAATGCCAGGCTTTTGCCGTCGGCCAGCCTTCCCTATTTGCGCCCTGAGAGCGAATGGCAACATGAGACCACTGAGGATGCGCCCGGCTGGGACCGTGGCACATCAAGGAGTGAATCGGTTGAACTGACCAACCACGGCCGGTGATGGTCGCACTGGGCAGACCCCATGGCCATCACCGGGCAGTTCTCATGACCGTCCCGGGCAGGTTCCACAACCGCCTTGTCCGGGCAGAAACTCGTGGCCCTTGACACGAGATATTGCCGCTGCCGATAACCTGGGATCATCAGCCAGAGCGACGTGGCGTGCAACAGGGAAGACGGCTTGAGTGGACGACAAGACCAGCGGGCAACCGTCGATCATGCTGAGGCCACTGGGCGTCTCGGACGAGAAGCAGGCCCTGCAGGCACATGGGGAGCTCGCCCACGATGGCTTCGAGTTCCTCTTTGACCTGGACCAAGGGGGGCCATGGTCGGCCTACTGTGAGCGGTTGGAGAGCCAGCGCTTCGACGTTGACCTACCCGAGGGCAGAGTGCCAGCAACGTTTCTTGTCGCTGTGGCTGAAGGGCAGATTGTCGGCCGGGTTTCGATTCGGCACGCGCTCAACGCCTACCTCGCAGAGGTGGGTGGCCACATCGGCTACGGAGTTCGTCCCGGCTTTCGTCGCAAGGGTTACGCGACGGCCATACTGCGCCAGTCCATAGTGGTCGCGTCGTCGATTGGTCTTGAGCGCGTGCTGGTGACCTGTGATGAAGACAACGTGGGCTCCGCCAAGGTGATCGAGAACTGCGGCGGTGTCTTGGAGAACGTCGCGGCGGGCCGTGACGGGTCGGTGCCCAAGCGCCGGTACTGGGTCGAGACCGGCGCATAACGCTGGTCCATCGGTGACCGGTGAACCATCCTCCTCCCGCTCCTGTCGCTGACCAACATCGTTGGACGTACTTTCCGATGAATTCCTGCGGGCCTACCGCCCTGCTCGCCGTCCGCTGTCGGAAGTAGAGCACCGCCGAGCAGCCGTTGATCAGTATGCCGTCGAAGTCGAAGAACGCGCCGACGTCGGGGACTTGCGGTCCCGCTGCACGGCCGCGAGGAGGTCGTCGATGTCGGCCATGGATCAGTCCTTCAGAGCGAAGGAGCGGACGACGGCGATAGCGGCGATAGTCGCAGCCAGCTCATCGGCGAAGTGTTGGCGCGATTGGAGGAGGTCGTTACCCCCAGGGCCCAACAGCGCACGGTTGCCGGCAAGCTTGAGCGCGCCGCCCATCAGGTCCTTGGAGATCGACTCCGGTGAGTGGAGGTCCTGCTGCAACCACCGCTGATGGGCCACCCCGAGGCTCTCGGCGATCAGCCCGTCGCTGTCCAGGGGTGCGGCAGGCTCGCGGGTGACCAACCGGTCGGCCACCACGGAGTAGGCCTCCAAGAACGGTCCGATCACTCGGTGCGCCAGGAGCAGGTGGGAGTCGGCAAGCACCTCGTTGATCTCGCCCAGAGTGACACTCTCCTCGGCCCAGCCGGGACGCACCAAATCGGTCTCGTAACGCAGGTGGGTGTCGAACTCAGCCTTGGTCGCGAAGAAGAACTCGTACTTGAGCAGGTCGCGCAGGGCCAAGGCGCGCGTCCAGGTGGCAGCAACGACGTCGACATCGGAGGCCGGATCCTCAGCGGCGGCCTGGACCAGGGCCACCTCAAGGATCGCCCGGTCGATGAAGTAGTGAGTGACCGTGTTGCGATAGAACGCCGCCTCGTGCTGCCGATCGGGCGCGATCGCATAGACGGGCTCGAGCCCGCCGGCGTACTCCACCACGACGCCCTCACGCACGAGAGTGGCCAGCGCCTTGCGCAGGCCCTCAGGGCGCCCGAGGTCAACGTCGGCGGTCAGCGGCAAGTGGCGTCGACGGACGTAGGCAACCAGCGGTTCGAGGACGCCGAGCGTCTCGTTCAAGGTCATCGCGCGACCGTCGTTGTCAAGCAGCCCGAAGGTCACCAACGCGGCCGGAGTGATCGGAGTGGCGGCGTTGATGCGGTGGGCCACCTCGAACGCGACGCGGGGCACCACCTCGGTGAGGTCGTCAGTCTCGGCGCGCGACCCGGCATCGGCCAGGGCCTCACGCAGTGACAGCGGCGGACCGAACCGCACGTGGACGCCCCCACGACGTCGCCCCTGGGCGCGGGCGAACCGGTACAACCAGGTCAGGCTCTCAGGCGCCTTGCTCCCGCCGCTCTCCTCCCGAGACAGGGCCGAGACCTCGTGCTGCTGGTCGTAGACGAGGGAGACCGGCACCAGGTAGGCGTCATCGGAGTCCTCGCCGTTGGCGCGGAAGGCGTCGACGAGGTAGCGCAGCACCCCCATCCGCGGCGGTCGAAGCTTGCCGGTGCGGGTGCGCCCCCCCTCGAAGTACCACTCAAGGTTGGCGTGCTGGCGCAGCAGGAACCCTAGGTAGAGGCGCAACATGGCCGCGTAGACCGGGTCGTCACGGGTGGAGCGGCGGATGAAGATCAGCCCGCTTCGCTTCCCGAGCTCCGAGAGCGGCCACAAGGCGAGGTTGATCCCGCCGAGGGTGTAGTTGCTGGGCAAGCCGTACCCGGCCGTGGCTGCCCGCAGGACCAGCGGGTCGAGGTAGGAGCGGTGGTTGGGCAGGAACACCAACGAATGCCGACGCCCCAGCTCGGCCAGCTCCTTCAGCCCACTGGTGTCGACGTCGACCTCGTAGGAGCGCGTCAACCACCGACCCATCCGGTCCCATACCCGCGAGGCCGACTCGTCCACGTACGCCGACATCTCATTCAGCGCAGCCCGCGAGTCGTCCCTCAGGTCGGCCACGGTGCGCCCGGTTCGCTCCACCAGACTTTCCAGCGTCTCAGCGAACTGCGTCGAGCCCATCACCAGCTCCACAGCCCGACGTTCGTGATCGGCGTCACTCATCTGTGCAGCCTAGCCTCGAGATTTCATGGCGGGGTTGTGTGAGTGGGTGTTGAACGGCTGAAAGGTGCCCCTGGCCTGCGAAGATGTGGATTGTCTAGGTCCATCATCGGCAGCTGAAGGAGCACCTCTCAGGTGAACAACACTACCGGTTTCTATCCGCGTATCCAGGTCGACACGGCGAATTCCGGGGGCGGTGGGTCAGGCCGGTGGGGTGCTGTTGACCGAGACGATCGCCGCGTCGGGTTTGAGGCCGGCGATGTCGGCGGCGCTGTCGGTTTGGCGCAAGCCGTTGGCGGTCCATGACCCGGCCAAGGTCGTCCTGGATCTGGCACTCACGTTGGCGTTGGGCGGGGACTGCCTGGCTGACATCGCGCTGGTGGGCTCGCACTCGTGAAGGAACAGGCTGCCCCGACCTACAAGAAGGGCTTCGGTTTTCACCCGTTGCTCTCGTTTGTCGACCACGGCGCAGAAGGGACCGGCGAACCATTGTCGGTGCTGCTGCGCCCCGGCAACGCCGGGTCCAACACGGCGACGGACCACATCCTCATTCAAGGGTTCAGCTGGCTTCAGGGCCTGTACCTGCTGACCAGGCCGCTGGTAGCGGTGGGGTCGTTCTATCTACCCGGCAGCCGCCCTCGCCCCGAAGCAGGCCAGGCCCTTGCGGCGTAGCAGAAGGCTCGGATGCCTCGCGGCCAGTGCTGAAAGCTCCGCGCCCGACCCGGCGCGTGGGACTGCAGGGTTGGACGCCGCGGCTCCGGTGATGGGGCAAGCGCTACAGATCGGTCATAGCGGTTGCTTCGGTTCTTTGTCCCGGACCAGCAGCAGCAGGATCATCTGTTGCGGGTGTGGCCGCGAACAGTCGGCCCATCTGGAGCATGACGACGGGCAGCACGAGGGCGTACCCGAGTACGCCGATGTTACGCACGTTCATATCCCCCAGGACGGCGCCCAGCAGTCCACCCAGGCAGAGGAGCCCACTGATGACCAGGCCGCGCCGCACCCAGAGCGCAAGCCGACTCCCGGAGAAGACGGGGGCTGCGAGCAGGAGTGCCACCCCCAGGCAGAAGTCCCAGGCGACAATATCGAGGGCATAGATCATCGACGGCCAGGTCCACGAGAACAGCATCGTGAAGCCGGGTAACGTCGTCTCGTCAGCAGCCCTGCCGACCGTCAGAACAATGATGTGGACGCAGAGAGTGATCCCGGCCATGAGGGCGACCAGGACGAGCGCGCTCAGGCTCAGGGTCTTCTTGGACGCCGGGGCGTAGGCGTGGAGGGCAGCAAACGCGACAACAAGTGCCACGGCGGAGGGAAAGATCAACAGCTCCATGATTGCTTGGTAGGGGTCACGAATGACGGCGCTGAACCCGCCGACCGCGACAACACCTGCGGCCATCGTGGGCACATACGCCATTGAGATCCAGAACTGGGCGTAGCAGCTGAGCTTGCCCAGGAGTCGGTCGGTACTGGTCCATTGAGGTCGCACAGCTTGCATCCCTTTTCAGTTTCTTGCGCGATGGGGTTGGTGGGCGCCAACCCCGTTCAGGGCGGCGGGTTCCTGCGCGGGGCATCGGCTGGCTGGCTCGCCTCGCGGCCCAGGGACTCTGCTCTGGCCTTGATGCCCCGCAGCATCCGGCGAAGCATCGCGAAGTCGCCGAACTCCATCAGGACCACTCCCAAGGCCGCCGAGAGCGGGTGGTGCCAGTCGTAGACGGCATGGATTCGCGTGACGAGGCGGGTGCCTTTGTCGTCAGTCGGTGTCAGCTGCCACACCCAGGTACTGTCCGGCTTGACCCAGAGGAGCCAACGCTGCGCGTCGAAGGCGCTCACCCGGAACGCCGTCTTGTCCGTTGGTGTGGCCGAGGGCGACATGGGCACCCACTGCCCTACCTCTAGCTGCTGGAGGTCGGGCACAATCGTCGTCGCGCTGGGGCGTGCGAGGTTGTCGAGCAGGTCGTTGCTGTAGAAGCCTGCACGACCGCAGCCGACCTGTACCAGCCACGGCCAGACCGCAGCCGGCGGAGCCTCGATCGTGATGGCCCGTGTCGTTCTGTAATGGGCGCGTGGCTGCAGGTCGTCACCCGGCAGGGGTGTGGTCATCTCGTTGGCGGTGGCACCCCAGTGCAGGTGCCACTGCCGGTACATCGGTGCCGTCAGGAAGGCAGGAATGTCGTGAGCGACGTCGGCGATCTGCGCCCGCAGCTCTTGATGGGTCGGCCTGCCTGTGTTGACCACGTCCGACGTCCTCCCATCGGGCGGGCTGTGTCCCCGATGCCTGTAACTTGGCCGCGCGCAGCGGGCCGCGCAAGGGACTAAGGTCCCCTCCCATGACCGGTGGAGCGCCCCTTGGGGTCGGTTACCTCGCCTCCGGCCACCATCCGCGTCGCAGCCACGACGCATCGACAAGGCCAAACCGGCGTCTTGCGCAAGCCAGCAACCAGGTCTCGATGGCGCCCAAGGTGGTGAACACGATGGTGAACACCACGAGCTGCTGACGTACGACGCGATCAGTGCCCAAGCCGGCCGCGAGGGCGAGCGGCACCACCGTCAGCATCGTTGCATTCCTCGCCCCTCCCAGGCATGTCGGTCAATCCTCAGGCGGTTCACGGGAACCGGCCAGCTACCTTCGTCCCGGGTGCCCGGACCGGCTTGGCGCCCCCGGGATCGGTGACCGTTGACCGATCCTGGTGCGTCGACGGGCTCTGGGCGCCCCGCGCTCGGCCGGCGTGAGCTGTTCGGGTGTTGTAGGTGATCTGGTCGACGTTGAGCTCGAGGTAGGTGAAGTGGCCTTCACGGTCGGGGGCGCGCCAGCGGGCTCGGCCGTTGGTGGCGATGCGCCGAGCCCCGGGCGCGGAAGTTATCGACGGGTGGCTGGCCGACGGCCCCGGACTGGCGGACGTACGCCGCGACCGCTTCCGGGAGAGTGGCCAGGTCGGCCTCATTGACGACGCCACCAGAAGGGGCCTGGGCGAGAGTGGCTTCGACCCGATGGCGGTATTCGGCCCGGTCGCTGTTCGGCCCCTGTGAGGCGTAGCCATAGCCGGCAGCCACCAGTAGGACGACGTTGACAAGCGTGCCGGCCTTTGCGTCGGTCCACGAGGTGAGGATCACCAATTGCGAGAGCACCGCTGCGACGGCACAGACGATCCACCACGAGTGAGCCGCCATGGCCAGCATCACGCCGGCGAGGACCACCAGCACCGCCGCGATCAGCCACGCCACGCTCATCACGGCGCTGATCGGTTCGGTCAGGGCGGTCACCTCAGCCCAGCCAAGCCCCTTGACCACTCCGAGCAGATGGATGAGCCCGTGCAACGCGACGACAACCCCGACGATCCACCGCACCCTGGTCCTCACACGCTCCTCCTTGCCTGCTTGTCAACATCGAACAACGGTCTCGGCCCTTCTTCAGGCCGCCTCGAGGACGGGCCGTGTCAGGCTTCGGCAGAACCAGATCAACGGGATCACAGTGATCACGGCCAAGCCTGCGAACGCCGGCACCATTGACATCGAGGCCGCACTGGACAAAGGCGCCGCCTGCGAGCCGAACCACTGGTCGGTGGCGATGCCCACGCTCTCCAGCACGAACATGGTCAGCATCCCGCCGGTGACCAGCAGACCCCAGGCCCGCCGGTGCCAGCTAGCGATCGCCGCGGTGATCATCACCGGAAGCCAGACCGCGAGGTCTTGCACGAAAACCGGGTTGGTGATCAGACCGGTGTCCCCCAGGAGGCTGGTCGGCTCACTGCTGAGGACTGCCGGGATGATCTTTGCCAGCCAGGCGTAGGCGTTGAGCGCGGCGATGGTGAGGGTGAATCCCGCGATGGACCGCACGGGCAGCCGCGGCGAGAGCCACGAGCCAAATCCGGCGAGGTTCGTGGCCCGCAGCAGCATCACGATGCTCCAGATGGCGAGCCCGAGGTAGGCCACATAGATCAGGAAGAAGCTGTTCAGCGGCGTGCCGAAGCAGAACATGACTGCCTGGTAGAGCAGGTAGCCGAGGCTGCCGAGCCACACCACCAGACCTCGGGCGGATCCACGGGCCGCGCGTGACATCGCCGTCGCAAGCACCGGCAGACCAGCGACGAGAATGACCAGCGCCGTGCCCCGCAGGCACCCCGTGGCAACAGGCGCACCAGTGAGCACCGAGGGGACAAAGAAGCTCAGCCCCGCAGCGGCAGCGGCGGCAGCTCCGAGGGCACCGGACATCACGTAGGGGGTGCGGCCCAGCCCCAGAACTGCCGGCGGGCCGGTTGATCCACTGCGCTCGCCGGTACCCGGCATACGCACCGCTTCAGAGGAGAGCACCCTGACAACCCCCAAAGCTTTTGTTCGCTCGCGCCCAAGCGCCTACCGAGGCCACCCTTGAGCGCACTGCGCCCGAGAAACAGGGCCGAAAGTCCCGTATCCGTGGCGCCGACAACAGTCGACAGGTCCTCGCCGTCCAGATCAGGGATCCTCGACCGGACGTGCTGAAGAGCCTTGCCGACTGCCACCACGATTCCGGGCGGCCGGCGGACTCCTCGGCTGGATCTTGCGCTTCTCGATATTCACGTGTCGCCGGGGCTGACGACGCCGTTCTCGTAGGCGAGCATGACCAGCTGCGCGCGGTCCCGCACCTGGAGCTTGGAGAGGAGGCGGCTGACGTGGGTCTTGGCGGTGGCGTAGCTGATGAACAGCTCGGCGGCGATCTCCGCATTTGAGCGCCCACGGGCAACCTCGCGTAGCACCTCGATCTCGCGATCGGTCAGTGAGTCCAGTGTGTTGTCGTGGGCGGTTGGCCCTTTGGGAGATCGCCTCACGAACTCTTCGAGCAGGCGCCGGGTCACCGTCGGTGCCAGGAGGGCTTCTCCGGCGGCGACGACGTGGATGGCTTCCAGGAGTGCGTCCGGTGGGGTGTCCTTGAGCAGGAATCCGCTGGCGCCGGCCCGGATCGCCGCGAAGACATACTCGTCCTGGTCGAAGGTCGTCAGGATGAGTACCCGAGTCGAGGTTGTGTCCGGGTCGGCCATCAGTGTTCTGGTGGCGGTGAGGCCGTCGGTCCCGGGCATCCGGATGTCCATCAGTACGACGTCTGGTCTCTCGCGTCGCACCAGGGCGACCGCGGCTGCTCCGTCGCCGGCCTCGCCGACGACTTCCAGGTCGGGCTCCAGGCGGAGCAGCAGGGTGAGACCTCTTCGCACGAGGGCCTCGTCGTCCACGACGGCGACCCGGATCATTGCTGGTCCTCGTTGCCGTAGGGCAGACATGCCGCGACGCGGTACCCGCCACCGGACCGCTTCCCGGTCGTCAGTGATCCGCCCCACACCGAGACCCTCTCGAGCATCCCGAGCTGGCCGCGCCCCGGGATCGCGCTCCCGCTGGTGGCCGGGGGTCCTTGCCCGTCGTCGACCACCTCGACGAACAGGGCTCCCGCCTCGTAGCGGACGGTGACCTCAGCCCGGGCCGGGCCGGCGTGTTTGAGCACGTTGGTCAGCGACTCCTGCACGAGGCGGTAGGCGGTCAGGTCCAGGGCTGCCGGGATGCCGTTGCGCGTGCCGTCCACGTGAACCTGCACGGGCAGTCCGGCAGCCGTCAGCTCTGCCGCCAGCGTTCCCAGGGCGTCAAGCCCCGGTGGTGGGTGGTAGGTGGCGGGGTCGTCCTGGCCGCGCAAGGCACCCAGGATCCGCCGGACCTCGGTGAGCGCGGACCGGCTCGTGGCGGCCACGGACAACAGGGAGGCCTTGGCCTCGGCTGGGTTGGCGTCGATGATGTGTGCTCCTACACCGGCCTGCAAGGCGATGACTCCCAGGGAGTGGGCGAGAACGTCGTGCAGCTCCTGGGCTATCCGTAGGCGCTCGTCGGCGACCGCATGGCGGGCCTTTTCGACCCGTGCCTGCACGGCGAGGTCAGCACGTTCTTGTATCAGCTCGAGGTTCTGCCGGTGGTCGGTCGCACCGCGGCCCAGGGCGAAGGCCCCAACGAACAGTGCGGCGTTGGTCGCGAGCTGTCCGAACTGCATGGTCCGGGGCGCCAGGGCTACCACGGCCGCCAGCAGGACCGCGACGTACCCGGCTGCGATGGCGGTGACCCGGGTGCCGGACCAGGCGGCCACCGTGTAGGCCGCGAGGAACAGCCCCGATCCGATCACCGCAGAGCCGTA
>JBBRZQ010000120.1:0-14042 GCA_038236535.1 Actinomycetales bacterium
AACGACATGCAGAGCGGCATCTTCGAGAGGTACCACTCCATGCCGATCGCCCGTTCGTCCGTGCTGTGGGGACACGTGCTGACCTCGCTGGTCTCCAACGCAATCTCCGTGGTGATCATCGTCCTGGTGGGGCTGCTGATGGGCTTCCGCTCGCCGGCGGGGGCGCTGGCCTGGCTCGCCGTGGCCGGGATCCTCCTGCTGTTCACGCTCGCGTTGACGTGGGTCGCGGTGATCGCCGGGCTGTCGGCATCCTCCACCGATGGTGCGACCGCCTTCGCCTATCCGATCATCTTCCTGCCGTTCGTGAGCTCGGCGTTCGTCCCCACCGACACGATGCCCGGGCCGGTGCGCGCCTTCGCGGAGAACCAGCCGGTGACCTCCATCGTCGACAGCATCAGGGCCCTGTTCGTGCAGCAGCCGGTTGGTGGCGCCATCTGGATCGGCCTAGCCTGGCTGGTCGGGGTGCTGATCGTCGCCTATGCGTTCGCCATGGTCGCCTACCGGCGCAAGATCGCCTGAGATATTGGTCTGAGATGGACGACCACCTCTGACCGACCACCTCTGACCGACCACGTCTGCCGGACCACTGTCTCCCGCTACATCTAAGGCATCGCCTCGCAGCTGGCAGCGGGGGTCGGGGAGACGACGGGTGCATGATGCCGACTGCCGTACTGGTCTGATCAGGGTTTCTACTGCGCCATCTGGGCAGGTGACGGCCCGGTGACGGATGCCTCTGACGATTGTCCCGTGGCCAAGAGAAGTGCCGTTCACGCCGTATGCGACGCGGTTCGTCGCCTCCTTGAACAGAGCTGGGAGCCAGCGATGTTCGGGGGTGCCGAGCTGCGCTTCGAGGTGTTCACGGCCAGCCAGTTCAGCCAGGGGCTGACGGTCGGAGTCTCGGTCCTGCTCTATCGGGTGGACGTCGACCATCAGTTCAGGCAGCCCCCGGCTGACGAGACGCACCCGCCGACGCTTCCCCTCGAGCTGAGCCTGCTTCTCACGGCCTGGGGCACCAGTGCCTCCCTGGAGCAGGAGATCCTGGCCTGGTCGATGCGCGTCCTCGCCGACCACCCCTCGCTACCGTCGGGGGTCCTGAACACGGTGGCCTCCGGCGCGTTCGGCCCCGCTGAGTCCGTCGAGGTCGTCCCGGGCAAGCTCACGAACGAAGAGCTCTTCCGTCTGTGGGACGCACTGCCCGGAGACCTGCGCCTGTCGGTTCCATACCAGGCCAGGGTGGTTCGCCTCGAGAGCGATCTCGAGCTGGTCCAGGGCGCGCCCGTGCTGGAACGTGAGTTTGACTACCACCGCATCGTCGAGGTCGGGTCATGACGGCCTCGACCCACCTCGAGAGCTCTGTGCTGCGCAGCGTCGTCGGGCTGCGGCTGAGCGACAGTGCGCGCGGGGTCACGGTGACCGAGGGGATGGATGTGCGGGTGCTCCTGCTCGACACGCCCGGTGGACTGTGCTCGCTGTCGCCATCCCCTCAGTCGGGCGTCTTCGGAGCCGCAACCCTGCCCGGGTTCGAGGACTATGTGGCCGGGCGTCGACCCGCCACCGACTGGTGGGGAAGTATGCCCATCCCCAATGCGGTGGTTCTCATCGACGACCGGGCGGGGCGCTTCCTGCCGGTGCGCCAGCTCGCCACCCTTCCGCTGACATCGCTGCTCACAGTGCTCCTGGATTCCGGACCGGCCCGGGCCGCGGGCGGAGGCCTGATCCCGGTCCGGCTTCAGCTCGCGGTCTCGGGGATGCCCGGTATGCCGGCTGCCTGGGCCCAGGTGACCGTTGCGCTGCCTGGGGTCGACCCGGTGAGCGGCACGGCAGACGCGCGCGGTGCCGCACTGGTCCTTCTCCCGGCTGCCGCGGCTCTGCCTCCGCTCGTCGGCTCCCCGCCGCACTCACCGTCCCCCGTGGCAAGCGGCCCCGGCTGGCCGGCGACCATCACTGTTCACTACGACCCGAGCAGGCAGCGTCCGGCGCCGGGGGCACTGCCCGGCGACCCGCCGGAGGCCGGCTCTCGTGCCGGACAGCGTTCTGCGCTGCTGGTCGATGTCAAGAACGGGCCTCTCACTGGCCAGGTGGTCCGTACCGCGTCTCTGGGCCAGGACCTTGTGGTCGCCACCTTCGGGGCGTCCGAGCTGTTCGTCGTGCCGCCATGACCGGGTTTCTCGTCCTAGTCATCGGCGGGGAAAGCATTCGCACGCCAGCCACCGCCACGCCAGCAGATGGCAGAGCATCCACCGCCGCACCACCAGCAGACCGGACCGAGGAGGGCCAATGCCGGAGTACCTAGCACCTGGGGTCTACGTCGAGGAGACGAGCTTCCGGGCCAATGTGATCGAGGGCGTTAGCACCAGCACGGCAGGGTTCGTCGGCCCGACCAGGTTCGGTCCCACGAGCGGACAGCCGGCGCTGCTGACCGGCTACGCCGACTTCGTCAGCGTCTTCGGCGACGAGCAGGATCTGGTCTTCGCGGGGGTTCCCCGAACCAACTTCGTCGCTCACGCGGCCCGTGCCTTCTTCGCCGAGGGCGGGGCGAGACTCTACGTCAGCCGCGTGTTCGGCGGCGACCTCACCACCGGTGCTGGCTATGCCACCAAGAGTGTCGCCAACGACAGCGTCAGCGCCACGCTGCGGGCACGGTATCCCGGCCGGGCAGGGGAGGTCCGGGTGCGGTTCTCGCTGCGGGTCGGGCGGGACGCCGTGGTCCGGAAGGCCGGCGAGCCGAGCCAGGTCAACAGGATCAAGCCCCTGGACCTCGTCTATGTCGGGCCGGTCAGCCCGGCTGACGCGAGCTCCTGCCTCTTCGTCGTGACCAGAGACCCGGCCACCAACGCCCTGGCCTTCACCGGCCTGGACGGCTCGACGCACGATTCGACTCTGCTGGCCTCACCAGGTGTCCAGGTGCGCCTGCTGACCGCCGTGGTTGCCGTGAGCCGCCGGCGGATCGACGCCTCCGGGGCGGAGTCCTGGGGTGAGGACGAGGTGCTCGGGGAGTACTCCTTCCACCCAGACGCTGCCGACGCCCTGCAGCGGACGTTTGCGATCAGCCCGCAAAGCCCCCGCGATGCCCTCACGACGCCGTTCTCCCTGGGCGGGCCGGACTCCAGCCACCCGACCCTGCCGAAGGCAGCCGGCGCAGGCCTGGCCCTGGCGCTGTTCGGGACCTCTGCCCTGGAGACCGCCTCGAACGACGCGACCTCCGCCGCGGACCGGATGGCCGAGATCATCCTCGCCAACGGCAGCGACGGGACTCTTCCGCTATCCAGTGCCTACGAGGGGGATGTGGGCTTCAGCGACCAGCAGAACGACCCGCAGGGCAAGGGGCTCAACGGGCTCCTGGCCTTCGAGGCGGTTCCGGACATCTCCATCGTCGCGGCTCCGGACAGCGATCGCGGCAACGACGACGGGACGTTCGCCGTCCAGGGCACCGTCGTGGCGCACTGCGAGAAGATGCGTTACCGGGTGGCGGTGCTCGACGTACCTCTCGGCTCGCTGGTGAGCACTGCCCAGGACTTCCGAAACCGGCGATCTTCGGAACGGGCGGCCCTCTACTACCCCTGGGTGGTGGTCCCCGACCCTCGTACGGGTGCCCGGCTGAAGCTGCCGCCGAGCGGGTTCGTGGCCGGCATCTATGCGCGCAACGACATCGAGAGGCAGGTGTTCAAGGCCCCTGCCAACGAGGTCATCCGGTCGGCCCTCGACCTCGAGGTGCGGCTGACGAAAGCCCACCAGGAGGCGCTCAACCCCGAAGGCGTCAACTGCCTGCGATTCCTGCCCGGGGCCGGGAACCTCGTCTACGGGGCCCGGACCATCTCCGCCGATCCCGAGTGGAAATACGTGAGTGTCCGCCGCTACTTCAACTACCTCGAGCGCTCGATCGAGAACGGGACAGGCTGGATCGTCTTCGAGAACAACGGGACCCAGCTGTGGGGAAACGTCCGCCGGACCATCGAGGACTTCCTGCTCTCCGAGTGGAAGTCCGGGGGGCTGCTGGGCAACAGCGCCAAAGAGGCCTACTTCGTCCGGTGCGACCGCTCGACGATGACCCAGAACGACATCGACAACGGACGGCTCGTCTGCCTCATCGGCGTGGCGCCGGTGAAGCCCGCCGAGTTTGTCATCTTCCGTATCGGCCAGTGGACCGCATCGGCGACCAGCTGATGAAGACACCAGTGAAAGGAGGCGGTCGCCGTGGCTGTGGAGCGCAGTGACCCCTACGGAACCTTCAACTACCTCGTTGACCTGGGCAATGGTGATACCTCGACTGCCAAAGCGGGGTTCTCCGAGGTCACCGGCCTCAATGTGGAGGTGACCACAGCCGAGTATCGGGCCGGCAACGACCTCGTCAACCACGCCCGCAAGCTCAACGGCACCTACAAGGTCGGTGACGTCACCCTCAAGCGGGGTCTCATGGGCGCGACGGACCTCTTCGAGTGGGTCAACGCCGTGCGCACCGGCGATCGCAGCGCGCGGCGCTCGGTGACGATCCAGCTGCGCGACGAGGCCGGGACCCAGACGGTGATGACCTGGAAGCTGCTCAACGCCAGGCCGATGCGCTACACCGCGCCCGCGCTCAACGGCCGAACCGGCACCGACGTCGCCATCGAGGAGCTCGTGCTCTCCTATGAGGACCTCGCGGTCGAGTAGCAGATGAGCAACGGACCCGCACCCGCGACCCTGGCCTTCGGGCCTGGGCCATGGGCGAGCCCGCTGACCTATCGGGGTCGCCTGCCTGGCGTGCTCATCGAGCCGCCGGCGCCGCCGCCCGCTGACACCGTGCGTCTGGACGTCTGCGGTTTCGTGGGCCTGGCGCAGCGCGGGCCGGTGGACACGCCGGTGGCGGTGGAGGATGCGGCGGCCTACCGCGCCGTGTTCGGTGACGACCTTGTTCTCGCCTCTGGCGAGCACGGGCCGGTCCGGGCACACCTGCCTACAGCGGTCAAAGCCTTCTTCGACACCGGCGGACGGCGCTGCTATGTCGTGCGCGTGGTCGGGGACGCTGCCCGGTCCGCCGAGTTCCTGCTTGACGGCCTCGAGGCGTACGACCCGGTACAGCCAGCCTGGCTGACGGCTCGGGCGTCCTCGCCCGGGGCCTGGGGTGAGCGGCTGGCAGCCGAGGTGGTCGTCCGCGAGCGGCCCCTGCGCATCGAGCAAACGGCAGCCGGGCCATCCGGCCTGGGTGGCCCTCTCGGGTCGGGGGTGCTGACGGTCAGCGGCCCCGATGCAGGGGCGGTGCAGGCCGGCGACGTCCTGCGCCTCACCTTTCCCGACGCTCACCTCGTCGGGGCTGCCGTCGTGGCGGCCGCGGAAGCGGCGACGACGGGTCGACGCCTGCACCTCGACCGGGTCTTCCTGCTGGACGCTGCCGGGTCCCCGCTGTCCCCGGCGTGGTTCGAGCCCCCCGCTGCCCTGCTGGCCGCGTTGCTCGCGCCCACGGCAGTGGCGATCATGCGAGTCGACCTCACCGTCAGGGAGGTGGACCCGGACAGCGGCGTGGCGCTGCGGGCTGAACGCTGGGGCGACCTGCGGCTCTGTCCTGTCGGGGGGGACCCGGGTGTCCGGGTGCCCGAGGGTGCCGGCGACCCGCAGTCTGCAGCAGGCCCTCCTCCGGCTCAGCCGGGGGCGGCAGCGTGGTGGGGGGCCGCTCTGGCCGACTCGGGACTGGTCGACCCCGGGTCGGGTATGCCGCGTGTGGGTGACATCGTGCTGCCGCGCCCGGATCGGGTCCTCGCCCTCGCCGGGCTGCCGTGCGGCGAGGTCGAGCCACTGCCACTGGGGCGGGTGCACGGCGCTGACGGGCTCTACCCCTTCGATCCGGTGTCGTTGTTCCTGGATGCGGAGTTCCGGGGGCCTTCGATGCCGGTGGGCGCCGATGATATCGCGTCGCGGGCGGACCGCCGTGCCGTTGCCGATGCCGGAGCAGCGCCACTTCGCGGTGTGCACGCGCTCTGGTCGGTGGCGGAGGTTGCCGTCGTGTCCATTCCTGATGCGGTGCATCGCCGATGGGAGCCGGCGACAGAGGTCGTTGTCGGCTCGCCGCCCGAGCCGCAGGTGACCTCGCCACCGGAGGTGAGCCCTCACGACGGCTTTGCCGACTGCCAGCCCCCGTCGGTGCCCGGTCCGCACGACGCCCCGGCGCCTGCGCAGCCGACCCTGCGGGAGCCCCGTCCCGTTGTCGTCCCGCCTGGGGCGTTCACTGCGGCGGACCGCCAGGGGCTGGCTGCGGTGCACCGGTCGCTGGTGGCGATGTGCGCCGCACGCCGCGACCTCCTCGCCTTGCTCAGCCTGCCGGAGCACTTCGGTGCCGTCGACGCGGCCGGCTGGGCCGATGAGCTCGCCACCTCGGCGCTTGCCCAGGGACAGACCCTGTCGTACGCCGCCCTCCAGCACCCGTGGGCCCAGCACGGCGACCGGGAGAGCACCACCCTCCTGAGCGCGCAACCACCGGACGGGGCCGTGTCCGGAGCCATCGCAGCGGTCGAGCGGTCTTCAGGGCCCTGGGCGAGCATCGCCGGGGTAGGCCTCGGCGGGGTGGGCCTGAGCCCCCGGCTAAGCCCCGGAACCTACGTGGCGCTCTTCGACCACCGGGTCAACGTGCTGCGGCAGCAGGATGGTCGCACCCTGCTCCTCAGCGGGCACACCCTCAGCCTGGACCGGTCACTGTCGACGATCGGCGTCCGGCGTCTGCTCATACTTCTGCGGCGGGTCGCGCTGCTGCGGGGGCAGCGATATGTCTTCGAGCCGAACGGGCCGGCCCTGTGGCGGCGCGCCCAGCGAACGTTCGAGCGGCTCCTGGACGGACTCGTCGCCGAGGGCGCCCTGCTGGCGTATGTCGTGTCGGCTCAGGCGCCGGCCAATGGCGACCTTGGCGAGCTCGTGGTGGAGCTCAGGGTCTCACCGACCTCGACCATGGAGTTCCTCACGGTGCAGCTGGTGCGCAGCAACTCCGACCGGCTCACTGTCCGCGAGGTGACGGCATGACCACTCCCACCCTGGGCCCGGCTTCGCTGAGCGAGCTGCTTCCCGCCTTCAGGTTCGAGGTCCTGCTCAGCACCGACCAGCCCCTGCCGGGGGTGACCAACCCGATCTGCCACGGCGCGTTCGCCGAGTGCGAGGGCCTCGAGGTCTCGATGGAGCCCAAGAGCCTGCAGCCGGGCGGTTCACACGACCGTCAGGTGCACCTGGCCGGGCCGGCCAGGACAGGCCAGATCACGTTGCGGCGCGGCCTGACGACGGACACCGGGCTGTGGGCGTGGTTCGCGGCGGCCGCCCGGCCCGGCCACCTGGCCACTGCGCAGGGTGAGGTCACCGTATGGGCGGCCGACGGGGTACCCCAGCTCAGCTTCCTGCTGGAGGACTGCCTGCCGGTCCGGCTGCGTGGCCCTTCACTGAATGCGCGGGACGGGCTGGTGGCGACCGAGGAGGTCCAGCTTGTCTGCGGCCGGCTCACTGTTCGCCCCCCTGGCGCAGCAGGGCAGGGTAGTGCCCCCGGCCTGGCCTTCAACGCCTCGGGCGGGGTCAGCCTCAGCGCGAGTGCCGGGGGTTCGTTGTCTGCGTCGGGCTCGGTGGGCGCGTCGGCGAACCTGTCGGGAGGTGGGCGATGACCGGGTCGGCCGGGCAGGGCAGCGCGGAGCTGACGCCCTACTCAGTGGACGGGCGCTCCGCCTCCGGCGACGCCATCGTGGTGGACTTCAACCCGTCATCCCTGCGGCTTCAGCACGAGGCCCGGGGACCTGCCGCGACTACCGGCCAGGCCAAGACCGACGTCACCGGCAGCGGGACCACGTTGTCGATGGAGCTGCTCTTCGACACCACTCGCACCGGGACCGACGCACGTGCCAAGCCGGACAGGTTGCTCGCGGTGATGCGGCAGAGCGATCCGGCCAGCTCTGGCGCGGCGGCCAAGATCCGGTTCGCCTGGGGCAGGTTCGCCTTCCTGGGAGTCATCAGCGCCCTGGGGGAGACGGTCGACCTGTTCAGCGACACCGGCGTGCCCCTGCGCTCGACGGTCTCCCTGACTCTGACCCGTTTCGACCCCAGTCCCTCCCCGGCCGGCGGTTCGTCGTTCGGCACCGTGTCGGCTGGTGGATCGCCCGGATCCCTCGCGGGCGCCGCCGCCGGCTTTTCGGCCGGCGTGTCACTGTCGGCGGGCGTGTCGCTGTCGGGCGGTGTGTCCCTGTCGGGCGGGGTATCCCTGGCCGGGTCGGTCTCCGGATCTGCCCAGGGCGCCGCGGTGGGCAGCACCCCGCTGGCTCAGGTGTCTGCGGGGGACACCCTGCAGAGCCTCGTCGCGCGCAGCGGCGGGGGAAGCTGGCAGGCGGTCGCGCGTGCCAACGGGATCGAGAACCCACGGCTGATGCAGCCGGGAGCCGTTCTCGACCTCAGGGCGGGGAGGTGATCGCGTGCCGGTGATCATCCGCGACGTGGACGTGGTCGTCGACCCACGCGCACAGTCCGACGCCTCGGCAGGCGCCGACGCGGGCGGGGCGCCCCAGGCTGTCGGGCGCCTGAGCGGGGACGACCTGCAGAGGGCCATGGACGAGATCGCCTGGCGCCGTGGGCGCCTGGCGGCGGACTAGGAGAAGAGAAACGGTGTCGATCCAGGAGCTGCAGATCTCATACACCTCCCGCCCGGAGGTCTCACTTGGCGGTCGGGAGGATGGCGCCTTCGCCCAGGACATCGTCGCGTTCAGCGCAGAGGAGGACACCGAGGGGCTCGGCCGGTGTGAGATCCGGCTGACCTGCCAGCCCGATCCGCAGGGTCGTTACCCCTACCTCGAGCCCGGGCGGCTCCGGCTCGGCACGTCGCTGGCTGTCACGGTGGGGCGCACGAAACACCGCCGGCAGGTCTTCGACGGCACGGTCAGCGCGGTGCAGGCTGTCTTCGGCAGGGACGGCGGGGTGCAGATCGTGGTGCTGGCCGAGGATGCGCTCCAGGGGTTGCGGCTCAAGCGCCGCTCGCGAGTCTTCGAGAACTCCACGGACGCCGAAATTGCCACGACGATAGCCAGCGAGCACGGGCTCACCGCCGAGGTCGACGGCGGCAAGACGTCCCACCCCGTCCTGGCCCAGCTGGGGTGCAGCGACCTCGCGTTCCTGCGTGAGCGGGCGCACGCGGCCGGCGCCGACCTGTGGCTCGAGGGGAGCACGCTGCACATGTCTGCGCGATCCGGAGATCCCGCCGTCAGCTTGGCCTACGGCGCGGAGCTGATGGACCTCACGCTGCGCGCTGACGTTGCCGGCCAAAGCAGCAACGTCGGGGTGACGGGCTGGGACGTCGAGGGCAAGGTCGCCTTCAAGGAGACCGGGCAGGCCTCGGACGTGCCTGGCCCGGAGTCCAACGGGACGCTAGGCAGCACCGCCCTGGAGAGGGCCTTCGGCACGCGGGACGAGCGGGTGCTCACCTCGGTTCCTTTCACCCAGGGTTCAGCTCGGGCCCTGGCCAAGAGCACCTTCCTGCGGCAGGTGCGGCGATTTGTCACCGGGACCGGGACTGCTGACGGGGACCCACGCATCCGGGTCGGATCCCGGGTGGAGCTGAGGGAGGTCGGACGCCTGTTTACCGGGACGTACGCGGTGACCCGGGCTGCCCATGTCTACGACAGCCAGAACGGCTACCTCACCCGGTTCGATGTCGAGCGCGCGGTGGTGAGCTCATGAACGGTGACCTGAGCGCCGGCGACGTGCTCGCCGGCCTCCGCGGCGGCCCAGCGGCAACCAGGACCTACCCGGGCGTCTACCCGGCCACCGTTGTCGACCTCAGCGACCCGCAGAGCCAGGGCCGGGTCAAGGTACGGCTGGAATGGGCGCTCGACACCGATTCAGCACGGTTCGAGCTGTGGGCCCGCCTGGCCACGCTGATGGCGGGCGGCGGCCGGGGGTCGTGGTTCGTGCCGGAGCCCGGTGACGAGGTGGTCGTGGGTTTCGAGGCCGGGAACCCGGCACGGCCCTATGTCCTTGGCGCCTTGTGGAACGGCAAGGACGCGCCGCCGGTGTCCATGGACGGCGCCGGAAGGAACAACGTGCGCCGGTTCCACTCGCGCGCCGGGAGCATGATCACCCTCGACGACACCGACGGCGCCGTGGCCGTGCGGATCGAGACCCCGCTGGGTCAGACCGTTGAGCTGGACGACAGCGGCAGTGGCAGCGTCGAGGTCCGCGACGCCAGCGGCAACTCCGTCCGGCTCGAGTCCTCCGGGCTGACGATCACCGGGGCCAGCACGGTCACCGTCAACGCCAGCAGCGTCTCCGTCAGCGCAGGATCGGTCTCGGTGAAGGCGGGGACGTCGACCTTCTCGGGGGTCGTCAAGTGCGACATGCTGATCACCAACTCTGTGGTCAGCGCGAGCTACACGCCCGGCGCCGGGAACATCTGGTGAGGCCGCGATGAGCACCATGCAGTGGCTGGAGCCCGCGCCGTTGTGGACGGCCGACTGGGGTGTGGCCGGCGGTCCAGAACGGTTGCGGCCGCTGGTCAGCGAGCTTGACCGCGATGACTTCGTCGATGACTTCCGGCAGCGTCTGCTGGACGACCAGACGGATCTGGGCGGCACCGCCCCGGCCACCCGCTCCGCCCGCGGGGTGACCCTCTTCCACCCGATGGCGCAGCGGTACTACCTGGTGAGCGGTTCGCTGGTCTGCCGCAAGCCCGGCATCCCCGACCACACGGTCTCCGGCAAGCACGGCGAGAGTGTCGGCTTCATCGTCCGCCGCCTGTCGGCGCAGGGCGAACAGGCCTGGGTGCAGGGCCCCACCCCCGGCTGGGAAGCCGCGACGAGCGCGGACCTGCGCCCCGGCGAAGAGGTGCTGCCGGCGCACGGGGCGCCAGCCAGACCCCGCCGGGACACTCCGGTGCCCGGGTCCGCCCATCATCAGCCCCGCGTGGTGCACTTCGGCTACATCCAGGTCGGCAGCCGAAGCCGCTACCGGGACAAGCTGGCTGCGGCGACCATCGGCATCGGCGACCCCCAGGCAGCCGACCCGGCCGACCGCGACCTGCGGTTGAGCCAGTTCATGGGCCGGGTGGCCACGCCCATCCGGCTGCTGGACGGGCCGGCCGGGAACCGCGTCACCCCATGGCCGGAGAAGGGCGCGGCCGCGGGGATGCAGGAGCACAAGGCGAGCTTCTACATCCTCGTCGAGCTAGCGACGTACCTGTGGCAGTATCTGCCCGCCGTGATGCGCGAGGTGAGCGGAACGCCAAACCCCCAGGACCCGCCGAAGACTGAGGAGAAGGCCCTGCTGGACGAGCTCGGCCGGATCTGGCTCACTCGCCAGATCGTCAACGGGCAGGCCACGCCGCTCGCTTCGCCGATGACGCTGCGCGCCGCGCTCAAGGAGTTCAGCGACCCGGTGTATGCCGAGCTGCTGGGTGGCATCGGGGACGAGCCCGCGAACCCGCTGCTGGTCGACCTGCGTACCGTCAAGGTCGGCGCCAGCAACGCCGGGATCTGGCGCGAGGTGGCGACCGGGCCGGATGCCCAGCACCCGCTGGACGACACGTGGCTGCAGATCCCCGGGAGCTCGACCACCTGGACCCGGCGGATCGACCAGTTCCCCTCGTGGCTTGGCCTGCCCACGACAGACCCCGCGTCGGCAGACCGGAGCCTCGCGATACGGCTGCGCGATGCCCTGAGCTCGCGGCCCGCTCCGGCTGTCGTTGCCCCAGAGCTCGCCTCCGTGCTCACGCCGGCCGAGAGCGACGACCCGGACCAGGACGACTGGTACGTGCTGCGGATGGTCTACCAGCGCCGGTCCTGCCCGCCGGTGCTCAGCGAGCCCACCGAGCCGGTGCGCCTCGCGGCCATCTTCGAGCCGGGTGCTCCGGCCCGTCCGGTGAAGGTCGCGCTGCCGGACCCGGCCCACCTGCGCCGGATGCCCAGGAGCGTGGCTTTCGAGATGCCCCCGGCGCTGCGGCGCATCGTCAACCGGGTCACACCTGACCTGCTCAAAGGCGGAGACCTCGGCGACGACCCCGGGCTCGGCCTGGGGATGATCTGCTCCTTCTCGATCGCGATCGTCATGCTCATCGCCTTCATCCTCATGATGGTCGTCGCGCTGCTCCTCAACCTCGTCTTCTGGTGGATGCCGTTCCTGCGGATCTGCCTGCCGATCCCGAAGAAGGAGTGAGCGGCCATGACGGCACTGCTGCCCAGCGACGCCCTGATCTACGGCCAGGGAGTGGCCTTTCCCCTGCAGGTCGGGCCTGACGGACGGATCGCCTGGTCAGCCGGCGAGACCAACGTGCGCGAGTCGATCCTGCTGCTGCTGCGCACCCGGCTGGGTGAGAGGATCCTGCGCCCGGAGTTCGGCTGCGGGCTGGACCGGCACCTGCATCAGTCCGTCACGCTGGCCACGCTGCGCCTGCTTCAGGACGAGGTCACCATGGCCGTGCAGCGCTGGGAACCGCGGGTGCGCCTGAACGACGTTCAGGCCGTGAGCAGTGCCGACGACCCCCGTGCGGTCGACCTGACCATCATCTTCACCCTCGTCGCGACGGGCGCCCAGCAGCGGGTCGGGCTCACCGTGGCGCCGACCTCCGTGGCTGGCTGAGGAGGCCATCGTGACCCTGCAGATCCCGGACCTGGACGACCGCGACTTCGAGCAGCTGCGCACCGACCTGCTCGAACGCATCCCGGTTCACACGCCCGAGTGGACCCATGCCGGCGAGAGCGACCCCGGCGTCACCATCCTCGAGACATTCGCCTTTCTGGCCGAGAACCTGCTCTACCGGTGCAACCAGGTGCCCGAACGCAACCGTCGCGCGTTCCTGTCACTGCTCGGCGTGCCGGTGCGACCGCCTGGCGCCGGTCGGGGGCTGGTGTCGTTCGCGCTGCCTCGCGGGTCCCGGGCCGTGGTGCCGCTGGATCGAGGCGCCGAGGTACGGGCCGGTCGGGTGCCGTTCCGGACGCGGACCGGCGTGGACGTGCTGCCGATCGAGACGGCGGTGTTCGTCAAGAAGCCGCGCACCGACCTCGATCCTGCGCGGCGCCAGGAGTACCGCAACCTGTACGCGCCGTTCCTCGACGGGCCGACCGACTCGCTGCTCTTCTACCAGTCCCAGCGCCTGCCCGAGCCGCTGCCCGGAGGGCCGGTGCCGATGGTCGACCTTGCAGACGCCGCACAGGGAGCCAGTGACGGCTCCGCATGGGTGGCTCTGCTGGCACCCGAGGGGACCCGGCCTGACGAGGTGGACCAGGTGCGCGGGGCCCTGGCTCACCAGGTCCTGTCCCTGGGTATCGCACCGCCGCCGCAGGCCCCCTCGGGGCGGGTGCTGCCCGTGCGCCGCTGGACGGGGGACCCGAGCCAGCTCGGCCTGGCGTTCTCGCTGCCCAAGATCGACGCGACCACCCGGGACGCGCCCGGAAGCGCCGCGGCCAGCTACGTCGGCGTACCGGTCGAGCAGGCAGACGACGTGATGCAGGTGGCCGGAGTCGTATCACTGCGGCTGCCGGGCTATGACGGACTGCTGATGTGGGACTTCGACCCGGAGGAGGAGGGGACCGGCGACTACCCCCCGCTGCTCGAGGACAAGCAGCTGGCCGCGCGCCTGGTGACCTGGCTCCGGGTCGAGCTGGGAGCCACCCAGCCTGGTGCGATGCGCTGCCCCAACACCGCCATCAGCTGGATCGGGGCCAACGCTGCCCGCGTGCTCCAGGCGGTCCCGGTCGTCCAGGAACAGGTCGGCGTGGGCACGGGAACACCGGACCAGACGCTCACCTTGGCGAACACCCCGGTGCTCGACCCCCGGGCTGACCCGGACGGCACCGGAGAGCTGCTCGTCGAGGTCGAGGAGACCGCCGGCGCCTGGACGGCATGGGAGCAGGTCGATGACGTCGAAGCCATGTCCTCCGATGCCGCAGTCTTCGCGCTCGATGCGCAGCTGGGGCTGCTGCGCTTCGGGTCAGGCCTGCACGGCCGCCGGCCGTCTCTGGGGGCTCGGGTACGGGCAACCTACGAGTATGGCGGGGGACCTGCGGGACTCGTGCCGGTGGACGCCGTCACGTCACTGGCCACCTCCACGGGACCGGTGTCGCCGA
>JBBRZQ010000121.1:0-13967 GCA_038236535.1 Actinomycetales bacterium
ATGCCGCGCCGCTTCGCGATGGTCATCAGCCAGGCGATCGGGTTCTCCGGGACGCCGGTCGTCGGCCACTGCTCCAGCGCGGCCACGAGTGCGTCCTGCGCCAGGTCCTCAGCGAGCTCTACATCACGCGTCATCCGGGTGAGAGCGCCGACGAGGCGGGCCGAATCGGCCCGCCACGCCGCGACGATGGCCCCGGTCGAGTCATCCCCACTGGTCTGCGCCGGCACGCTGCCAGCGTAGTCAGTCCCCACTCAGACGCCGGGTGCCTCCGGGCCGGTGGAGATCTGGCGAAGGGTCGAGATCACGGTGACCTCAGGCCAGTACTTCGCGTGGAGCTCGGCGAACTCCCGCTGGTCGGCCACGGCCTCCTCGAGGCTGTCGTACTGCAGGATGGACCAGCCGCCGACGACCTCCTTGGCCTCGGCGTACGGCCCGTCGACCCGGCTGATCTCGCCCTGACGGACCACGAAGTTCACCGCGTCCTCAGTTCCGTACAGACCGCCTCCGTCGAGGAACACACCCTTGGCGGCGCGCTCCCCGATGTGGGCGTCCATCGCGTCGAACAGCGCTTGTGGCGGCGTGCCGACGCCTTCCTCCATCCTCACGAATCCCATGAAACGCGGCATCTTGATCACTCCTACTGGTTGACGGGGAGTTGCTTCGTGCACGTACGTCGAACGGCTGTCAGGGTCTTCGACATCAACGTCCTTTCACACTCACCGTCATCATGCGAGGCGGAACGTCCTACTCCGGCGCCTGCGCTCTGTCCGCGTCACTTCGTCTAACAGCCGCCAGTCGACCATCCTGTCCACGGCAGGACGGACGTCCATCCATCAATCGATGATGCGCCGAGCAGAGACCATGAGGGGGCCAAGTCCCCAAGCGCGCCAAGTGCCGTCCGCGTATCGGCACAGGGTCAGGAAGACCATTCCCCGGACGACGAACGAAGCGAAGGTCTGTGCGGTCTCGGCAACCTCAGGGACGAACCTGACGACCGCGACGTCGGTGGGGTTGTCGACTGCGTAGTAGACCTTGGAGGCGATGGACTTGTCGGACAGCAGGTCAGTGGCCCATCTGAAGTCGCCCCACGCCTCAGGTGGGTGGGTGAGCCACCTCAGCTGGTCTTCGTGCCTGTCGGGGTTCAGCACGGCGAGCCACCATAGGGCGGCAACCTTGAGCGGGTCGGTGAGTTCCTCGCTCTCAGCCAGAGCGGCCAGGGGCGAGTCAGCGGGGTCCGCTACGACGTAGGCGGGGATGTCGCTGAATGGGCCGCCCTCCCGAAGCGCCTGATGCGCCATGTTCGCGAATGTCGGCACCGTCGCCGCGAGCCGCGCCAGGAGCTCGGATGGGCTCGTGGGCGGGTTGGTGCGCCGGGTCGCGTCCCCGACGATTGCCGCCAGTGTCGCCTCTCGGTCGCTGGCTAGGAGCTCGAGCAGGTACTGCTCAGGATGCATGGCGACGACACCGTGGGGCTCGCAAGCAGCGTGGGGGAAGTCATGGAGGTTGAAGGTCACGATGACCTCGGCGTCGCTGGCAATCGCTGCCGCGAGGACGTGGCGGGTCTTTCGGATGACACTCGAGACCCTCGATGTGGACATCGAATCCCACAACCTCCGCCTCCGGAAACGCGCGCTCCATGGCGTTCCGGCGGCGAGCCGCACGCCCCTCGTCCAGGCCGATCTTGGTGGTGAGAGCGCGATGAGTCTCCTCGAGGATCGTTTTGCTCCAGCAGGGCTCAACCAGATCGTGCTCAGCGAGGGTCAGTAGAAGGCTGGCGAGGTTGTAGGGAACGAGCACGCAGGCGTCGAGGACTGGCCGGCGATTCACCGCGTCGACACGACTTGGCCGTCGTCCCCGATCTCCGTCTGTGCGAACTCAGCCAGTCCGGCTGCCCTGCGTGAGTCGGATGCTTCAATGAACCGCTGGACCGAGACGAGGCTGATCCGGCGGTGCGTACCCGGCTGCTCAAACTCCAAGACACCGTCGTGGCACAGCTTCACCACGGTGGGTCGGCTCACATGGAGAAGCTCTGCGGCTTGCCCCGTCGTCAGGAACGGGTCCACCCGGTGGATGGCAACATCGTGACCAGCTGCAAGCTCGTCGATGACCTTGATCACTGCATGGCGCAGGGACTCACTCATCACCACCGTCTCCGAGCCGACTCTCAGCACGGCCTCGGGTCTGGCCAACTCCTCCCGGAGGCGCGCGGCGTCTTCGGCGCTGATGGCGCGGCTGGTCGTAATGCTCATCCACATAGTCTACGGCAAACGAAAAATCCGAAAGGCCGATCGCGGATGACGATGACGCGCGGGTTGCCACCTGCGTCTAACCGCCGCGAGCGGGGATAGCCACACCGGACTAGCGTCGGTGCGGTCCAGGTGCCGTGCCGCGTCAGCGGCGGGCGGGCCCGGTCATCGTTCAGGTCGCCGCTTGAGGTGTCTCCCATGTCCGGTCCGACCACTCTGCTTCCGTTCCAGCCCGCCACGATGAAACGGACCCCCTTTGCAACGCGATCCTGCTACCAGTCGACCCAGCAGCTCAGCACCAGGGGGTCAGGATTCACCGGGCAGCGACACGTCGTAATGTCTGCCGTCCGTGCCTATGGCGGGTCACTGCACACTGCGACTCGGCTCGACCCCCGCTGCCCCACCCGGACAGCGCCGTGCTGCTGGGTCGGGCCGAGGACGGGACAGCGGACGGGGTGAGCGTGTGGCCATCTCGATCAGGTCCTACCCCCTGGGGCCGACAGCCGACGGGGTGCGGGCATCCTGCCGCCCACGGATCGCCAGACCCATCACGATGCCGACGAGCGGAGTCGCTCGATGTAGCTCCTCACGTCTCCCAAGGTGTACCGAAGGTACCGTCCGACCCTGAACGCGCGAGGTCCAAGCGGCGCTTCAGGCGTACTCAACGAGTGCCACCGATACAGCGTCGCCTTGGGTAGCCCGAGGATCTGGGCCACGTCGGCGATACCGAGCGGCGGACGCAGCTCAGGATCCTCGTCGCGTCGTACACTGGCCGAACGGTGGTTGGTGCGGGGTCCTTGTGCACTGGACATGCCTGTCCTCCAGGTAGTAGTCGCTCCTACCTGGGTAAGCACCAAACGTCGGTTGAGGTGGACACCGTTCGACGAACGATCTTGGGCGGCGAACCTGGCGTATCCCGGCGCGCCGGGCGCCTCAAGCGCTGGCCTGGCCCCGTTACACGTCAAGGCCTCCCAGGTCCAGCGGGCGTGCCCCCGGCTGTCCCCGGCCCGGCGCCCGCGGCCGCGGCGGCCGTTGCTTGCTTGCCGGGAGCGCTGCGCCCATCGGCGGCATGCAGGGCCGCTCTCGCGGGCTGGCCGGCGCCACGGCGCGCGCCAGGGGCGGAACCTCTCGCCCCGGCCCCCGGCGGCCGGTGGGGGCGTGCTCGTCGAGGTGGTCCTACCCGGGCACGGACCGCAGGGCCCGCAACGCCTTGGCGAGGTGGCCATAAGGCCTGGTCTTGGCGTCGCCCCGCAGTGAGGCGCTGAGCGGACGGTCTGGCGCCATCCACGTCAGCTGCGCCCAGCTTGGGCGCGTCTCGAAGGTGCTGCACACCGCCAACTATGACGCGGTCGACCACCTGTCTAGGCCGAGGGCGCGTGAAATGCGTTTGATGGCCCCGGGCGGCGCGTCCTTTCGGCATCGCTTACCAGGGGACGACCTGACGGTCCTCCCACAGCACTCCGGTGAGGGCGCCGTCGGCGGACCGGCTGGCCAGCCACACTGCGGTCTCGGCTCCCTGCTCGGCGGAACGAGGCGCGTGAGGACCGCCCATGTCGGTGCGGCAGTGGCCGGGGCAGATAGCGTCGACGAGAACCCCTCGCCTGCCCATGTCCTGCTCGTGGGCGAGGTTGCGCACCAATGCGTTGACGCCCGACTTGGCCACGCGATAGGGCGCCAACCCACCGGCGTTGCCCGGGCCGCTCATCCGACCGAGGCATGCGCTCACCGCAACCACCCGGCCGTGGCGCCGTTCGGCCATGCCCGGGACGAACGCCGCCATCGTCCGCCAGACCCCGTCGAGGTCGACCGCCATCACGCGGCGCCACTCGCTCTCAGTGGTGCGCAGCGTCTTGGCGGTGCGCTCGCTCATCACCCCGGCCGCGCAGATGAGTATGTCAACGGCGGCCAGCGGGCCCAGCCGCCCAGGCAACGCAGCCACTTCCTCGGCGCTACCGACGTCGCAGCCTACCCCGACCGCGGCGATCCCGTCCGCCACCAGCGTCGCGGCGGCCGCCCCGGCAGAGTCGTCGCCACGGCCGACCAGGACCACGGTTGCGCCGCGCGCGCCGAGCCCGCGGGCGGCGGCGAGCCCGATGCCTCGGCTGCCCCCCGTCACCAGCGCCACCTGACCGTCGAGCCGTTCGTCGGGCTGTCCTTCGAGTTGCGCGTCCTGCAAGGTCATGGGTCCACTATGCGTGTCGCCACGCCGCGTCATCGGCGCACTGCGGCCGCGTCTTTCCGCGAGCGGGGCGCCCCATGCCGTGTCACACCGCCGCCAGCCGACGACCCTGGAGCGTCGGGTGCGGAGGCATCCGCGCCACGTGGACCCGACGGCGGACTCTCGGCAGTGTCGAGGGTCAGCTGTGCACGATGGTGGTCGTAGTGCTTCTTGGTCCAGACCAGGACGTCGAACCGGCTCATCCACGGGGTGAAGTATGGGTCCCAATCAGTTGGCACGGACATGCCCGAGACAAGTTGGGCGTCCGTGGCCCTAGCTCCCCAGCCCAGCAGCCGCTCGGTGTCGCGACGCATCCACCGCCGGGCGAGCCGGAGGCCGGTCACCCGGGCCCCGGCGACGCTGCCGGCGTAGTTCACCCAGTCGTAGGGGCGGGAAGCTGCCGAGAGGGTGTTGGCGTACCGGCGGGACGCCGAGGCCGGGAGCTTGGAGAACCCGCTCATCAGAGGGAGGAGCACGCGGGCGATGTGCTGACCGAACGCCATGTGCCACAGCAGCTGCCGGTTCGTCCATCGGGTGCCGTCGGTTGGCTCGCCGAGCCGATCTGTCGGCGCGGTCGCCAGCAGGGTCTCGAAGTCGCGAGCCATCCATTGAAGGTCGAGGCGGATGTGGTCGGGGAGCACCGCACCACGCTACGCCGCCGAGGGAAGCCTCGCCCCAGGCGTTTCGACACCGGCGCATGGATGGCACCACCGGGTGGCGGGAAGTGCTGGCGGTGGGCTGGCGCCGCAGGTGCGTCCTATCGCCGCGTGGGGGGTGACGGGACCGTTCTTCAGACTGGCGCGGTGAGCACGTCCATGGTTAGTGCGGCTTGGGCCATTCGTCCAGCCGGGCCGGGGAGGAAGGCCATGAGGTGAAGGGCAGGACGTGGCACGTGTCGCGGTTCACCCTGCCACCCGTGGTCCAGCATCACGCCCCGAGCGAGCTGTTGGAGGGTGCGCGGGTGGGGTCCTGTGACGTCGATGGTCTGGCCCCGCAGTTGCGGGTCGACGCCGGCGCCCGGCTGTCTGCTCCAGGATCTCCACCCAGGTCTCCTCGAACGCGTCGGGGCGGATGATCGTCCACGGGGCTCTGCTTCGACGCAGGTGCTCCTCGGCGGCGTACTTCATCCTGAACAGCTGCATGGGGCTGCGGAGAGAGGCGCCCAACACCGAGACCAGGACCACGGCGGCGCCGGCCCGTGCGGCTGCGTCGATGAACGCGATGTTGCCGTCCCGGTCCACGCCTGCTGGGTTCTGTCGGGGGAACCCGGTGAGGCAGGAGACGGCGACTGAGACCCCGGTCAGGGCGTCGTCGGTGATGTCGCGCAGGTCGCCGTCGCCGTGGCGGCTCAGGGCGTGAACGGTCGCTCCGCGGGCTTCGAGCAGGTCGACGACGCGCGACCCCAGCCGTCCGGTCCCGCCGGCAATCAGGAACATCAGGAGAGGAGGATCCGTCGCACGGCGGCGTCCGCGTCGTCGCCGCCGCCGTCGTCGTCACTGGGGTCGTCGACTGGCTCGAGGTAGAACCGCGCCGCGCACGCGAGTCCGTGGCGCACGGTGAAGACGATGACTCCGCACATCAGGTGTGTTGCGCCGTCGGCGCGGGTGCCCCGCATCTCCCACTCGGTCCAGACCGTGTCGCCGTCCTGTGCTGATGCGATGAGGGTAGCGGTGTGGTCGGGGACGGCGGCGAAGATGTGAGCCCAGTTCCGACGTACCTCGTCCTTGCCGGTGAACCCGCGACCGGGGTGGGCTGGTGTCTGGTTGACGTAGTCGTCGGCGAAGCAGTCCGCCACCTGCGCGACGCTCCTGCTGTTGGTCGCGTCACGCAGCTCGAGCGCGAAGGCTGCGTGTCTCATCTGCCCTCCGAAGGGGTTGGATACAGTGGCGTGTATCTAAAGTAAGGATGACCCCGTTGAGTACACCCGTCAAGGTCCGGCACTACGACGCATCACGACGCAGGCTCAGGGCCGAGCAACGTCGGCGCGCCGTCGTGGATGCCGCACAGAAGCTGTTCTTCAGTCAGGGGTATGCCGCGACGACGATCACCGGCATCGCCGAGGCGGCCGGAGTCTCACCGGAGACGGTCTACAAGGGTTTTGGCGGCAAGCCCGGACTCGTGCGAGAGCTGCGCGCCCACGCCCTCCTCGGCGCAGGACCGGTCCCGGCCGAGGATCGTTCGGATCAGCTGCGCGAGCTGGTAGATCCGCGGGCCGTGGTCAGGGGGTGGGCAAAGCTCGCCGGTGAGGTGGCGCCCCGAGTTGCCCCGATCCTCGGCCTGGTGCGCGAAGCTGCGCTCCTCGACCCCACCATGCGGGAGCTGGCCCATGACCTGGACGCCGACCGGCTCCGTCGCATGCGAGCCAACGCCCGCTTCCTCGGCGGCGCCGGACACCTGCGCCCAGGCGTCTCCCTCACACAGGCCACCGATGTCCTGTTCGCCGTGTCGTCGCAGGAGATGTACGACCTCCTCGTCGTACGGAGTGGATGGTCGCCGCGCCGCTACATCGGCTTCGTCGCAACCACGATCGAGAACGCCCTGCTGTGAACCCGCGCGACCGCGCCCGGCGCGCGCACTCGCCGGGTGTCCCGGACAGGGCGCGCCAGGCCCCGCGCTGCCGGCTGGTATGCGCCTCCCGTCGATGTCGGCGCCGTGGCAGCTGCCTGGCAGGTGTCGCGTGCCCGTCGGCCTGATCGAGCAGGCCACCAACACGGCCGGGCGCTTCGCCCGGCTGGGGCGCCGATCCCGCCGGTAACCCGTTTGTCGGTCACTTGCCTGGCGGTCCACCGGCGCGCGTATCCCGGCCGGCCTGGCGCGCGTGTGACCCCCACCGGGGAGGCGCCGACGAGCGCTGCGTTGGCGGGTCGCCCAGTCGCGCCTCAATCCGAGCCAGCACCACCAGCATCACGCTGAAGAGGCCGAAGACCCCCACCAGGAGCAGCAGTATCTGGTCCAGGTCCTGGCTCATCGACGCGACCCTGCGGGGGACGCCACGGCCGTCAGGTGCGGCGAGTCGTCGAGGGGCGCCGCACACCCCTTCACAAGTGCCGCGGCGGAATCCTTACGCGCGGGCGATCGACTCGGCGTCTGAGGACGATCGATTCGGTGCCGCTCGCCCGCTTCGATGGTGGTCTTGTCGATGATGGCGTCGACGACTTCACCGGCGACGTCCCTGTGCTGCGATGGTCGGGCTTCTTCGTGCTGTCGGACCTCGAGACGGGCGGCCTGCCACGCCGACCAGTGCCAGGAGACCAGGGCCCACAGGGACAGCGCGGACACGTAGACGACGGGGTTGAGCCCCCCCCGCCACATGGAGATCGGGATCACCACGATCCAGAAGATGGCCAGCCACCCGTTGACCCGCCGCATGAACACCGGGTCGCCTTGCACCGAGGCCCACAACGTCTTCACAACGCTCATTTGCATGCGCTCCCGTCTTGGTTGGACCCCCGCGCCGTCTTGCATCGGCTCGACCTGACCGTTGGCCCAAGGGGCTGGGCCGGTGCAGGTCCGCGACCAGTCGACTACCCCAGTCGCGACGCTGGTACACCCCTAGGGAGGTTAGATTGGGTTGGCGGCTGGACCCGCCTCCCGCCCTGTGACGGTCGCGCTGGTCGACGACTACGACGTCGTCCTCTCAGGCTTGGCGAACATGCTCGCCCTTACCGTGACCGGGTCCGCATCGTGGAGCTCGACGCGAACGAGCCGCTCAGCCGCGATGTCGACCTCGTCTTGTACGACTCGTTCGCGCAACCCGAGTCCGACCACCAGGAGATCAGCGTTCTGGTGGCCAGCTCGCGGGCCCGGCGGGTGGTGGTCTACACGTGGAACTTCCAGCGCGAGCTCGTTGACGCCGCGCGCGACCTGGGCGTCGACGGCTGTCTGTCCAAGGCGTTGCCCGCCCGCGACCTCGTGGCCGCCCTCGAGGCAGTGCATGCCGGGCAGAGCGTGGTCAGTCAGCCACCCACTCGGATTAGTTCCCCGACCGGGCTGGACTGGCCGAGCCGCGAGGAAGGCTTGACCGAGCGTGAGGCGGAGATCCTGGCCCTGATCACTCGGGGCAAGAGCAACGCGCAGGTCGCCGAGCTGACCTACCTCAAGCCCAACACCGTCAAGTCGTACATCCGCAGCGCCTATCGGAAGATCGGCGTCGGAAGCCGCACCCAAGCGGTGCTGTGGGGCGTACGGCACGGCTTCGTCCCGGACCACGATCGTCTGCAGCAGTGGAGCACCCACCCGTGACGCATCGTAAAGGACTCGTATCGTCGACCCACCAGGCCCGCTCAGCCATCCGTCAGCAGGCCAGCTCGGAGCCTCGTGGGCCTTACTTGGGGTGCCGCCGACCGGGCGCCGGACAACCGCTCCGGTGCGCTCTGGCCTGTTCGGCGGTGACTACGGTGGCCAGGGCCCGGCCCGCCCACGAGCCGGCAGAGCGTGACGGCCACCTCGAGGTCTGCGCCGACGTCGACCGGGGCGAGCCGCTGGGCTCGTTCGAGGATGGCGCGGATGCGTCCGCGGCGCGGGCGACGACCTGGGTCCGGTAGCGGGCGGGCACTTCGGCGGCGATGGCGGTTTGCAGCATGGCGCCGACCAGGGAGAGCCGCCCAGGTCGGGAGACGCCATGCTGGAAGTTGGCCGGGCTCTGAAGTCTCGGCCACTGGGTCTTCGGAGGCTCCGTGCGGGGCGAGCGGCGGTACCGGGGCCTGCCGGGTGGCGTGGGCCTCCTACGCGACGGCGGTCAGCCCACATCACCTCATCGCTGTGGGCGGGCAGGGGCCGGTTCGCGACGGCCAGGACCAGGGCGTCGATGTCGGGGTCGCGCCCTAGCTCGAGAGCCTCGCGAACGCGGTCGCCCGATAGGCCGGCAGGCGGCCGACCCGGCCGTCCCGGAGCGGGTACCGTCCCGGTCAGGTCAGGTCAGGTCAGGGGTGGGGCTTGGGTGGTGCGGGGGGTTTGGGCCGGACGGCGCCGTCGGTGGGCGCGGGGAGGTGGCTGCCGTCGAGGGTGACCAGGTCGGGCATGGCGACACCCAGGGGTCCGGCCCAGGGGTGGGGTTGCCTGGGGGTGGGAGTCGGGTGCGGGGGAGGCGGCTGGGTGATGACGGTGCCCGGGGCGGGTGGCACGGTTCGGGTCAGGGCCGGGTCGAGCAGGTGCGCGAGGGAGGGTGCGTGGTCGACGCGGGGCACGCCGATGGGGGGCAACCCGAGCAGGTCGATGATGGTCTTGGGGATGCTGGCGTGGGAGTGCCACTGCGGGTCGACGCTCTGGCTGACGTGGCCGCCGAACATCAGCAGCGGGATCCGTGCCCCGCCGATGGCCTGGAAGCCGCCGGGGTGCAACGCGTCGGGGACGGTCTCGACGGACGGGGTGGGCAGCGAGTCGGCGTAGCCGCCCCAGTCGTCCCAGGTGAGGATGAAGGTGGTGTCGGGCCAGTGGCCGCCGTCGATGACGGCTTGGACCCGGTCCCAGACGAGGTTCTGGCCGCGGGTGGCGTATGCCGGGTCGGACACGTGCGGGGGGTGCTCGTCGTACCCGGCGGGGCTCCACACGTAGCAGACTCGGGGCAGGGTTCCGGCCTTGGCCATGGGGATGAAGTCCTTGGGCGGGTGGACGTGCTGCACCCCTGGCGCGGTCGTCAGGGAGGCGTAGAACTTGGTGGGGTAGCCGCTGCCGTCGGGGAACGCGGCCCACGAGAGCCCGCCGGCCTGGGCGGTGGTGAAGATCGAGGGGATGTCCCAGACCGGGTGCGGGCCGGTGAACGGGGGGTTGCGCATCGTCGGCATCTGCCCGCCGACGGCGAGCATGTGTCCGGGTGTGGAGTTCGACCCGGCCCCGAAGTGGTGGTCGCAGAACACGAACTGCTTGGCCAGCCACGAGTAGAACGGGATCACGGTGTCGGTGTCGACCTGCGCTCCCAGGGCCGGGTAGTCGCCCATCGCGTAGTGGACCCACGCGTTGCGGTCGTGCGGCTGGTCGAAGTTCGGCGCCGCGGCGAGCAGCGGTCCGTGGGTGGCGACGGCCGCGCCCCAGGCGGCCATCGCCGCGAAGTAGAAGTCCGTTGTCTTGTTCTCCTGCAGGAACACCACTACCCGGTGGTCGGCCAGTGTTGCCATCACGTGCGCCCTTTCTCCTCGGATCCCGGGGTCCGTCCCCACCGATCCAACACCCACCGGCTGGGACGAGTCCCGCAGGCGTGGCCGCCACCGGTGCCCGGCATTCGTCCGGTCGAGGAATCCGTCGCCGTTGGGCTGATCGCGGGCGCTGTCATGTTGGCCAGCCCGCTCCCTGGCCCAGCAGCCGTTCAGGCGGGTTGCGGTCGGTTCAGGTGCGCGGCAAAGAACGAGAACATCTCGGGTAGCAGCTGCTGGAACGTGACCCACGTGTGCTTGCCGTCGACCACTTTCAGGTCTGCCTGCGTCGGGGAGCGGAGCACCTTGAAGAAGTCGCGGTTCTGCTGCAGAGCGTGGGGGTCGGAGTTGCCCACCCACGCGCGCAGGACCACCATCGGGGGGCGGGTTTGCGCGACCGTCTGCGGGCTGGTCGCGAGCGCGGCGCTGGTGCGTCCGGCCGACAGGGACGTGTCAATGACGAAGTAGCCGCCGAGGCTCGCGCCGGCCGACCAGACGTCGGGGCGGGCGAACAGCATCTTCGACGCGCAATACGCGCCGCTGGACACCCCACCAACGCCCCACCCGCTGCGGGTGGGGGCCACCCGGAAGCTGGCCCGAACCATCGCGGGGACGTGCTGCTCCATGAACGTGCCGACCTTCGGCAGCCCGGCGAGGTCGGTGCACTCGGTGTCAAGGGAGACCGACGGCTGCAGCTGCGGCTCCAGCAAGATGAACGGCGACAGCCGGCCCGCCGCCGCCCCCTCCGCGACGATCCCCACCGTCTGGGCGTCGAAGAACTGCGTGTAGTTGACCCCGTCCCCGCCCGGGTAGAGCGTCAGGACCGGGAAGACCTTGGCCGCGTATGCCGGGTCGTCATACTGCGGCGGCAAGCACACCCATACCCGCATCGTCACCCCGGACGCGGCTCCCGCCAACGTGGTCAGCAGCAACCGACCAACCGAGACCGGTTGCGCCGAGAAGTGCGCCGGCGGAACCGAACTGGTCGTCGAGGTGACAGCGGGGCGCGGTGGGGTCTGGCTCGGCGCTGGCGGTGTGGCGGTTGAGGTGGGGCTGGTGTCGGGGATCTGGGAGGGCGAAGCCTGTCTCGACCCGGCCGAGCGCGGGGCCGCGACTCCCGATGTGGCGCCGGGCTCCATCGGCTCGGCGCAGCCGGGGAGGCTGCTGGCCAGTGCGGCCACCAGTGCCACAGCACCAGCGCGGCGGGCCGCTGCCGCGGGGGCTGGTGCCGGGCCCACGCCCCGCGGACCCTTGTCGTCGCCGTGAGTCTGGGAGCGTGACCAGCCTGCCAAGACAGGCGCACCGGCTTTGCTGACTCCACTGGCAGTGACCGCGGTTTCGGCTCAGGCGCTCAGGCGCCGAGGTGGGCAAGGAAACCTTCGACCCAGGCACTGCCCGCGGTTAGACCTTCGCTGAGCGCCATGAACGTCATGATGCCGCATCCGGGGGGGTACAGCTCCCAGGACACAGCGATCGGGCTTGTGCGCGAATCACGGGTCGACCCGGGAGGGAGCATGGTCGGGTGCGTCCCTTCGACGACCTCATCAGTGATGCGGATCGCGTCGACGTGACGGGGGGACTTGCACCTCCCCCCACACGCTCTCATCGCCCTCGCCAAGCTCAGCCTCGGCGGACACCGACCGGTCCTCCCAGGCCGAATCTGACCCACATCAGTCAGGAGAACAACCCACAAGGGTTCCCTTCTGGAGGTTCCCTCAGCAGCGACGGGAAGGCGGCGGGATCCCGCGGCGGGCGCCCCAGTCGTGACCGCTTGTCGCGACCATCGGGAACGGAGAGGACTGCTCGCCAGCCACCGGGCAGCGGGCCCAGGACATGCGCCGGGTCCACATCGCGGCCACATATGGGTCCGGGTAGTCATCGCGGGCGCCCCCAGCGTCGTCTCGGAGGCGGCGTTCGCAGGGCCACGAGCGCTGCGACGTCGGCGGCGAACCACTGCGCCCGTACCGAGATCTGGATGCCTTGGCGGACACCGAGCCGACGGGCCTCGGAAGCAGAGCGCCTGTGACCACAGCCGGGTTCCTCGAGCCGCCCGGCGATCGGGCAGAGAGCTGACCACCTGGTAGCCCACGCCCGGTGACGTTCATGGGCCCCACGCTTTCCCCCACAGAGATGTGCCAGCCTTCGATCCACGCCACGCTCTGCTCGACCAGATTCGCGGTCGGGGCACGGCGAGCCGAGATGGACGGAGCACAGCCGGGGGGCAGGACGACGGGAATGGAGGCTCCCGTACTGCGGCGCCCTACACGTGTCCGGCTCCCACGGCGCACCGCGGCTGGCTCGTCTTCGTCATCGCGGTGTTCGTCGGCGCCTACGCCGGAATCGAGTTGCTGGCGCGCCCATGGGCCCGACTAGTAGCGTGTCGCCTCTAATATGTTGGGTATGTGTGGTCAACTCCTTCTGGTTGATACTCGACCAGAAGGAGTCGACGGCGTGCCTCGTCCGAAGGAGTTCACGGTCACCTTGAGTGCTGGGGATCGTGCGAAGCTGACCAGGGTGGTCTCCTCTGGGCGGCATCCTGCCCGGCTGATCACTCGGGCCAGGGTGTTGCTTGCCCTGGACGAGACGCAGGGGCCGGCGCCCGATCGCCGCGTGGTGGCCGACCGGGTCGGCACGTCGGACAGCACGGTGTATCTGGTCGCGAAGGCGTTCACGACACATGCCGGGCGGGTCGAGGAGGTGATCACCCGCAAGAAGCGGGCCACGCCTCCGGTGGAGCCGAAGGTGACCGGGGACGTGGAGGCTCGGGTGATCGCGTTGGCGTGCAGCCAGCCGCCGGCGGGACGTGCGCGGTGGACGCTGCGGTTGCTGGAGAGACAGGTGGCCCTGACCGAGGGGATACCGCCGATGGACCACTCGACGATCGGGCGGGTCCTAAGAAGGGGGCGCTTAAGCCTCACCTGAAGGCGTGTTGGACGATCCCGCCGCAGCAGAACGCGGCATGCGTGGCGGCGATGGAGGACGTGCTGGGCGTCTACGCCCGCCCCTACGATCCGGCCTTCCCCGTCGTGGTCATGGACTGGGGGCACCTCCCGCTTGCGGGGGCGAAACCCCTGCAACTGCTCGCCGACGCCAGACCCGGCACGCCGGCTGCGCCCGGGCAGGTGGCCCGCGAGGACTCGGAGTACATCCGCTGCGGCACCTGCTCGATCTTCGTCTGGGCCGAACCCCTACGGGGTTGGCGCCGCGCCTACGCCGAGTCCACCCGCACCCGAATCTACTGGGCCCACGGCGTCGAACTGACGTTCCGCACTTCTCGGGCGGGTTATCTCGGTGATTTGCGGTGAGGGCCTTCGGCTTTGTTGAAGGCGGCGAGGGATCGGGCTTCGACGTCGGTGACGATATCGCGTAGGCGTC
>JBBRZQ010000122.1:0-13836 GCA_038236535.1 Actinomycetales bacterium
GCGTGCATGATCCAGCCGGGCTTGATCCCACTGCTGCACGGGACGCTCATCGTCGAGACCGTCGACGGGTAGTGCATGTGCCTGCTCCCAGCCATGTCGATACCTGGATCGGAGATGTTGTTCGTCGAAAAGACGAGGATCCTCGGCTTGAACCCGGTCTCGACAATGGTCGTCACGTCAGCTCACTTGGTCTTGCGCAGGAAGAGCTGCAGGTATCCGGCTTCGTCGAGCGAGCCGAGGTAGTCGTGGCCCATCTTCTTGCACCAGGCCGGCAGGTCCTTCAGCGTCCCGGAGTCACTGGCGAGAACCTCCATGACCTGACCCACCGCAATCTGGCCGATGGACTTCTTGGCTGCCAGGATCGGTCCGGGGCAAGACGTGGCACGGGAGTCAACGACCAGGTCGGACTTCAGTCCCTTGAGGTCGTCAATGGCTACTGTCATGTGGTTTCTCCTTGATCGGGCGCATGTTTGGTGCACCGAGTGGTGGCGGTGGTGGCGCTGCAGACCTGAGGCCCTGATCCGTCACTGGGCCGTTGTCTGTCCATACGCAAGAAGGGTAGGCACATACCCCGGGGGGAATAAGGGACTAAAGTCCCTTACCCCCTGGGGTATGAACTAAGTCACAGGCGCGCGACCGGAGCCCGGTGCCGCCCGGTACGGGTAGGGGTATGGGAAGGGCGTGTTCTTCGCACTGTCGGCTGTATCGTGCCTCCGGCGCCGGAGACAGCTCAGGACTGCGGCAGGGTCAGCAGTGACGGGTCATCTCGACACGGTCAGGCGCCGCTCGGTGCCACACTGACGGGAAGTCGGATCGTGATGGTTGTCCCGGCGCCTTCAGCTGAAGAAGCCACGATGGTGCCGCCGTGCGCCACGACGATCTCCCGCGCGACGGCCAGACCGATCCCCGAGCCGGCGATCTCTTTGGCGCCGCGGCCGCGCCAGAGCCGGTCAAAGACGTACGGTAGCTCATCTGACGGGATCCCGGGCCCGGAGTCGACGACGTCCAGTACCGCCTGGTCGTCTTCGCGCCGTACGACAACAGCGACCTCGTCGCCGGGGCGGCAGTAGCGGGCTGCGTTGGCCAGCAGGTTGCCCACCGCCTGGTGCAAGCGGTCGGAGTCCGCCCGGACCCCCACCGGTCCGTCCAGCCGGCTGCTCACCACCAGTCCCGCAGCCCGCAGCTGGGATTCGCGCACGGCCAGCTCGTCGCGGGCGACCTGGCTCAGGTCCACCTCGGTCCGCCGAACCGGAAGATCGCTGGCCTCCACAGCGGAGAGCTCGGCCAGGTCGCTGACCACCCGCCCGAGCCGCAACGACTGGTCGTGCAAGCCGGCCAGGCCTTGGGCGCTGGGCTCAACCAGTCCGTCACGTAGCTCTTCGAGCCCGGCCTGCAGGGCGGCCAGCGGGGTGCGCAGCTCATGAGCGACGTCAGCGGTGAGGTTGCGGCGGTCCCGCTCGGAGCGGGCGACCGTGTCCGCCATCGAGTCGAAGGCCAGGGCGAGCTCGCCGAGCTCTCCCGGTCCGGGCATGCCGGCACGCGCCTGGCGATCCCCGGCCGCGAACGCCCTGGTGGCCGAGGTCATGGCAGCGATCGGGCGGGTGATCAGCCGGGTGACCACCCAGCTGGCAACGAGGGCGACCAGCATGGCCACCACCGCGGCCACCGCGATCCACGACCAGGCCACGTCGCGTGCCTGGTTTCCTGCCACCGTCTCGAACACCAGCCGCACGGCCCCGACGCTGACCCGGTCGACCACCACTGGAGCACTGACGACGCCCTGGCCGCCGACAGGTCCGGTGCCCTTGCCCTGGCCCTGGCCAGGTCCGGGGCCAGGGCCACCAGAGCTGGTGCCGCCGACCGAAGCGCCGGAAGCGTCCAGCACGAACAGCCTGGCCCCGGCCGCCGCGGCAATGTCGCTGGTGCGGCTCAGGTCCGCGCCGGACCAGCCGGAGGCCTTCCGGTAGGCGTCCCCCGCCGCTGCTGAAGCTCTGGCCGCCGCCTGCTCTTGGCTGATCTGGGTAGCGAACTGGAACCCCTGCCCGACGCCGATGAGTGCTGCCACTGTCAGCACCAGGACCGAGGTCACGGCGACCAGGACGAAGGCGAACAGCAGCCGCCGCCCCAGCGGGCCGAGTCCGACATGGAGCGCTTTCACGCCGGCTCATCTCGCCGCAGGCGCAACCGGTAGCCGACGCCCAGGACCGTCTCCAGCACGTCGGCACCGGAGGCGCCCAGCTTGTGCCGCAGGTTCTTCACGTGCGAGTCGATGGTCCGCTCATAGCCGGCGTACTCATACCCCCGGATCCTGTTGACCAGCTCATAACGGGAGAACACGCGCTCGGGGGCCGCCGCCACGGCTGCAAGCAGGTCCCATTCGGTGGGGGTCAGGTCCAGCGAACGGCCGTCCAGCCAGGCCGCGTGTCGAGGCTTGTCGATACGCAGCCGGCCCTGGCCGTAGGTGACCGGGCCGCCCTCTGCGGGCTGCCCGCCGCTGCGGTGCAGCACCGCCTGGACGCGCAGGACCACCTCGGCCGGGCTGAACGGCTTGGTCACGTAGTCGTCTGCGCCCAGCTGCAGGCCGCGAATGCGGTCATCGACGGTGCTGCGTGCAGTCAGGACCAGAACCGGGGGGCGTCCGGCGGCCTGGATCTCACGGAGCACCTCGGTGCCGTCAACATCGGGCAGACCAAGATCGAGCACCACCAGGTCGGGAGGGGCGGACGTCAGCATCCTGATCGCCTCGGCTCCGGTTCCGGTGGTCAGCACCGACAGGCCGGCACGCTCCAGATACCGGCGCAGCAGCTCACGGATATCTCGTTCATCCTCGACGACCAGCACGGTGGGCATGCCTCATCCTCCCTGATCCGACGCTGTGCTGAGCACCGATGGCCACCGTTTCACGCCCTCGAGCCCAATCTCCACACCGTCTCCACACCCACACCGCAAACCCTGCAGATACCAGCCGCAGATTGGACTCATACCCAGGAGCAACCAACCAAGGAGCACACAGACAATGCGCACCAGAACCAGCATTGCAGCAACCATCACCAGCGGCGCCGCCGTCGTGGCCGTCCTCGTCGCGGCCCCTGCCCTGGCCGCCACCGGCCCCACCGGAGGCGCCACAGCCGCCCCGGGCAACACCACGACCCAGCAGAACGCACAGCCGGGCACCTGTGACGGGACCGGCGCCGGCATGGCCAACGGTCAGGGCGCCGGCCGCGGCAACGCTCAGGGCAACGGGCGAGGCAACGGGCAAGGCGCAGGCATGCAGGGCCGCGGGGCCGGAATGGGCCCAGGCATGCAGGGCCGCGGGGCCGGAATGGGCGCAGGCATGCAGGGCCGCGGAGCCGGCCTGGGCGACGACCTGACGAACCTGGCCAGCGGAACCCTCACCGCCGCGCAAAAGTCCACGCTCGCCTCGATGGCCGAGGAAGAGAAGCTCGCCCATGACCTGTACGTCGCCCTGGGCGCCAAGTACGGGACGCCGTTCACCCGGATCACCAACGCGGAGACCCGGCACCTCGCCGAGATTCGCCTCGTGCTGAAGCGGTACGCCATCGCGGATCCGACGGCGGGAAAGGCTGCGGGAAGCTTCGCGACCGCGAGCACCCAGCAGCAGTACAGCAAGCTGCTCAGCCAGGGCACCGCCGGCGTGGATGCCGCCAACACGGCCGCGCGCACCGTCGAGTCGACCGACATCACCGATCTGAAGGCAGCGGCGGCCGGTGTGACCGCACCCGACGTCACGCAGGTGTACAAGAACCTGCTCGCCGCCTCCCAGCGCCACCTCGTGGCATTCGGCGGCTGACCACCCAGAGGCCGCCCGGAAGCACGACATCTCTCCGGGCGGCTTCGGTGGACCACCGCTACCGTCAACGAACCAGGCACGACTAGATGGCACATAGAACTGGAGCGAATCTTCATGGCTTCTCTGCACCTGGGTGACACAGCACCCGATTTCACCGCACCCACCACCGAGGGCGACATCTCATTCCTGGACTGGAAGGGCAACAGCTGGGCCGTCTTCTTCAGCCACCCGGCCGACTACACCCCCGTGTGTACCACTGAGCTGGGCCGGGTCGGTCAGCTGAGCGACGAGTGGGACAAGCGCCATACCAAGGTGATCGCCCTGTCGGTGGACTCGGTCGTGGACCACAAAACATGGAAGCCGGATGTGGAAGAGGTCTCCGGCACCACGATCGGGTACCCGATCATCGCCGACCCGGACAAGAAGGTCGCCGAGCTCTACGACATGATCCACCCCGGCGAGGGTGACACCAGCTCGGTCCGCTCGGTGTTCATCATCAGCCCGGACAACCTGATCAAGCTGATGCTCACCTACCCCAAGAGTGTCGGCCGGAACTTCGACGAGATCCTGCGTGTTCTGGATGCGTTGCAGCTCAACGAGTCCGGCCCGTTCGCCACGCCTGCCGACTGGCGCCCCGGCGACCGCGCCATCGTCAGTCTGGACGTCCCGACCGATGCCGCCATGGAGCTCTTCCCGGACCTGGATGTGGTCAAGCCCTACCTGCGCTACACCAGCGCCACCGCGGTCTGAACCCCTCCCACCGGACCTGCCCGGAGCCCATCGCTGCGGGCAGGTCTCGTCCTGTCATGGTGTGCCACGGACGATGCACGGAGCAGCTCAGCAGGTCGAGCCGGGAGAGCTCGTCTGGCGTGAGCTCGACCTCCGCGGCGCCGAGGTTGTCGACGAGCTGCGCGGTGGTGCGCGCGCCCAGGATCACGGCGGTCACGGCTGGCTGAGCCGAGAGCCAGGCGAGCGACACCTGAGCCTGGCTGAGGCCCTTGGATGTGGCGATATCCGCGACGCCGTCAAGGATCCGCCAGGTGCGCTCCTGCTTGTTGCGCCGTTCCCACGTCTCCATCCCGCGCCCGGGGTCCTCACCCAGGCGGGTAGCACCCGTCGGGTCGGTGTCTCGGCGATACTTGGCTGACAGCCAGCCACCGGCAAGCGCCGACCACGGCAGCAGACCCATGTTCGCATCCAGTGCGGCCGGCACGATCTCTGACTCGATCTCGCGCACCAGCAGGCTGTACTGCGGCTGCAGCGTGATCGGCGGGGCGAATCCCAGGGCGCGTGCCACATGGACAGCCTTGGTCAGCTGCCAGCCGAGGAAGTTCGAGAAGCCGTAGTAGGCGATCTTGCCGCAACGCAACGCACCGCGTCGTCGAGGAAGCGCAGGGTCTCCTGAAGTGGGGTGACTACGTCCGGACCCCTCGCAGGAGCAGGCTGTCCATGCGTTCCCCCCGCCCGAGGTTCACCAGGATGAGACCCAGACCAGCGGTTCACGCCAGTGGGCTCTTATCGCCGTGCTCGCTATTGCCGTCCTGATCGTCGCCGTGGCCGTTCTCGGGATCCTGGCCCTTACCTCACAGAGGACGCCAGCCCCCACTCCGACAGCGGCCCCGCACCGGTAACACCGTCGGTGCTGCCAGGCACTCCCTGTGCTGGCGATGGCACTGTCAGCGTGGGCCCGAACACGACCTGCGCCTTCGCGGCCAATGTCGAGGCCACCTTCCGCAGCGCGGGCAGCCAGACGGCCATCATCAAGGCGTTCAGCCCGGCAACAGGTCGGGCCGTCACGATGAACTGCGTGGCCGGGACCCGTCGGTCTGCCGAGGTGGCAACAATGCGATCGTGTTCATCCGCTGACCACAACGGCTGACCGCTGTTGGGTGGGTCATGGGTGGTTCAGGGGGTTGACACTGCGGCCCACCCTGTGGCTGGCGGGCAGGTGAGGTCATAGTCGCGATCTGTGCCGGTCCACTGGATCAGCCAGGGTGGGCTTCCGCTGTAGCTGGCCACGGAGCAGCTCGCTGCTGCCACCGTCTGGCTCTTGTGGCCGACTGACACCCAGCTCGCCAGGCCCGGCCGGAGCCTGCCGCCGGTGATGGCCTTCCAGGCCGTGGTGTAGGAGTAGATGCCTGCGCGGACTCCGGCGGCTCTGTAGCCCCCGATGACACCGTCGATGACCGCGTTGTTGTTGACCGGGCTGGCCGACCATGGCGATTGCGTCCTTGGCTCAATGTCCATCCAGACCATCGGTGACCGCAGACCCACCCGGACCATCGTGGCGATGTTGAACCTGGCCTGGGCCGCGCCGACTCGTCCCAGCCGCGCCAGCAGCGTTCCAGTACCGCCGTAGAGGGCCAGCTGTGCGGTGGTCGGGTAGGTCGAGATGGCGTACGCGCCAGCCCAGAGGCGACGAGTCTTGACCAAAGCGACCTGGCTTGCCAAATTGCCGTATGCGCTGACTCCCAGCGGCGGGCCAAGGCGCACGCGGCCGGCTGGTGCGACGTCAGCTGCTGAGCAGGCATAGACACCAAGCAAGATCAAGACCACGGTGGTCGTGATGGTGGTGGCCAGCCGGGCACGTCGGTGAGATACCGGGCGCTTCACCACGGGCATACCCGACCTACCTTCTGTGACGGTGACGACCGCCGACATCCATCGGACTGCTCAGAGTCTGCAAGGCGGGAGCGGTCAGCCCTGGCCCGAGGTTCCGGCCACCGTCGGGTGCACCTGGAGACGGCAGATGCTCAACTCGTACGGGAAACCGTCAGCGATCTGTTGCCACACGCCGCGACGGTGGTCGCACCCGCAGGTGCAGCGGCTGCGATGAGGCCGGAAGCGGCCAGTGCTGCGGACGCGGCAAGCGCCGCTGACTTCGTGCGCCACGTGGTCATGTCTTCCTCCAGAGGTTGTCCCGGCTCTCGGAGACCTTGAGGTGGCGGTCCTCACGTCCGACACGATCTCGCGAGAGGCGCGCGAAGTCGACCAGAACACCCCTCGCGATGGGACCACCAAGAACCACAACTACCAGATCCTCAGCGTGAAGGCGACGGACACGCTCGATCTTCTCGATGGTCGTCGGGCGGGCCGATCCCAGTGAGGTGGTGTGTGCCTGCGAGCACACACAGCGAGTGTGAGTATCCCGGCTGCGAGCCCAGGCCACCCTGAGTCACGGAAGCGGCCGAGGCGTTGCGGCCAGCAGCGTCGATGCGATCAGCTGGTGGCCGGCAGCGTTGGGGTGGTCGCCATCGGCAGCCAACAGGGAGGTGGGGTTGACGGAGCCGTTTCCCTTGAAGGGCGCGTACAGGCTCACGCAGGTGGCGCCCGCCTGCCGCGCCGCGGCGCAGACCTGTGCGCTCTCAGCACGGGTGAGGGTGTCGCTCCAGCTCTGGAAGGCGGAGCCGTTCTCTGCGGTGCCGACGTCCCCGTCCTGGAACACGTTCCAGTAGTCAGTCACCAGAACCGTCGGGGGATGGCCCGGCTGGGCGGCCCGCGCAGCATCCACGATCAGCTCCACGTGATGTCCGACGCTGTCGATCACGGGTGTGTAGCAGGTCGCCGGACAGTCAGCGGGCTGCTTCGACTCCAGGGGGATCAGGTCGTTTGCCCCGATCGTCACGAGCACGATGTCTGCCTTAGCGACTTGATCGCGAACCGTCCCGGGCTGGCTCACGCTTTGCAGCAGCTGTGAGCTGGTCGAGCCCGACACACCCAGGTTTACTGAGCTGGTCGCCTGCCCTCGCTGGTAGGCCAGGTCCCTCGCATACAGCCCGACGAAGGGCTCACAGTCGCAGTTGCCACCGGAGGTCACCGAATCGCCGATCCCAACCACGCTGATCGACCGGCTGACGCCCCCTGCAGAACGAGCTGTGGCTACAGCGGGCGGGATGGTCGTGGTGGTGGCCGCGATCGTCTTGTTCACAGGCTGACCGTGCGCAATCGCGGCGACAGCGATCAGCGCCAGCACAGCTGCGAGTGTGATCAGGGCAGCGAGTACCCGGGAGACCTTGAGCCGAGGCGGACCCGACCCGGACCTGGGAGTGGGCTGCGGTATCGCCATACAACGAGAGTATGCGTCAACCCTTGGCGCAGCCTTGGAGTCCGATGAACGTTACCTCTGCGTCTTCGTCCTAGGCTCAGCGCAGCTCGTAAACAGTGACTTTGCCGCTGGTGAACCTCGCGTCGGCCAGCTGGTCCAGCCCGACCGGGACCGGTCCGGCCGACCTGTCGGCAACCAGCCAGCGTGGGCCGTACTCACGGCGAAGCCGGTTGATGCTCGTGCGGCTCGGGTTCGTGAAGACCGCGTCGTTGACCGCGGCTCGCTCCCGGTAGGCCGGCGGGGCGACCAGCCCGTCGGCGACGCTGGTGTACCCCCAGCCCTCGATCACCGTTCGCCGGCCGCCGAGGCCGCTCACCCAGAACGCCAAGGACAGGCAGGTAGGTCTCTCGGGCCCCACGGCGCAGTGACGGTTGGTGGCGATCACGGCGTCGGCAGCAGTGTGCTGGTCGATCCACGCCATGGCCGCTGCCGCGCTCGCGCTGATGGGGTAGCCAACCCCCTTGGGCACCGGCCTGTCTGCGGCCACGGCGGCCAGCCCGTCGGCGGGGCCGTCGATCGCATCCTGTGCGGGCCCGCCCAGAACCAGCGCCGCCAGCACCAGTGGCAGTCCCCATCCACGCAGGCCCGGGACCCGGCGGCGCGAGAGGGCCCAGGCGACAAAGCCCACCCCGGCGACGGCACCCGCCCAGGCCAGTGGTGCCAGGAACGAGGCCGCCACGGCTGACAAGCTGCTCAGGTGCCCGGACAGGGGCGGCGTCAGGGAACGTGCCAGCGTGACGGCCCCGCCGCCGATGATCGCGCCGCCAACCAGCACAGCGAGAACCCGGCGACCGGTCGTCACCGCGGGCGGGACGGCCGCGGCCAGGGCCCAGGCGCCGAAGACCGCCGCTACCGCGTCAGCCAGCCCCAGGAAGTACAGCTGGCTGTATGACGGGTGGGACAGGACGAGATAGACGCCGCCACCCGCAGCGACGGCTCCTGCGATGAACCACAGTGCAGGGTCCTTCCGCAGCCGCCTGGACGCGATCAGGACGAACGGCGCCAGGTGCCCGATGTTGGCCACCAGGGGGACCAGCAGAAGGAGCGCCAGGATGGCCAGCGATCGCGGCGACAGGTCGTTCACACCCGGAGGCAGTATCGGGCTGGCGGCCGGATGGAAACCCTGACCCGTCAGCCGGTGATAGAACGGGCTCCATTCGAGGAAGCCGAAGAGGCTGATCCGTGAGGATCCGCCGTCGCTGCCTGCCACATAGAGGAGCGACGCCGGCAGGATCACCGCCGCCATCGCCAGGATGGACAACGCCGCCCGCCACTGACGACGCCGCTGGAGCAACAGGGCGATGGCGGCCAGGCAGGTACCGGCCAGCACCAGTGGCATAGAGACCGGCTTGCCTCCCGCGGACGCCAACAGGATCAGCGCCAGGACCGCCCACCCCGCCCTGAGCCTGCGACCGCGCAGAGCCCGGACGATCACGGTGGTGGCACCCAGGACCAGTGGCACGACATAGACCTGCGATGGGCTGTCCGTGAAGATGACCCCGGCCGAGCCCGCCACCGGCAGGAGGTACGTGCCCTGGAACACGACCAGGATCCAGGCAGCCAGCGGCCCCGACCACCACGTCCGCGACAGCTCCCTGGCCAAGGTGGCGCCGATCAGCGCCGTCAGGGTGAGCAGCGGCAGAATCCACAGCCGCAGGACCACTGTCGCCACCGGCGCCCCTGAAACCAGGTGCGCGGCTGCCATGTGAACGTGGGAGAACCAGTGGTAGCGCAGCATCTCGCCGGCCACCTGGGGAATCTGCGGCGGGAATGACCTGGTGAGCTCATGGACGATCGACAGGTGCCAGGTGATGTCCTGGTAGTAGACCCCGCCAGCCGGTGGCAGCGGGGCGGCGAAGGCACCATCGCGGACGGCCAGGACGCACGCGCCGATCGCCGAAGCGACTCCCCAGGACCACAGCGGCGGCAACGGCCGCGAACCGCTGATCCGCCAATACCCGCGCAGGCCCGGCGCCGCAGCGAAGACAACCGCCACCAGAAGAGGCCAGAGCCACAGCTGCGCTTGAAGTCCGAGCACGGACCAGATGACAAAGGACGGGATCTCCAGCGCGAGCCCGGTGACGGCGCCGACCGCCACGTCCTCCGGCCAGTTGCCCCGGGTCCCGAACACGGCGCGCGATACCAGCACGCCCGGCAGGGCCACCCCCAGGCACCAGTACACGGCATACCGGACGATGTCGGCCGCGGGCGTGCCCGCCTGCAGCAGGACCACTGCCGCCAGACCCAGAGCCAACAGCCAAGGCAGCGCACGCAGACCCGACTGTCGTAGGCGGACCCCGGAGTTCGAACCTTCTGGCGTCTGGGTGCCTACGCCATCAGCCTCCCCAACGGCCACGGCGACCGGCGGCACAGCCGAGGCGCCGACCATCTCCAAGCGGCTCAACGGGTCACCTTTCACTTATCACGGGCGATGCCACCACCGCCCGGCCAGACCCAGATCCTGCACGTCATGCTTGCTCATCCCACTCCCCCACGATGCCCCCGGTTCGGATACGTGAAGCAGACCCGCGACTCGTTCACCAGGCGGACAACAGGTGAACCGGCGAATAACCAGTGGGTGTCCCGGGCTTTCGCGCCTCCAACGAGTGGCGCGAGCCCGCGGTTCCTCCGGTTCCCTCGCTCGTGTTCTTCAGCTCCCTTGCCGGTAGGGGGCTCCGCGCAGAGACCCGTGCCGCAGATGGGTCCATTCGGCGCCACAGCTCACCCGGCTGGGGGCCCGATCCCCTGCTACGTTTGACGCTGATTCCTAGGTGCAGCGGGGAGTAGGGGGTGTCGCAGATGTCACTGACAGGCTCGGCCTTCCTGGGTGTTGTTCTGGTTCTCACCGTCGCCACCTTCGTTGCCCTGGTCCTGCTCTGGCCAACGCTGGCCGGGCCAAAGGTCGTCAAGATCGCCGCCCGAGCCGGGATGCTGCTGACGGTGAACTTCCTGGTGGTGCTGACGGTCGCCACCCAGCTCAATGCCCAGTATCAGTGGTATGCCGACTGGACGGACCTGCGAGCCTCCTTCGTCGGGGTCGAGACCGGGATAGCGCTGAGCGCCGGCACCACCGCCTCCCACGCCGTCAGCCGGACGGTCGCCGGCCCGGCAGCCAAGGCCGGCCGCGTGCTACCGCCGCTTCCGCTGGCCCGGATGAGCCAGAAAGGGGTCATCTCGTACGTCGTCAAGGGCCCGCTGAGCGGGATCACCGCCACGGTGGTCGTTCAGCTCCCGCCGTACTACACCAACCCCGGCAACGCCAAGGTGAGATACCCCGTCCTGCAGACGTTCCCGGCCATCCCCGGCGACACCCGGATCTGGATCGACACGATGAACCTCGGTGGCGTGGTGGCCCGGGAGGCCGCGGCCAAGAAGGTCGCCCCGGCCCTGATCGTCTCCCCCCAGGTGGAGATCCCGCCCGGGGTGGACACCGAGTGCGTCAACGGCAGCCCCGGCAACCCGCAGGTGGAGACCTGGCTGACCCGGGACGTGCCCAACTGGGTGGCACGCACCTTCCGGGTGAAGACCGACCGGGCCTCCTGGGCGACGATCGGGCTGTCCGCCGGCGGCTGGTGCGCAGCGATGGCGACCATGCTGCATCCGGCCCAGTACTCGGCGGCGATCATCCTGGGCGGCTACTTCCACCCCGACTTCGGCCCGGTCTACTACCCCTACCCGCCGAACGCCAAGGTCCCCGACCGCTACGACATGGTCAACCTGACCAGGCGTAGCCCGCCGCCGGTGGCGCTGTGGATGGAGACCTCCCACGTGGACACCCTCTCGTACCACTCGAGCGCCGCCGTCATCAAGGCAGCCAGGCCGCCGATGTCAGTGGACGCCACGGTCCTCCAGCATGCCGGGCACCGGCTCACCGTGTGGGAGCCCCTCGTGCCGGTCAGCCTGCGCTGGCTCGGCCGCAACGTCTCCGGTTTCAAGCCAACGCCCTGAGCAGCCGGCCGGTGGTGGCCATAAAACCTCCGTCCTGCGTCCACCCTCCTGCAGTCCTTCTACGGAGTTGCCTTGAAGCCCGAGAGGTTGGCGCCGAGCCAGGTCGTGGCCTGGCGGAGGACGCCGAAAGCCACGCTGCGAAAGTGTCCGGCGTTCTGTAGCACCAGGGCGTCGATGCTCAGGGGCGGTCTGGCAACCTTGAGCAGGGCCGCGCTGGAGGGATAGGAGATTCCGTCCGCGTGGGACGTCTCGAGCCAGAGAGCCACCGGCGGGGGGCTGCGCCTGACCAGTCCCACCAGGTCGTAGCGGGCACCGAGCGGATCTCCCCGGGGATACGGGTCGTAGAAGGGGCCTAACTCAGGGCGGAAGTACCCGAGCAGGGAGATGGCGCCGGCGAACTGAGCCGGGTGCAGCATCGCCACCATGGCCGCGCACCACCCACCGGCCCTTTGCCCGCTGTCGCCGCCCTAGCCGCGATCTTGACGGGGGTGGGTTCTGCCAGCGAAGGCCAGACAACGATCGAGACAACGAAGGCAACGACAGTGCAAACCGCGACTGTGACGAGGAAGGCCGATCCGGTCAGAGACATCTGCGCACCTCTCACACGTTCGCGAAACAGGTACGCGAAGTAGCCCGCCCACGCCTTCACCTGAAGGGGCTCGCACCGGTGAGACCCCGACAACAGCACCGATGCTATTGGCGCCAGACCCGATCTGGGAACAGGTCCGGACAGTGACCCCGAAGACACCCCGAAAGCACATCAGGAGCGTGCGAAACAGGCATCAGGCACGGGGCAGGTGGCAGGTGGCAGCACCAGTCCCGCAAACCTCAGCGCTCAGACGTTGAAGCCGAGCGCCCTCAGCTGCTCACGGCCGTCGTCGGTGATCTTGTCCGGGCCCCACGGCGGCATCCAGACCCAGTTGATCCGGTGGCTGGGCACCTGGCCGTCCAGCGCCTGGGCGATCTGGTCTTCGATGACATCGGTCAGCGGGCAGGCGGCACTGGTCAGCGTCATGTCGATGACCACATGGGAGTTCTGGTCGATCGTGACTCCGTAGATCAGGCCCAGGTCGACGACGTTGATCCCCAGCTCCGGGTCGACGACATCGCGCAGGGACTCCTCAATGTCGGCGACATTGGGCGGCGTCGGGCCGGTGGCTGCGGCCGGGGTCTCGGCCGGGGCTGCGGGCGGGTGTTCAGCAGTCCTGTCAGTCATGAGTCCTCCATGGCGTTGCTCGTGATGATGACGTCCCCGATGGGGTTGTTCGTGCTGGTGCTGTTCGTGCCGGTGCTGTTCGTGCCGGTGCTGTTCGTGCCGGTGCTGTTCGTGCCGGTATGGCTCACGGCCGGAAGGGCCTCGGGAACCGGCGTCACGCTGATGTCGACGCCCGCCTGGGTGAGAGCGTCCGTGAACGCCATCCAACCCAGCAGGGCGCACTTGACCCGGGCAGGATACTTCGAGACGCCGGCAAAGGCCACGCCATCGCCGATCGCCTCCTCGTTGCCGGGGTCGGTCCCCTTGCTGGTCAGCATCTTTCGCATGGCTGCGAACGAGGTCAGTGCCTCCCTGACGCTGTGCCCGATGACCTCGTCGGCCAGAACCGAGGTCGCCGCGGTCGAGATGGAGCAGCCGGCCGCATCGTAGGACACATCGGCAACCACGGCCGAGGGCCCTTCGCCGCTGACCTGGACCCGCAGGGTGACCTCGTCCCCGCAGGTCGGGTTGACGTGGTGCACCTGCGCGTCGAACGGCTCCCGCAGACCCGCGTGCAGGGGCCTCTTCGAGTGCTCCAGGATGATCTCCTGGTACAGGTCCATCAGGCCACCGTCCCGAAGATGACCGGCACCCGGTCCAGGGCTGTCAGCAAGACCTCGACCTCGGCCACCGTGTTGTATGCCGCAAAGCTGGCTCGCGTCGTCGCCGTCACGCCCATCCGGCGGTGCATCGGCCACGCGCAGTGGTGACCCACCC
>JBBRZQ010000123.1:0-13719 GCA_038236535.1 Actinomycetales bacterium
TGGGAACGGCCCGGGACCTCGTCGCCGAAAGCCCCGGCCCGTCGATCATGATCGGGATCCTCGCCCTGCTCATCGTCCTGGTCGTCGGCGGCCTCTTCGACGAGACCTCGCTCAGCCTCCACCCGTTCTACCGGCGACGCCTGGCGTCGGCATTCGCAACCAGGGCCGTGAGCCTGCCCGGAGCCACCGAGACGCCACCGGGCAAGGGGCCGGAGCCGACGCTCGTCTCGGTGCCGTACCACCCGCGCGAGCTGACCCCCCTGTCGAGGTACGCCCGACCGGCCAGGTCCGTCGGGAAGTTCCCCGAGTTCATCTTCGGCGCCGCCGCCAACCTGACCGGGCAGGACCGCACCCCTCCGGGCCTGAACGCAGTCTCCTTCACGATGAGCGCGGACTGGGTCGGTGGCCCTGACGTGGGTTGGGTCCGGACCAAGACCCTGGAGGAAGGCTCCCCGGCCAGGATCCGCCGCGACGTGACGGTGCAGGCCGCGGTGGCGATCAGCGGCGCCGCGATCGCCTCGGCGATGGGCCGGTTCTCCGCCTGGTACCAGATCGTGCTCGCTGTCTCCGGCGCCCGGCTCGGCACCTGGCTGCCGAACCCGGTGTTCCTCGGCGCCATGGGAGCCGCGCAGGAGAAGGTCCAGGAGAAGGCGAACGACAAGGCTCACATCAGAGACTGGACGTTGCCGGGCCTGCCCGGGATCCGGCGCGGCACCTACCTGCTGCGCGAGCTGTTCAACATCCACCCGCAGGAGGAACGGCTGCTCCAGGTCACCGACGGCGGCCACTACGAGAACCTCGGGATCGTCGAGCTCCTCCGGCGCCGCTGCACCGAGATCTACTGCATCGACGGCGGCGGGGACACCCCGCCGACCGCGCCCGGACTCGCGTCCGCGATCGCCCTGGCCGAGACCGAGCTGGGCGTCACGATCGTTCTGCACGACCCCTTCGCCGCCGAGCCAGGCGCCGGCCGACCGCTGACCCAGAACTCGGGACTGGCCTCACTGAACTCGACGCTGACCCGGGAGCCGGTGCTCACCGGCACCATCCAGTACCCCGCGGCCTCCGGCCTCCCGAAGGACGCCCGGACCGGCGTCATCTACGTCGCCAAGGCGCTGCTGTGGCCGAACATGTCCTACCCGCTGCTCTCGTATGCCGCCCGGCACTCGATCTTCCCGCACGACTCGACCGGTGACCAGTGGTTCAGCGACGACCAGTTCACTGCCTACACCCAGCTCGGACGCGAGCTCGGCGAGGTCGTGAAGAGGGTCCGGGACCGGCCCGTCACGACCCCTGACGGCCGCCCCGCCCAGGCGAGCGTCCGCGCCCAGCTGGCCTTCGAGGAGGCGGCCGCCAGCGGCGACGGTTCCCGCTGACGCGGCGCCGACACCGTGCCAGGACCTTGGAGCCGGCACACCTGGCCCGACCAGGTCGTCGTAGGCCCGACAGCGCCTACCAGGCCGAACCGCAAAGGCGCGATCGTGCCTGTGATGCCTCTCCCGGTCCGGGTGACCACAGGGTCGCTCAACCCATCGTCACAGGAGCTTTTCGAAGCACATCGAGAACGTGAAGGTCGTCACGTACGGCTCGTAGATCTCGATGCGCTGGTAGCCGGTTCGCTCGTAGAGGGCAACGGCCTCGGGCTGACGGTCGCCGGTCTGCAGGATGAGCCGTTTCGCCCCGGCGTCCTGGGCCACCGCCTCGAGGTCGGACATGATTCGCCGGCCGATCCCCCGGCCGCGAGCCACCGTGGCGACGTAGAGGCGCTTGACCTCCCACTCGCCGCCGTGGTCGCGCAGCGCGGCATGGGCCAGGGGCGTGCCGTCAGCATCGATCGCCAGCAGGGTGACCAGGATGTCGTCCGGGTCGATCGAGAGGGCCTTGCGTCGGGCTGCGAGCACCTCGCCCGGGTCCGAGGACGCGAAGAGCGACCCGTAGATAGCCGTCATCTCGACGTCCATGAGGTCCCGGAGGGCACTGGCCCTGGGGTCGCGCCAGTCCACCTTCACGATCCGGACCTGCTGGGCTCTCACATCGGCCATGTCTGGCATTGCGCTCCTCACGAGATACCTCTCATTCTCCACCGCCGGATCAGTGGACCTCCCCGGCGGCGTCAGACATGCCAGTGGCCCCCCGATACCCGGCCCGGGTCGGGGAGCCACTACCGCTGAGGGCTCAGACGGAGACGCTGGCCCTGCGTGCAGCCGACGTCTTGATCCGGAAAGCCACATACAGGATGGCGACCCAGACCGGCCCGACGTAGAGCGCGTACCGGAAGTCGGGCAGGAAGCCCATCAGGACGACCACCCCGGCCAGGAACCCGAGGACCAGGTAGTTGGCGACCGGGAAGAACGGCATCTTGAAGGTGAGCTTGTCCACCTCTGCCGCGCCGATCCTCCGGCGGAACTTGATCTGGGTGATCAGGACCATCGACCAGTTGAAGATGCCCGCGATCAGCGCCACCGAGATGAGGTAGAGGAAGACCTTGCCGGGGAACAGGAAGTTGAGCAGCACGGCCACCGCGGTGACGGCCGACGAGGTCAGCACGCCGGCATACGGCGAGCCGCTCTTGTTGAGCTTGCTGAGGTAGGCAGGCGCGTCGCCCTGCCGGGACAGGCTGAAGAGCATCCGCCCGTTGCTGTACAGGCCGCTGTTGTACGCCGAGACGGCGGCGGTCAGCACGACCACGTTGAGCAGCGTCGCCGCGCCGGCGATGCCGATCCGCTCGAAGATGATGACGAACGGGCTGCCCGCGGTGCTGATCCCGTCCCACGGGAAGATGCACAGGATCACGAAGATGGCACCGACGTAGAAGATGAGGATCCGGTAGACGACCTGGTTGATCGCCTTGGGGATGCTCTTGCGAGGGTTGTCGGCCTCGCCCGCGGTGATCCCGATGAGCTCGACTCCGCCGAAGGAGAACATGACGACCACCAGGGCGGTGACCATGCCCCAGATGCCCTTGGGGAAGAAGCCGTTGTGGGCCCAGAGGTTGGAGATCCCGGTCGCGTTCACGGTGCCCGCACCGAAGAAGATGATCCAGGCGCCCAGTCCGATCATCGCGATGATGGCGACGACCTTGATGATCGCGAACCAGAACTCGCACTCGCCGTAGGCCTTGACGTTGGTCAGGTTCAGCGCGGTGATCAGCACGAGGAAGATCGCGGCGGAGACCCAGGTGGGCACGTCGGGCATCCAGAAGTTGACGTAGATGCCGACCACGGCCAGCTCGGCCATGCTGACCGCGATGTAGTTGAACCAGTAGTTCCACCCGGAGAAGAACCCGGCGAAAGGTCCCCAGTTCTTGAACGCGTAGTGACTGAAGGCACCCGAGACCGGCGTGTGCACGGACATCTCGCCCAGCGCCCGCATGATCAGGAAGATCACCGCGCCACCAACGAGGTAGGACAGCACGATGGACGGCCCGGCCATGCTGATGCTCGTTGCTGAGCCGTAGAAGAGCCCGGTCCCGATGGCCCCGCCGAGGGCGATCATCTGGATATGCCGGTTCTTCAGTCCTCGGTGTAACCCGCCGTCGGCCAGTGGGCCGGCGCTCTGCCCGGACTCGATCCCGGCCGGCGGCTCGGCTACCGCCGGCCTCTCGGGTGCTTCAGTGCTCATGATCGTTTCCCTTGATCCCTTCGTCGCTGACTGGTGAGTGGTGGCAACGCCGGTCAGACCGGCTTGAGGTGTGCCGTGAAGTGGCGCAGGACCTTTGCCTCCCAGGTGATCTGGTAGCCGTGCACGTCCTGCGCACGCTCCTTGATCGCCTTGAGGGCTTCGGCGACCACGTCGAGGTGCGCCTGGGTGTACACCCGGCGCGGAACGGCCAGCCTGGTGAACTCGAACGGAGCCTGAAGCTGCTCACGGGTGATCGGGTCGCGGTCCATCAGGTACGAGCCGATGTCACAGCTGCGGATGCCGGCCTCCAGGTAGAGCTCGATCGCCAGGGCCTGGCCCGGGTACTCGTCCCACGGGATGTGCGGCAGCAGCTTGCCGGCGTCGACGAAGACCGCGTGACCGCCCACCGGGTTCTGGAACGGGATGCCGTACTCGGTCAGCCGGGCGCCGAGATACTGCATCTGGCCGATCCGGTAGCGCAGGAAGTCGGTGTCCAGGCCCTCGTACAGGCCGGTCGCCATGGCTTCCAGGTCCCGGCCGGACAGGCCGCCGTAGCTGAGGTAGCCCTCGAAGGCGATGCAGCAGGTCTTGATCTTGTCGATCAGCACCTGGTCCTCGCGGACGGCGACCAGGCCGCCCATGTTGACCAGGGCGTCCTTCTTGGCGCTCATCGTGAAGACGTCGGCGTAGCTGAACATCTCGCGGGTGATCTCGATCGGCGAGGAGTCCTTGTAGCCGGCCTCGCGCTCTTTGACGAAGAAGGCGTTCTCGGCGTAGCGGGCTGCGTCGATGACGACGGTGATGCCGTACCTGTGGGCCAGCTCCGCGGTCTCGCGCATGTTCGCCATGGAGACCGGCTGACCGCCGACGCTGTTGTTGGTGATCGTCATGACGACCGCGGCGACGTTCTCGGCGCCGTACTCCCTGATCAGGGTCTCCAGCCTCGGCACGTCCATGTTGCCCTTGAAGTCGAAGTAGGTGCTCGAGTCCATGCCCTCGGGGCAGACGCAGTCGATGGCGCGACCGCCGGCGAGCCCGACGTGGGCCCTGGTCGTGTCGAAGAACATGTTGGAGATGACGTACTGGCCCGGGGTGGTCACCAGCAGCGGGAACAGGATCTTCTCGGCGGCGCGGCCCTGGTGCACCGGCTGGACGTACTCGTAGTCGAAGATGTCCTTGGTGGCCTCCATCAGCCGGTAGTAGCTGCGGCCGCCGGAGTAGGACTCGTCGCCGCGCATCACGGCCGACCATTGCGAGTCGCTCATCGCGCCGGTGCCGCTGTCGGTCTGCAGGTCGATGTAGACGTCCGCGGCGGTGAGGGCGAAGGTGTTGTAGTGGGCGTTGCGGATGTAGCCCTCACGCTCTTCCCTGGTCGTCATCTTGATGGGCTCGACCATCTTGATCTTGAAGGGTTCGGGCATGTACTTCATCGTGTGTCTCCTCTTGTTGCCGCCGGGCGTCGCCCGGCTCCAGGGTACGGAGACTTCCACTCACTGTTGAGTGCTTCGACTCCTGTGAGCAATGTAGTCCTCTTGTGTTGAGAAGTCCAACAAACGTGATAACCCCTCAACGCGCTTGTGAAGTATTCAACAAGAACGTGACATAGTGGTCTCTGACAGCCAGCACGGCGCTGTCGCACCGAAGAGGGCACCGAAGAGGGATAGGACTATGGGATGACCACCGGATCAATGACCACGACAGGACCGGCAGCGCAGGACGCCGAGCAGATCCTCGCCACCCTCGTCGAGCTTGTCGAACCACTGAGCCAGACGCTGCCCAGCGACTGCGAGGTCGTCCTGCACGACCTGCGCCGGCTGCCCAACTCGATCGTCGCCATCACCGGGGACATGACCGGCCGCAGCGTCGGCGGGCCGGCCACCGACCTCCTGCTCCGCAAGGCCTCGACCGGGACGATCGCCACCACGGTGGGCTACGAGACGCGGCTGCCCGACGGACGTTCGCTCCGCTCGACGACAGTGGTCTTCCGGGACGCCCAGGACACGGCGGTCGCCGCGCTGTGCATCAACTCCGACGTGATGATCTGGCAGGCCGTCAAGGCGATCGCCGAGTCGATGCTCCCCGCAGAGGCCCCGGCTGAGCCGGACACGCCGGACAGGACGGACCCCGGGAAGTCCACCGAGGACGAGAAGTTCTTCCAGGACATCGACGAGCTCGCCCGGCACCTGCTCGCCGAGGCGATCGACGCCAGCGGCGCGCCGGTGGACCTCATGCAGAAACGGCACAAGATCGCCGTGGTCAACGACCTCAAGGGCCGGGGCTTCTTCATGCTCAAGGAGAGCGTCGAGATGGCCGCCGCGGCGCTGCAGGTCACCCGGTTCACGATCTACAACTACCTCAACGAGCTGGGCAACGACGAACGCGGCAAGTAGGAGTCGGGGGGCGCCGAAGTCCGGCAAAACGGGCGTGACATGATCCCCACGTTTGGGCCGGTCATCTCGTTTTGTCGATGAGAAAGGGCGCCATGACGCTCGCAAGGTTCGCCGTATGAGGCTCGCAAGGGTTACCGTCTTCGCGGCCGTGGCCGCCCTCACCCTCGGGACGGCGGCGTGCGGATCCTCCGCCACCAGCCCGGGAAGCTCCTCGCGAGGTGCCGACGCCAAGACCGTCTCCCTGTCCATCGCGACGAACGCCGTGGTGGGTGGCAAGAACGACCAGGAAGCCAAGTGGATCACCGACTACGTGATCCCCACGTACATCAAGCAGATGAAAGCCAAGGGCGTCACGGCCACCGTGAAGCTCAAGCCCTCTGGCGTGGACGACGAGAAGTACAAGGCCAAGCTCGCCCTGGACCTCAAGACCCGCAGCGGGGCGGACGTCATCGCGCTGGACGGTATCTGGGTGGGCGAGTTCGCCCAGGCCGGCTACATCCTGCCCCTCGACAAGGTCGTCGGCGCCTCAGTGACCACGTGGGACGGCTGGGCGCAGATCCCCAAGACCGTGCAGGCCAACACCTCCTTCAACGGCAAGGCGTACGGCATCCCGACCGGCACCGACGGCCGGGTCCTCTACTACAACAAGAAGCTCTTCGCCCAGGCCGGCCTCCCCGCTGACTGGGCGCCGACGAGCTGGGCCGACATCCTGACTGCAGGGAAAGCGCTGAAGAAGCTGCCCGGTGTCACCCCGCTGCAGATCAACGCCGGGACAGCGATGGGCGAGGCCACCTCGATGCAGGGCGTGCTGCCGCTGCTGGCCGGCACCGGAGCCGAGATCTACTCGGCCGGCAAGTGGCAGGGAAACACCCAGCAGGTGCGCGACGTGCTTACCTTCTACAGCGACATCAACGCCGGAGGGCTCGGGAACAAGGCCTTCCAGCAGGCCGCCAAGGGCCGGGACGAGTCGTTCGCCGCGTTTGCCGCCGGAAAGGTCGGCGTCCTGCTCGAGGGCGACTACTTCTGGCGCTCGGTGATCAACCCCAAGGGTGGGGTGGCCCCGATGACCAACCGCGACGCCGAGGTCGGCTATGCGATGATCCCGTCCCAGAAGCCCGGCTCGGGGCTGCGGGGTCAGGACTTCGTCAGCATGTCCGGCGGCTCCGGCTACTTCCTGAGCCCGAACACCAAGTACCCGCAACAGGCCTGGGAGCTGCTCACCCTGATGTCGTCGGCGGATGCCCTGAAGGCGCTGCTGGACGGGCAGGCCCGGATCACCGACCGGACCGACGTCAACAAGGAGGTGCTCAGCGGTGACCCGCTGCTCAGCCTGATCTCCGAGAAGGTCCTCCCGCTGACCGCCTACCGCCCCGGTGAGGCCGTCTACCCGCAGGTCTCGGCCGCGCTGCAGCAGGCCACCGCCGACATCGTCTCCGGCAAGAGCGTCGACGAAGCAGCGAAGGCCTACCAGGAGGCGGTGAAGACAGCTGTTGGCGCAGACAAGGTCAGCGGTCCCTGAGTCGGACTCCGCGCCGCCGGTGGCCCCCGGCGCCAGTGTTCGTTATGAGGACGACACCGACGCCGCCGGCCTCGGCCGCGTCAGGGCGACCGCGTTCGTCGTACCGGCCCTGCTTCTGGTCGGCGCGTTCCTCGTCTTCCCCGCCCTCTGGACGCTGTATCTGGGCGTGACGGACTACCGGCTGACCGGGGTCGCCGCGGCCAACCCCCAGTTCGTCGGCGTCCAGAACTACGTCAGCGCGATCGGCAACCCGCAGTTCCGCAACTCCCTGTGGCTGACCATCGTGTTCGTCCTCGGCTCGGCGGTCATCGGGCAGACCTTCATGGGCTTCGGGATCGCCTGGACGGTCCGCTCGGTGCCCAAGCTGGTCCGTACCGTCATCGAGACGCTCGTGCTGCTGGCCTGGATCCTGCCGAGCTCGGTCGTCGCGTTCCTCTGGATCGCCTACCTCGGTCGCGGTGACGGGACCCTGAACGTCCTCCTGAACACCCAGGGCACAGACTGGCTGCTCACCCACCCGATGCTGTCGATCGTCGTGTTCAACACCTGGCGCGGGGCCGCCTTCTCGATGCTGCTGTTCTCGGCGGCGCTGAACGCCGTTCCCCCCTCACAGCTTGAGACCGCCCGGCTGGCCGGCGCCTCGACGCTGCAGCAGTTCCGTGACGTGGTCTTCCCGCACATCCGCGGGCACGTGCTGACCAACACCCTGCTGATCAGCCTGTGGACCTTCAACGACTTCAGCCCCTACCTGCTCACCGCCGGCGGCCCCAACCACGCCTCCGAGACGCTGCCGGTCTACATCTACAACTCCGCCCTGTATGCCGGCCAGCTCGGCTACGGCTCGGCGATCTCGCTGATCATGCTGGTGATCAACCTGATGATCGCCCTGTTCTACCTGCGGCTGCTCAAGGAGCGAAAGACATGAGCCTCACAGCGGCGCCGGCGCCAGACGAGCTGGCCGCGCGACCGGCACCCGGCGCACCGACGACACCGACGACACCGACGACACCGACCAAACCGACCAGACCCGGTCCGGCGAAGGCAGTCTCGAAGCCCGACAACCTGGTCGCCGCCGTCGTGCGACGAGTGCTCTTCTACACGCTGCTGACCCTGGTGGCGGCCTTCTTCGCGCTACCCCTGCTCTGGCTCGTGTTCACCCCGTTCGACCGCCATCCGTCGCTGTCCGTCAAGCTGCCCGACTTCACGCTGGACAACTTCCGGCTGCTGCTGGACAACCCGTACGCCCTGTCGTCACTGAAGAACTCGGTGTTCATCGCGGGCGGCGCGATGGTGATGGTCGTGGTGTTCGCGGCCCTGGCGGCGTACGCCCTGAGCCGGGTGCGGATCCCCGGCCGCGACGCCCTGCTGTATGCCCTCCTGCTGCTCTCGTCGATCGTCACCGGGACCGCCGCGATGGTCCCGATCTTCCTGCTGATGTTCCAGCTCAACCTGATCGACAGCCGGACCGGAGTCTCCCTGGTGCTGGCCGGCGGCCTGCTGCCCGCGGCCATCTTCATCCTCAAGGACTTCATGGACGCGACCCCTCGCTCGTATGAGGAGAGCGCCCGGGTGTTCGGCGCCAGCCCGCTGCAGGTGCTGCGCCATATCGTGCTGCCGATCGCCCGCCCGGGCCTGGCCACCATCGCGGTGTGGGCCCTGGTCAACGCCTGGGGCGACTTCCTGATCGCCTTCATCCTGCTGCGCGACCCGGACAAGTCGCCGGCCGGCGTGGTCATGTACACCTTCTACACCGAGGGCGGGCAGGCGAACCTGCCGCTGATCTCGGCCTTCTCGCTGCTGTATGCCATACCTGTTGTCGCCATGTACCTGTTCGTCAGCCGCCGCTACGGGTTCCGCTTTCACGGAGGGATCAAGGGCTGATGGCCAGTATCGAGATGCAAGGGCTCACCAAGACCTACCCGGGCGGGGTCACCGCGGTGGACGGGCTCGACCTGACCATCGCGGACGGCGAGTTCTTCGCGCTGCTCGGGCCGTCGGGCTGCGGCAAGACCACGTTGCTGCGCACCATCGCCGGGCTGGAGCGGGCGACCGCCGGGACCCTGCTGCTCAACGGCCGTGACGTGACCACCGCCACCCCCGGCAAGCGCGACGTGGCGATGGTCTTCCAGGACTATGCGTTGTTCCCGCACATGAGCGTCCAGGACAACATCGCCTACCCCCTGCGGATCCAGAAGATGCCGCTCGGGGAGCGCCGGGCCAAGGCCCTGGAGACCGCCCTGGGACTCGGGCTGGAAGAGCTCATGGACCGGCGGCCGGGCCAGCTGTCCGGCGGCCAGCAGCAGCGGGTGGCCCTGGCCCGCGCGATCGCCTATCGCCCGCAGGTCTTCCTGTTCGACGAGCCGCTCTCCAACCTTGACGCCCGGCTGAGGCTGGAGGCACGCACCTTCCTCAAGCGGCTTCAGGGCGAGCTCGGGGTGACCACCGTCTTCGTCACCCACGACCAGGCCGAGGCGCTGGCGATGGCCGACCGGATGGCCGTCATGGAGGCCGGGCACATCCGCCAGGTCGGCACCCCCTCGGACATCTTCCACCGCCCTGACAACGTGTTCGTGGCCAACTTCATCGGCTCCACCCCGATGAACCTGATCCCGGCAGTGGTGGCCGGCGGCGCCGGGGGCACGCACCTGCTGCTGGGCGACACGGCGCTAAGGGTTCCTGCGATGGCAGCCGGGCTGCTGCACGAGGACGGCGAGGAGGTCCTGCTCGGCTGCCGACCGGAATACACCGACCTGTCCCCGCAGGAGCGACCCGACAGCCTGCGCGGCACCGTGGTCGTCGTGGAGAACCTCGGCGCGACGGCCCTGGTGTCGGTCGAGACCGACGTCCAGATCGTTCAGGCTGTCGTCCCTCAGGGCGAGGAACCACCCATCGGCGCGCGGACCTGGGTGACGCCGCAGCACGCCCGGGCGCTGGTCTATCGCCAGTCCGACGGGCTGCTCGTCGCACCGGACAAGGAGGTCAGCGAGAGCCCCCGGTCCGCAGCCGACCCGTTGGCCGAGCCGGTCCTGCGATGACAACCTCCCCGCGCCGATGACCGCCGTCGCCCCGCGATGACAACGACGCGGCATCACGGGACGTGGTCGCCGGACGACCGCGCCCGAAACCCATACTGCTATCTGCCCTTCGACGTGCCGGCCCAGGCCAGCGGGCTGCGGGTCCGGCTGAGCTACGACCGCTCCGCAGGGGTGCTCGACCTGGGTTGCCAGGCGCCGCAGTCCTTTCGCGGCTGGTCCGGCGGCGCCCGCGACGAGCTCACCATCACCCGGGAAGCGGCGACTCCCGGCTACCTGGCCGGCGAGCCCGAGGCGGGCACCTGGCACGTCGTGCTCGGGCTGCACCGGATCCCTCCAGAGGGACTCGACTACGAGGTCGTCATTGAGGTGTATGCCGGCGCCGACACTACTGTGCAGCCGGAGCCCGAGCGCGCGAGTCCCCCACAGCCGCACCGTCGCCCGCCCCGGGAGCTGCCCTCCGCTGACGGACTGACCTGGCGAGCCGGGGACTTCCACACCCATACCGTGCACTCCGACGGCAGCCTCACCGTTCCCGAGCTTGCCTGCCTGGCCGTCGAGCAAGGGCTGGACTTCCTCGCGGTCACCGACCACAACACCGTCAGCCATCATCGCGAGCTCGCCGCGGCGGGTCGCCACGCCGGGATCCAGCTTCTTCCCGGCCAGGAGGTCACCACCGGCTTCGGGCACGCCAACGCCTTCGGGGACATCGGCTGGGTGGACTTCCGCCAGCCGGCGACCGCCTGGCTGGAGGCCGTCGAAGCAGACGGCGGGCTGCTCTCGGTGAACCATCCGCTGGCCGACGACTGCGCCTGGCGGCACCCGTTGCCCCGGCGTGCCCCGCTGGCCGAGATCTGGCACTCGACCTGGACCGACACCCGCTGGGGCGGACCGCTGGCCTGGTGGCTGGCCTGGGACCACAGTGTCATTCCCATTGGCGGCAGCGACTTTCACGCCAGCCCAGGCGCCCTGCCTGGCTCACCGACGACGTGGGTCGCCTGCGTGGGCGACGACGTCCTCGGGGGCCTTCGGGCAGGCCGGGTCTCGATCAGCGCGGCACCGAACAGCCCGCTGCTGCTGCGAATCGGCGATGAGCTGGTCGCCCTGCGCGCTGATGGCGCCGTGCTGACCGGCCCGGACGGACGACGCCGCGTGGTTCACGGAGAACGGGCGTCCTTCCCGGCCGAACCCGGCCCGCACTGGCTGGAGTCAGACCAGACAGCAGTCCTGTCGATCGCTACGTGAGACCAGTCACAGCCATCGGTCGCGAGCAAGGATGAGAAGGAGATCCGGGCGCTTCACGATCCCCATCACGGTCAATCGCGCTCGACGAGAGCAGCGCTTCCCGTCGGAGGCGTTGGACGTCGGGTACCTGGCGAGCACGGCGGAACCTGGTCCTGAGGTCATCCTCGGCTGCGTGCGTGCGATCACCAAGGGTGGCGAGTCGTCGTCGGCTCGGGTCCGGTCAGCCAGCCTGGAGAACCCGCCGCTGAATGTTTGACAACGGACTGAAACGGGGCTATAACCAAGTAATACAACATCTAATCGGGCAGTAACGGATTAGGTGTTGTCACTCGGACGACGACGTCAGGAGCCACGGTGTATGCGATAGAGCGCCATCAGGAGATCCTGGGCCGAGCCCGTCGCGAGGGCCACGTGGACGTCAAGAACCTTGCCGAAGAGCTCGACGTGACCCCCGAGACCGTCAGGCGGGACCTGACCGCTCTTGAACGCCTGGGAATGCTGCGGCGAGTTCGTGGCGGGGCGGTTCCGGTGGAGCGTCTCGGGGCAGAGCTCGCGGTGGCGGACCGCGAGGAGCGGCTCACGGCGGAGAAGGAACGTATCGCCAAGGTCGCACTCGATCAGCTTCCCGACGGCGGGTCAATCATCATCGATGCGGGAACAACGACCGCGAATTTCGCCCGGCTGTTGCCGATGGATCGAGAGCTGATGGTCGTCACGCACGCCCTGCCCGTGGCGAACCTGCTGATCTCCCGGCCAAATGTGGCCTTGTACCTGCTAGGTGGTGTCGTTCGACCACGCACGTTGGCGGCGATCGGCGCCTGGACGAGGCGCAACCTGGCGGACATTTTCGTCGACGTGGCATTTGTCGGAATCAACGGCATCACGGCGACGCGCGGACTGACCACGCCCGACCTGGGTGAAGCAGCCGTCAAACACACTCTGATCGCGTCCGCACGATGCACCGTAGTGCTGGCGGACCATACGAAGTTTGGGCGAGAGGACTTCGCCCATGTTTGCAACCTGGAGGCGATTGACACGGTTATCAGCGACACCGCACTGGCCGACGAGATGGCGGAGGAGATCGGGAAGGCGGGTCCGGCGGTGGTGCGCGCATGATCGTCACCGTCACCCTCAACCCGAGCCTGGATCGCACCATCGAGCTGGACCGCCTCGCTCCTGGCGAGGTCCAGCGAGTTGACTCGGCTCGCCTCGACCCTGGTGGCAAGGGCGTGAACGTCGCCCGGGCGCTTCTTGCCAACGGCGTACCCACCCGCGCCGTGGTGCCGGTGGCCGGGGTCGAGGGCAGTCAGCTCGTCGCACTTCTCGAGCACGAGGGGGTTGACGTCGCAGTCGTCCCGGTGCTCGGCCACACGCGCTCGAACATCACCATCGCCGAGGCCGACGGCACCGTGACCAAACTTAACGAGCCAGGCGCGTCCCTGGGGGTGGACGACCTCGAAGCGCTGGCCCGCCAGGTCCTCGCCGCAACGACGCCCGGCTCGTGGGTCGTGCTGTGCGGCAGCCTGCCGCCGGGCCTTCGACCCGAGGCCTACGCCACGCTCACCCATCGCTTCGTCGCCGCCGGCCTGAGAGTCGTTGTCGACACGAGCGGGCCGGCCTTCCGGGCTGCCGTGGCCGTCAGCCCGGAGCTCGTCAAGCCCAACGCCGAGGAGCTGGCCGAGGCCGTCGGTCGCCGGCTGGGCTCGAGATCGGACATCGTGGCCGCCGCCCGCGAGCTTCAGGGCCTCGGGGCCCAGACAGTGCTGGTGAGCCCAGGACTCCAGACATAGATGACAGCCGGGAGTGCGCTCCGGTCGTGTGACCTGCGGATTCTTCGCTTGCGTGGGTAGTCTTTGAGTCCCTTTCTGTGAGATAATCTTTACGGCTATTGATGGAGATCTCGAGGGGGGAA
>JBBRZQ010000124.1:0-13630 GCA_038236535.1 Actinomycetales bacterium
GGACGTCCTCGGCCTCATCGGGGCCGACGTGCCGGCGCAGGTAGGCCAGAACGGTCGGACCGTATCGGGCATAGCACTCCTCAAGGGCGGACTCGTCACCGTCCGCGAGGCGCTGGCCCAGTACGTCGTCTTCGTCCACCATGGTTCTTCGCAGCGTAGCCGCGCAGCGGTTGCATGGCAGAGCGAGTTCTGATGCAGCGTGACCCTGGTCAGCAGGGCGATTCTGGCCCTTGTGCAACCTGCGGGGGCCTGCGGCACGAAGGGCTGTTGTCCGCAGTTCACCACATCAAAGCTGGGAGTCACTGTGAGAAGCATCCGCCGCACCACCACAGCCCTTGCCGTTGCCGTTGTCGCGCTCGCCTCGGGCGCCCTTGCCGCGCCGTCAGCCAGCGCGTCGACCCATCACCAGCAGACGCTGGGCACCCGCAGCCTGGCCACCGTCCTTGCCAAGGACGGGTCATCCTTCGACCACAACTGGCGCGACTTCGACATCGTCGACGCCGCGGTGACTGCCGTGCTGAAGGCGAAGCCGTCCAGCCCGGTCGCGGTGCTCGCCGACGGCACCGTGCCGCTGACCGCGTTCCTGCCCACCGACCGGGCGTTCCGGGTGCTGGTCAAGGACCTGACCGGCAAGTGGTACCACAGCGAGAGCAAGGTCTTCGCGGCCACCGCCTCGCTGGGCATCGATACCGTCGAGGCCGTGCTGCTCTACCACGTGGTCCCGGGGGCGACCATCACCAGCAGGCAGGCGGTGCGCTCCGACGGCGCGGTGCTCCACACGGCCCTCACGGGCGGAACGATCACCGTCGACGTCAAGAACCGGCACTACAAGATCGTGCGCCTGATCGACGCAGACCCCAATGACGCCAACCCGTACCTGGTCCGGTCCAAGCTCGACATCAACAAGGGCAACCGCCAGATAGCGCACGGCATCTCGCTCGTGCTGCGCCCGGCAGACCTCTAGGAAGTGCGGGTCAGCCCGGCCCGGCGACGGGCCGGGCTGACCCTGTTCTGAGTGGATGCCCCGGTCGGCTGACCGGGACATCCGTGCGCCCGCCACCTGCCGTGTGGCGCGCGGCTGAGGGCGACGATCACGACCACGGGGATCCCGTAGATCCAGTGCCCGGGCTCAGCGGTGAGGCGACTCGTCGGAGAAGACGGCCAGCAGCTCGGCCACCGTGTGGTGCGCGATCGACGGGTGACGGAACGGTTGCGCGGGGGAGAGCGTGTAGTGCGTACGCCGGCCGGTCCGGGTGCGCTGCAGGTAGCCACCCTGCTCCAGGTCGCGCAGGATCGTCAGCGCCTGCCGGGTGGTGATGCCCACCTGTCCGGCGATGTCCTCGACCCGGGCGTCCCTGTCGGCAGCAACGGCCAGCAGGACGTGGGCGTGGCTGGTCAGGAACCGCCAGGGACGTGGCCCGCCCTCCTCGACTGTCGGCATCAGGTCAGTGTCCTCCGCCGGTGGCGTCAGGGCCATCAGGAGCTCCGGGAAGGCTCGGACCCGGCCCGGGTGGCCCGCAGGCTGGCCAGGACCGCCACGGCCAGGCAGCTGACGATGACGGCCAGGGACAGGGCGATCGGGATCTTGACGACGTCGAGCAGCAGCATCTTGGCGCCGACGAAGACGAGGATGGCGGACAGCCCGGCCTTGAGGTAGATGAACCGGTGCATCAGGTCGGCGAGCAGGAAGTACAGCGAGCGCAGGCCGAGGATCGCGAACGCGTTCGAGGTGAACACGAGAAACGGGTCGGTGGTGACCGCGAAGATCGCCGGGATCGAGTCGACGGCGAAGACGATGTCCATGGTCTCGATCAGGATGAGGACGAAGAACAGCGGCGTGGCCAGCAAGCGGCCGTCCTGACGGACCCAGAACTTCTTGCCGTGGTAGTCCGGCGAAGACGGGATCAGGCGTCGGGCGCCGCGCAGCACCGGGTTGGCTGAGGGGTCGATGTGCTCGGAGCGCTGCCGGTACATCTGGATGCCGGTCAGCACGAGGAACGCGCCGAAAAGGTAGAGGACCCACTGGAACTGGCCGATCAGGGCGGCGCCGGCGGCGATGAAGACGGCCCGGAAGACCAGCGCGCCGAGCACGCCGAAGAACAGGACCCGGTGCTGGTACTGCCTCGGCACGGCGAAGTAGCTGAAGATCAGGGCGAAGACGAAGATGTTGTCGACGGCCAGGCTCTTCTCGATCAGGAAGCCGGCGAAGTACTCACCGCCGGCCTGGGCGCCGTAGGCCCACCAGATCACCGCGCCGAAGGCGACGCCCAGGCTCACCCAGACCGCACTCCAGGTGGCGGCCTCCCTGAGCGAGATCACGTGCTCGCGGCGATGCGCCAGCAGGTCGATCGTCAGCATTCCGACAATGACGGCGAGAACGGCGGACCAGGTCCAGAGCGAGACATCCATCAGGGTTTCTCCGATCGTCGAGACGAATCGGAGGTCTTTCCCGCCCCTGGTAAGGGACCACCGCGCCGAGCCCGGGAGGGCCGTGGTGACGACGAGGTGCTGGGGGATACTCCCCTCCACTGCTACTAACAAGTGAAACAGATTTCACCTGTCTGGTCAACCAGCGGAGGCAAGCGGGGAGCGGTGCGGTGGGCCGGGCTACAGGGCGGCTGCCGGCAGGGAAGCCTCGATCAGGTCGACGATCTCGGGCGCATCGGGCTGGGTCGTCGGGCGGAAACGGCGCACCTGGCCGTCGGGGGTGACCAGGAACTTCTCGAAGTTCCACTTCACCTTGCCGGCCTTGCCGCTCGCATCCGGGGTCTTGGTCAGCTCGGCGTACAGCGGGTGCTGGGAGCGCCCGTTCACCTTGAGCTTCTCGAACAGCGGGAAGGTGACCCCGTAGGTCGTCGAGCAGAACTCGGCGATGGCCTCCGAGCTGCCGAGCTCCTGGAGGAACTGGTTGCTCGGGAAGCCCAGCACGGTGAATCCGCGCTGGCCATACTTCTCCTGAAGCTCTTCCAGCTTCGTGTACTGCGGGGTCAGGCCGCAGCGCGAAGCGACGTTCACGATGAGCTTCACCTTGTCCGCGTAGGCGGCAAGAGTGGTCGGCTCGCCATCGATGGTGACGAGCGGTATGTCGTTGAGGGTCATGACGCACTCAACGCCGCGGATGGTGAGACTAGTCCCGCCGGCCGGATCAGGACCCGGCCGGTCAGGCGCTCTGGGCTCAGCTGGTGGCCAGCGGAACGAAGGACGCGCCCGAGTCGGCGCTGCGCTGGATCTGGGTGTCGGTGACGATGAGGACCTCCAGGCTTCCGCCCGCCTTCGACGCCGACATCGCCTGCGCGGAGTCGACCCTGGCCGTGCCAGTGGTCCAGGTGGCCCCGGCGTCGCTGGTCACCGCGAGGTGCCCGGTGGTGGTGACCCCGGTGGCCGTGGTCTTGTCGGCCCAGGCCGCGAGCAGGAGCGGCGGCGCGGCCGGCAGCGGCGCCCAGGTGAGGCCCTGGTCGGTGGACAGGAGAACTGCGGAGGCGGTGGTTGCCAGGATCCGCGACCCGTCGGGGGCCGCAGCCAGGGAGCGCGGCTCTGCCGGGATGGCCGGCTGGGTCCAGGTCTTGCCGTCGCTGCTCGCGCGCAGGGCGCCGTCATACCCCAGCACGCCCTTGACGGAGGAGGTCAGCGCGTGGAAGTCGGACTCACCGCCCCGGGAGAGCACCGACCAGGTCCTGCCGGAGTCGCGGGACTCCATCAGGCCCACCGGCGCCGGCAGGTCGACACCGTCACCAGGGTGTCCCGAGGCGTAGTAGTGGCCCGGCCCGGCGATGCTGAAGCCCATGAAGTCGACGACCGGCCCCACTCGCACTGAGGTGCCCTTGCCGACCCGGTACAGGCCCTGATGGGTGGCCAGGTAGACACCGCCGTCGCCCGGGTCGCGAGCCACTCCGTGAACGTGCTCGCCGGGCAGGCCGCCGGTCTGCGTCGCTCCGGCCTTGGCCGCGCCGGTTCCGGCGTCAGTGGCTGACCCGCAGGCGGCCAGCAGGAGGACGGCGGCCGCGATCAGGGGCACGATGAGCTTGCGCGGGGGGCGGGACATGGTGGTCCTTCCGGAACGAGACGATCCTGAGCAGGGAGAAGGGAGAAGGGAGAAGGGAGAAGGGAGCAGAGAGTTGGTAGTAGGGAGTTGGTCGTTGGTAGTAGGGACAGGGACCAGGAGGCTCAGCCGGGGCTCTGGCAAGGATGGTGTTCAGCTGGGTGATCTCCGGGCCCTGGGCCGCGGAGATCTTCGGCGCCATCGCCCGCAGAGGGAGCGACATAAGAGTGGTGGGGCCTTCCGTTGGGTGTCTGAGCGACGCTAGTTCGGCCAGCCGGGGGTTCTTGAGAGGATTTCTGTGAAGGTTCCCTGAAGATTCCCCGGGACCGGTCCCGTGGCCGGGAGATCTGTCGGCCGCCACGGCCGGGCGGCTCCCGGTCAGCCCAGCGGCTCGAAGGTCGCGGTGAAGTGGCGCAAGGCCGGTGGCTCGTCCACGATCCGGTAGCCGCGCAGCTCACCCGCATGCCGGGCCACATGCTCGCAGACCTCGATGACGTAGTCGATGTGGCTCTGCGTATACGTCCTTCGCGGGATGGCGAGCCGGACCAGGTCGAGCGCGGCTGGCACCTCGGAGCCGTCCGGGCGCCGGCCGAACATCACCGTGCCGATCTCGATGCTGCGCACCCCGCCGGCTTCGTAGAGGGCCACCGCGAGCGCCTCGCCCGGATACTGCAGCGGCGGGATGTGCGGCAGCAGGGCCCGGGCGTCCAGGTACACCGCGTGCCCGCCGATCGGGGTCAGCACCGGCACCCCGGACCTCACCAGGGCGTCACCCAGATAGCCGGTCGAGCGGATCCGGTAGCGCAGGTAGTCGTGGCTGACCGCCTCCTTCAGCCCCTGGGCCAGCGCCTCGAGGTCGCGGCCGGCCAGCCCGCCATAGGTGGGGAACCCCTCGGTCAGGATCAGCACGTTGCGGCACTCGCGGGCCAGGTCGTCGTCATTCATCGCCAGCCAGCCGCCGATGTTGCCCATCGGGTCCTTCTTCGCGCTCATCGTCATGCCGTCCGCCAGCGAGGCCATCTCACGCACGATGTCAGCCACCTCCCGACCGGAGTTGCCGGGCTCCCGCTCGTGGATGAACCAGGCGTTCTCGGCGAAGCGGCAGGCGTCCAGGAAGAGCATCTTGCGGTAGGTGTCGCACACCTCGCGGACCGCGTGCAGGTTGGCCAGCGAGACCGGCTGCCCGCCGCCGCTGTTGTTGGTGATCGTCATGAACACCACCGGTACGTCCTCACCGTGGGTGCGCAGCAGCGCCTCCAGGGCGGCGATATCCATGTTGCCCTTGAACGGGTGGTCGGCCTGCGGGTCCCGGCCCTCGGCGATGACCACGTCCACGGCGCTCGCCCCGGTGGCCTCGACGTTGGCTCGGGTGGTGTCGAAGTGGGTGTTGTTCGGCACGATCTTGCCTGGCCCGCCCAGCACGCTGAAGATGATCTTCTCGGCCGCCCGGCCCTGATGGGTGGGCAGGATGTGCTCGAACGGGAACAGCTCGCGCACGGCATCGCGGAACACGAAGTAGGACGGCGACCCGGCATACGACTCGTCCCCGTGCTGGATGGCGGCCCACTGGTCGCGGCTCATCGCGCCGGTGCCGGAGTCGGTGAGCAGGTCGATCAGCACGTCCTGGGCGTTGACCCTGAACAGGTTGTAGCCGGCCGCGGCGATCGCCTCCCGGCGCTGGTCCGGGGTGGTCATTCGCAGCGGCTCCACCGAGTGGATCCGGAACGGCTCGATGATGGTGCGGTAGACGGGATCGCTCACATCTACGATAGTGCTCCAAAACTGCTCAGCGGTGAAGGTCGCGCGCCGGTGAGGGTTGCTCAGCGGTGAGGACTGATCAGCGGCGAAGGTCGCGCGGGATCCTGGTGATCGCGGTCAGCCCGATCGAGGCGAGCGCGATCACGGCGATGACGGTGTACCCGAGGGTGTAGCTCCTCGTGCCGCCGATCAACCACGAGATGACCAGCGGGCCGATGATCCCGCCCAGGCTCCAGCCCAGGATCATCAGGCCGTAGATAGCGCCGGCGTGGCGCACCCCGAAGTAGTCGCCGGCGGTCGCCGGCATGGTCCCGAAGGCCCCTCCGTAACAGAGGTAGACCACCGCGGCCAGGCCGGCGAAAGCCACGGCGTTGCCGGCGTGCGGGATGAGCAGCAGGCAGACGCCCTGGAGTCCCAGCATGGTGGCGAACGCAGGCATCCGGCCGATCCGGTCCGAGATGACGGCCCAGATGATACGGCCGCTGCCGTTGAAGATCGCGAGCGCGCCGACCAGCGCGGCGGCCCCCGCCTTGGAGTATCCGGCGAGGTCGGTGGCGCTGGCCGCGGCCTGGGAGATGAGCGCGATACCGGCGGTGACGTTGAGGGTGAGGATCGCGGTGAGCAGATACCACTGCGGGGTGCGCAGCGCCTCCCGCTCGGTGTACTCCCGGCCGCTGCCGACGACGCGGCCGGTGGTGGCCGGCGAGAACCCCGGGACGAGATAGCCGCTGGGCGGGTTCCGGAAGCGGGAGGCGCCGATCAGCGACAGGGCCAGGTACCCGAGGCCGAGCGGCAGGAACGCCGCGGTCGGCAGGTCCTTGTTGCCGTCGATGAGGTGCTGGGCGATCGGCGATGTCAGCACCGCGCCGAAGCCGAACCCGCCGACGGCCAGCCCGGTGATCAGCCCCCGTTTGTCGGGGAACCACTTCTGCAGCATGGCGATCGGCACGATGTAGGCGAAGCCCAGCCCGAAGCCGCTGATCACGCCATACCCGAGGACGAGCAGCCAGAGCTGGTCGTGCTGGTGGGAGAACGACGCCAGGATGACGCCCGCGGCGTAGATGACCCCGCCCGTCAGCGCCACCAGGCGTGGGCCCCTGGCGTCCTGCAGCCGGCCGCCGACGTAGGAGCCGACGAAGATCATCCCGATCGCCACCTCGAAGGGCAGCGAGGTCTCGAGCTTGCTGAGCCGGAAGGGCTCCGCGACGCTCAGCGCCTTTCCGAAGACGCTCCACGCGTAGACGGCGCCGACCGAGAACTGCAGCAGCAACGCTCCTGCGACCAGCCACCAGCGTCCCTTTGTCGGGTCTGCCGGATCCGTGGGGTCTGCCGGGTCTGCCGGGCCGATCGGGTCTGCCGGGTCGTCCTGGCGCTCACTTCTGGCGAGCAGTTCGGTGTGCATGGTGCTCCTACAGCCGGTGGCGTGGCCTCGGGACTCCATCAGCACCTCAGACCGCCCCCAGGGACGCTAGCAGCCGCTCCGACCCGGTCAGCAGCAGGTGCTGATTTGACTGCGTCTACCTCCGGCGGTCGAGGCAGAACTCATTGCCCTCGACGTCCTGCAGCACCAGGTTTGCTTCTCCTGAGTCCTGGCGACATCGTCTGGTCCGGGCGCAGCCACCGTGCCCCTTCCCATCGCTGATCAGCGGGGACCGCCATAGCACTCCGGAAGTGATGCCCATAGCGAATGAGCCGGGTGAGCCGGGCACCACCCGCCTCAGTCCTGGTGGCCGTCGACCGCCAGGGTGCGGGCCGCGGTGTCGCGGGCAAAGACCAGGACCGGTGTGGCAGCCGGGGCGCCGGTCGCCGTCTCCACGATGGTGCGGTACGCCTGGAGCTGCGGCGCGTAGTAGCCCACCCGGGAGGGCAGCGCGGCATCCGGGGCGTCGTCGGTCTTGTAGTCGACGATGATCAGCCTCCCGTCGTCCTCGCGGTAGATCAGGTCGACGAAGCCCTCCAGCACGGTCCCGTCCTCCTGGAGCATCCCGACGTACGACTCGCGCCAGTGCTCACGCGTCGAAGCGCGTCTGACGATGTTCGAGCCGAGCGCCGAGCGGACCAGCACCGTCACCAGGGAGCTGAACCCGACGACACCCTCTGCCACGCACTGGGCTGCCACGGCCTCTTCCAGCCCGTCCCCGGAGGCCAGGTCCACCACCTGCAGGACGCCGTGCACGGCCCGGCCGACCGCCGAGCCGTAGCGGCCCTTCGACCAGGCCGGCAGCTCGACGTCGCGCCCGCCCTTGGCCACCCCTGAGGCCACCGCGTCGTCGGTCCGGGTGGCCGTGATCGCCACGTCCGCGCCGGCCGCGATGGCCGGCAGCGGCCCCTCGACGTCAGGCAGCCGTCCCTCGGCATCCGGGTCCGTGCCCTCCAGGCCGGACGCGCTCAGGGCCGGGTGGCGCCGGCTCGCCTCCGATGACTGACGGACTCCGGCCAGCCAGCTGTCGAAGTCCGGGGGAGCGGCCACCACGGCTGCCGGCCGGGCCGGAGCCGGACCGGGCGCGGGTGGCGGCTGGGTCGCGACCCCTCGCACCGACGCGGTGACGTCGGCCAGGAGCCGGGCGTTGGTGTCCCGGTCCCCGCAGCGGTGCAGCGAGACCACGAGGTGGTCCCGCGCACGGGTGGCCGCGACATACAGCAGGCGTCGCCGTTCCAGGGAGCTCATCTGCTCGTCCAGCGGCACCTGATCCTGGAAGTCCCCGGTCTGCAGGTCCTTCGACAGGCTGACCGCGTAGCCGTCCGGCGACCACAGCAGGCGAACCCCGCGCTCCTGCCGCGGCTGGGCGGTCATCCCGGACAGCACCACCATCGGGAACTCCAGGCCCTTGGCGGCGTGGATCGTCATGATTCGCACCGAGTCCTCGTCGGTCTCGGGCAGCACCGACTCGGCCACCCGGGAGCCCTCGGCGGACTGTGCAGCGGCCCAGCCCAGATAGGCGCGGAGCCCGCCGTGCTCGCTCTCGGACCAGGCTCGAGCCTGGTCGATGACGAACCGCAGCCGTCGCCAGGAGTCCCGGGCGCGCGGCCCGAAGACTGCAGCCTCGAACATCCGGCGTTCCACGGCCAGGGCTCCGAGCACCTCCGAGGGGGTCAGCCAGCGTGAGCGCCGGTACAGGTCTCGCAGCGCGGCGATGGCCACCGCGACCGGGTGCTCTTCGTGGCCGGCGGGGGCCGGGGCCAGCAGGTGAAAGGAGCCATGAGCCAGCTTCCAGGTCCACAGGTCGTCGTCACCGCAGCCGAACAGCGGCGAGCGCAGGGTGGTGACCAGGGCGAACGCGTCGGACGGGTCGGCCAGGGCGCGGACCGCGGCGAACAGGTCGCGGATCTCGGGGGCGTGGTAGACCAGCGAGCTCGACTCGGTGCGGTACATCACGCCTGCCTCGTCCAGGGCGGACTCCAGGTAGGGCAGCGAGGTTCGTGCCGGGAGCAGGATCGTGATGTCGCCGGGGCGCAGCGGACGCCAGAGCGGCTCCGCGGCGGCGCCGGCCCGTGCGGAGGGCTCGTCCTGGGTGGTCCAGCCCTCGGCGAGCGCCTGCCCGACCGACCGGGCCACGGTCGCCGCCTCGAGCTGGCGCAGCTCGCCCGCCCGCAGGCCGTCAGGGTGCGGCTCGGCGCCCAGCACGGTGACCGGCGGACCCGCCGTCGGGACGCCGCGCGAATGGTCTAGAGGCTGGTACTGCGGCTGCCTGTCCGGGCTGGCCACGATGACCTCGCTGAACACGGCGTTGACCCAGTCGAGGATGGGCTCCACGGTGCGGAAGTTGGTCGTCAGGGACACCTCGCCGCCGAGCATCCGCTGGGCCCGCAGGTACATGGCGATGTCGGCCCGCCGGAACCGGTAGATCGACTGCTTCGGGTCGCCGACGACGAAGAGCGACCCCTGGGGGACGTCGACGTCCTCCCAGCGAGCCTGCGTCGCGGCGGCCCCGCCGGCGATCCGGACGGCGATCTCGATCTGGATCGGGTCGGTGTCCTGGAACTCGTCCAGCAGCAATCGCCGGTATCTGAGCTGCAGGCCGGCCCGTACCCCGGCGTCGTCCCGCAACAGGTCCCGGGCCAGCACGAGCAGGTCGTGGAACTCCAGCCGGCCCTCGACCCGCCGTCGCCGGGCAGACTCCAGGACCCGCACCCCGCACCAGTGCACGATCGAGCGCAGGGTGGCTTCGACGACTCCGCGCAGCAGGTCGGCGCCCTGGGTCTGGAGCTGCCGGCACTGCCCCCGGAGGTGGTCCAGCCGGTCGTCCCAGTTGGCTTTCCTCCCGTTGCTCCACTTCAGCGCCGCCAGCGAGGTGAGCATGGCCAGCCGGTCTCCGGTCCCGGCGGGGGCAGCGTCCACGTCGTCGGCCCAGGAACGCAGGGCCTGCAGCCTCGGCAGGAACCGGTCCTCGTCGCTGGTGCACAGGCTCTCCATCCCGGCGAGCCGGCGGGCCTGCGCGACGAGCGGCGAGAGGTCCGGGAGCCTCGGGGAGGGCGGTCGCCCGGGCGCCACCACCAGCTCGTCGACGAGGTCCCAGTCGGAGTTGAGCTTGCTGATCAGGGACCGCACGTGACTCAGCGAGATGCCCGTCGCCAGCGCCGTGTCCATCGTCGGGGTCATCGACAGGTCATTGAGCAGCTCGGTCCGCAGCTGCACCCAGCGGTCCTCGAAGGCCACTGAGGAGCCGACCTCGTCGAGCACGTCGATCAGTGGCGGGATGCCGGCCTCGATCGGGTGCTCGGACAGGATGCGCTGCGCGAAGGAGTGCAGGGTGCCGATGGCCGCCGTGTCGAGGTCGTCCAGCGCCGCCTCGGCCCGGGTCCGGCGGGCCTGGTCCTTCCCGTGCCCGGCAGCGCTCTCGAGCCGGGCCCTCAGCCGGTCACGCAGCTCGGCGCCGGCCCGCTCGCTGAACGTGACGGCGGCGATCTCGCCCATCGGGATGCCATCCCACAGGGTCAGCTGCTGGACCCGCTGGACCAGCATCGTCGTCTTGCCCGACCCTGCCCCCGCCTCGACGAACAGGGTTCGGCCGGTGTCCTCGCGGATGCTGCGCCGGGCCTCCTGGTCCACCAGCTTGTCGCTCATCAGCCCGCCCCGGCCGGGTTCTGGTGGTCATCGTCGTCCTGGTGCGGGCCGTCAGGGTGCGGGCCGTCAGGGTTCAGGTCTTCGTGGTACGGGACCTCCTGGTCCGGGTCGTCGTGGCCGGAGCGGGAGCGGACCGCCTCGGGCTCGACCAGGGCGGTGTAGCCGACGAGCTCGGGGGCCAGCCGCTTGGCCTCCCAGCGGCGGCGGGCCTCGCCGTGCCCCAGGCCGTCCGGGTTGCAGTAGGGGCACTGGACCCAGGCGAAGTCGGGCTCGGACGGTGCCCGCGCCGGGAACACCCCGCGGGCGATGGACCTGGTGATCAGGCCCACCGTCTCGGCATACGTCCGCTCGACCGCCTCCGACAGCGGCAGCTGCACCCGCTTGCCGCGGTCCTTGCGGACGAACCAGTACATCGCCTCCACGGGGGTGTCCGGGTCGCCGAAACGGGCCCGTGCGGCCTCTGCGTAGACCGGCAGCTGGAGCTTCTCACCGCGGGCCACCGGGCTGGCCTCGGACAGGTCCCTGAAGGTGCGAACGCCACCGGTCTTGAGGTCGGTGACCAGCAGGGTGCCGTCCCGGCGCTGGTCGACCTTGTCGGCGCTGCCTCGGAACCGGACGACCCCGCCGTCGACGCTGATCTCGACCTCGGGCTCGCCGTGCATCCCGAAGGTCAGCTCGCTGGCCAGCACCCGGGCGTCCTGGCCGGCCCGCCACCGGCTGTCGTCGTCCAGCATCCAGTCGAGGGTGGCCAGCAGTGAGGGGCGGGTCCGGGCCCACAGCAGCGGGTGGCCGGTCCGGCCCTCGGCCTCGAAGACGTCGGCCCTGGCGGCCCCGATCCCGGCCAGCCGCTGCCGCTGCTGCGGGGTCCAGGGCTGCCCGAAGCCTGGCAGCTCACCCCGCTGCGCGCACCCGCTGATCAGCTCGTCGAAGCTCTCGTGGACGAGGTTTCCGATGTCCAGGGCGCTGATCTCCACCTCCTGCCCCGGCGTCTCGACCGGCTCGACGTGCAGCAGCCGGCGGACGAAGTACTCGTACGGGCAGAGGGCGTAGCGCTCGAGCTGGGTGGGCGAGACCAGCCGGGTGCCGTCGGCGAAGTCGGGCAGGCCCCGCGCCCGACGGCTCTCGGCCAGGTTCCCGTCGAAACGGGTGAACCGTGCGGACTCCCGGCCCCGGGTCATCGCCAGTGAGGCGGACAGGGCGTTGTCGGCCAGGTCGAGGTGGGCCGAGACCGCGCGCACCCGCCACTCCTGCGCGGTGCCCGGGAGGTCGGTGGACAGCAGCGACCCGGCATACGAGTGCGAGGTCGACAGCCACCCGCCGGCTGCCGCACTCCACTCGGTGGCGGCCAGCGAGGGGTTGCCGCTGAGGTGGCGCAGGGTGGGCAGCAGCCAGCGGCTGGGCACGCGTTCGGTATGCCGGCGCAGGTCTCCCCGCGGGAAGCTCGCCACCACCTGGCCCGCGGAGCTGAACGCGGCCAGCAGGGCACGCTGCCGGCGGTCCACCACCGCCCGGATCGAGGGAAGCTGGCCGGCGGTGCGCTCGCGGACCCGCTCGGGCAGCAGGGAGTCGTCCCGGCGCCGCCCGGGGAACAGGTCCTCGGACAGGCCGACCAGATAGATGACATCGCAGTCGAGCCCGATGGCGTGGGTCACCGGCGCCACCAGGACGCCCTCGCCAAACCGGCCGACCCGTGGCAGAGCCGAGTCGAGCTCGAGCGAGAGCACCTCCGCCAGGCCCTCGATGCTGGGCGTCGTGCCGGTCTCGTCCAAGGCGGCCAGGCCGCTGAGGGTGCGCTCGATGACGCTGGCCGCGTACTGCTCCTCCAGCGGCATCCGGGCCACGTCGTCCGGGGGGATCAGCGAGTGCAGCAGGCCCCGGGCCCAGGCCGCGAGATCCTCCCAGGTGCCCGGGCCGGCGATCGCGGCAAACCACTCCTGCAGCTCAAGGACGAAGTCCTGCAACGCCAGCACCGCCTCGAGGTCCCGCTGGGCTGCGGCGATGGCGGACTGGAACGGCTCGTCCTGTCGCTGCTCGGCCGCGATCCTCGCGGTCAGATTCTCGGCGTAGGTCCCGAGCCGGGTCTCCCACTGGTCGCCGGCGGCCACCCCGGCCTCGCGTGAGATCCGCTCCCAGCGCGAGACGCTGATCCGCATCCCGGTGAAGTCGCGGGCGCCGACCTCACCGAGGGTCCGCAGCACGTCGGCGCGCTGGAAGCCGGTGCGCCCGGTCTCCAGCAGCCCGAGCAGCAGCCGGGACACGGCCCGCTCGCTGACCGCGCGGACGCCTGGGCCGTTGGTGGTGATGCCTGCCGAGCCCAGGTGCTCGTGCAGCAGCCGGGCGTACGGCGAGTGGTCGGCGTACAGGACGGCGAGGCGGTGGGCCGGCACCGACTGCAGGGTCCGGACCACCTCGCGGACGACACAGCGCACCTCGTCGTCGGAGTCCGAGGCGTTCAGGATGCGGTCGGCGAAGGGCTCGCTCTCGACGGCGGGCAGCCGGGCCCCGGGGGCGACGGCGCCCAGCGTGGACAGGACCCCACGGTCGGCCCGGGCGTCTCCGGTGAGCCCGGCGATGACCTGCAGGTCGGTCAGCCCGGCCAGCGCCAGGGCGAACCCGGTCTCTGCATGGCTGAGGTCCTGCGGCAGGTAGAGCAGCACCGGCCCCAGGTCGATGGCAAGAACGGACGCGGTGGGTGCCGGCGCGGGTCCGCTGAGCCCGGCACGGACCACGGCGGTCGCGGTCAGCAGGAGGTCGGTGGCGTCATACCA
>JBBRZQ010000125.1:0-13590 GCA_038236535.1 Actinomycetales bacterium
GAGATGATCTTCCACGACCCCACCACCGGCGCCGGCAACGACATCGAGAAAGCCACCACGCTGGCCAGGCGGATGGTCACCCAGTTCGGCATGAGCGAGCGGATCGGTGCCATCAAGCTGGGCCAGGACGGCAGCGGCGAGGTCTTCCTCGGTCGTGACATGGGTCATCAGCGCGACTACTCCGAGGCTGTGGCCGGCGTGGTCGACGAAGAGATCCGTCGTCTGATCGAGGCCGCGCACGACGAGGCCTGGCACGCCCTGAACGACAACCGCCAGGTGCTCGACCACCTGGTGCTCGAGCTGCTCGAGAAGGAGACGCTGGCCAAGAACCAGCTCACCGACATCTTCGCGAGCGTCGTCAAGCGCCCGGCACGTCCGGTCTGGCTCTCCAGCGAGCGTCGTCACGTCAGCGACGTGCCACCGGTGATGACACCGGCGGAGCACGCCGCCATGTCCGAGGGCCCCAGGTCCAACGGCTCCGAGGGGCTGAAGCCCCAGGACACCGTCCCCGCCAAAACCACCCGGATCGAGGTCGAGGATAACCCGGCAACGGTTGTGATCGAGCTTCCAGAGGGCGGTCATGGCGATCCCCGTCGCGATTGACCAGGAGCGGGTAGAGCGGGCAGTGCGCGAGATCCTGCTGGCGATCGGCGAGGATCCCGACCGCGACGGGCTGGCCGACACCCCTGCCCGGGTGGCCCGGTCCTACGTCGAGATCTTCGCCGGGATGGCCCAGAAGCCCGAGGACGTTCTCACGACGACCTTCGAGATCGGGCACGACGAGCTCATCCTGGTGCGTGACATCGAGGTCTACAGCACCTGTGAGCATCACCTCGTGCCGTTTCACGGGGTCGCCCACGTCGGCTACATCCCTGGTCGTGACGGGCGGGTGACCGGGCTGTCCAAGCTGGCCCGGCTGGTGGATGTCTATGCGCGACGCCCGCAGGTTCAGGAGCGGCTGACCACCCAGATCGCCGATGCGCTGGTCGAGCACCTCAAGCCCCTTGGCGCCCTGGTGGTGATCGAGTGCGAACACCTCTGCATGTCGATGCGCGGGGTCCGCAGGCCTGGCTCACGAACTATCACCTCGGCCGTGCGAGGCCAGCTGCGCGATCCGGCAACCCGCGCCGAGGCGATGGGACTGGTGCTGGGCGGTCTCCGGTGAGCGATCGCGTCTCATCACGCCCGTCACCACAGGTTTCGCCGCGTCCGTCCCCGCTCCGGGCGGGCTTCAGCAAGCGTCGCTCGAGGGCTCCGGCCGTTGTCGGCGCCCTGACCTACCTGGTCGGCTTCGCCGACATCGCCACCGGTATGGCGCCGGGCTGGCGGCACCGCCTGCATCCGCTGACCGACGTGATCCCGGGTGCCGTGGCAGCGGCTTCTGCGGCGACGGTCGTCTCCGGCATCATGCTGCTGCTGCTGGCTCATGGCCTGCGCCGGCGCAAGCGTCGGGCCTGGCGGGCTGCTGTGGGGCTGCTTGCCGTCAGCGTCGCCCTGCACATCGTCAAGTTCGAGTTCGTGCCGCTGCTCCTGTCGCTGACCGTGCTGATCGCCCTGATCGTCTACCGGGAGGAGTTCCGGGCGCTTGGTGACCCGCGGACCCGCTGGCGGGCGGTCCGGGTGTTCTTCGTGCTGTCGGCCGCAAGCCTGGCCGTCGGGCTGCTCATGGTGACCTTCCTGCGCCAGCACGTGGTGGGCGGGCCGCCGAGTCTGACCGAGATGGTCCAGGAAGTGGTCTTGGGCCTGGTCGGCTTCAACGGCCCGCTGGTCTTCCGTCCCGACCGCTTCAACGACCTGAATGACTTCGTGCTGACCGCTCTGGGCCTGATGACGGCGCTGATCACCATCTATCTGGTGCTGCGCCCCCCCGAGCCGCGCCCCGAGCTCACCGACACTGACGAGTGCGCCATGCGCTCGCTGCTCCGGCGGAGCCCGGACTCCCTGGGCTACTTCAACCTGCGCCGGGACAAGAGCGTGGTCTGGTCCGAGTCAGGCAAGGCGGCGATCGCCTACCGCGTCGTCTCAGGGGTGATGCTGGCAAGCGGCGACCCGCTGGGCGACCCTGAGGCGTGGCCCGGTGCGATCGCCAGCTTCCTGGCCGAGGCAGAGCGGCATGCCTGGACGCCGGCCGTGATCGGCTGCTCGGAGCGAGCCGGCAACATCTGGTGCCGGGTGACCGGCTTCAGCGCCCTGGAGCTCGGCGACGAGGCCGTGGTGGACGTGGCGGAGTTCTCTCTCGAAGGCCGCCCGATGCGCAACGTCCGGCAGATGGTGAAACGGATCGAACGAGCCGGCTACACCACGGAGGTGCTGAGGGCCGGTACCGTCTCCGAGGGGGAGAGGCGCCGTGCCCTGATCGACGCCGACGCCTGGCGTGGCACCGAGACCGAGCGTGGTTTCTCGATGGCCCTGGGGCGGCTGGTGGACCCGGTCGACCCCGACTGCGTCTTCGTGGTGGCCCGTCAGGACGGCGTCATGCGGGCATTCCTGCAGTTCGTCCCGTGGGGCCCGGACGGGATGTCCCTGGACCTCATGCGCCGCGACCGTACCGCTGATGCAGGCGTCAACGAGCTGCTCATCGTGGACGCCCTCAGAATGAGTCCCGAGCTGGGAATCAAGCACGTCTCCCTCAACTTCGCGGTCTTCCGGTCCACTCTCGAACGCGGGGAGCGGCTCGGCGCCGGACCGTTCCTGAAGGGGTGGCGACGGGTGCTGCTTTTTGCCTCTCGCTGGTTCCAGATCGAGAGCCTTTACCGTTTCAACGCCAAGTTCCAGCCGGCCTGGGTGCCCCGGTTCGTGGTCTACCCGTCGGCCCGGGACCTGCCCCGCATCGTGGTGGCCGCGCTCGAGGCGGAGGCGTTCCTCACCTGGCCGCATCTGCGGCGCTTCAGCGGGGCATGACCGTGAGCACTCTGGTGATGGGCGTTGTCAACGTCACTCCTGACTCCTTCAGCGACGGTGGCAGGTGGTTCAACCCTGAGGCCGCGGTGGCGCACGGTCTGGCCCTGCTCGAGCAGGGCGCTGACATCCTCGACGTCGGCGGCGAGTCCACCCGTCCGGGCGCGGACCGGCCGGTTCGCGAGGAGGAGCTGCACCGGGTGCTCCCGGTGATCCGCGAGCTGTCCCGGGCCGGGGCCCGGGTCTCGGTCGACACGATGAGGGCCTCGGTCGCCGAGCAGGCGGTCCAGGCGGGTGCCGCCATCGTGAACGACGTCAGCGGAGGCCTGGCCGACCCGGACATGGCACGGGTCGTGGCTGCTGCACGCGTGCCCTACGTGGTGATGCACTGGCGTGGTCACAGCGACCTGATGCAGGACCACACGTCATATGGCGATGTGGTCGCCGAGGTGTGCCGGGCGCTGAACGAGCGGGTCACCGACCTGTCCGCCCGTGGGGTGAGCCGCGACCAGCTGATCCTGGACCCGGGGTTCGGCTTCGCCAAGCAGGCCCGGCACAACTGGTCCCTGCTGGCGCATCTGGACGCGCTGACATCTCTCGGGCTGCCGGTGCTGGTCGGGACCTCGCGCAAGGCCTTCCTAGGCGCTCTGGGCGTCCCGGCGGACAGCCCGGCCCGGCCGCCCGACCAGCGAGACGCGGCCACCGCCGCGACCACGGTGATCGCAGGACTGGCGGGAGTCTGGGGGGTGCGCGTCCACGATGTGGCCTCAAGTGTCGATGCTCTCCGGGTGGTCGCCGCGATGGAGGCTGGGCGATGACGGACCGCATAGTTCTGCAAGGTATCTCGGCCCGGGGCTTTCACGGGGTCCTGGACGCGGAGAAGGCCGACGGGCAGGATTTCGTGGTGGATGTGATGCTCGAGGTCGACCTGCGCCGGCCCGGCGGCAGTGATCTGCTCGCGCACACGGTCAACTACGCCGAGGTGGCCGCAGACATCGTGGAGCTCATCACCGGGCCGTCCCTGGACCTCATCGAGACGCTGGCCGGGCAGATCGCCGCGGTTGCCCTGGCCCGACCTCTGGTTCAGGCGGTTGAGGTCACCGTCCACAAACCGCAGGCTCCGGTGGGGGTGCCGTTCGAGGACGTCCGGGTGGTGGTCGAACGCGAGCGTGATCTGCCGGTGGTGATCGCGCTGGGCGCCAACCTCGGGGCAGTGCAGGCCACGCTCGAGGCCGCCGTCCGGCAGCTGGCCGAGATCGACGGAGTGCAGGTCACGGCCGTCTCAGGCCTCTTCGAGACCGACCCGGTGGGTGGACCCGATCAGCCCGTCTACCTGAACGCTGTCGTTCTCGCCCGGACCAGGCTGGCGGCCTTTGCGCTGCTCACTGAGCTGCACGGGATCGAGGCCGACCATGGCAGGGTACGCGAGACCCGCTGGGGGGCCAGGAGCCTGGACCTCGACCTCATCCAGTACGGCGATCCCGGGTCGGGGTCGGACCTGGTCAGCAACGACCCCGAGCTGATGCTGCCCCATCCCCGCGCCCATGAGCGGGCGTTCGTGCTGGCCCCGTGGGCTGCCGTCGACGCTCAGGCACGGCTGCGGGTCGGCCAGGCTGTGGTTCCGGTTGGTGAGCTGATCGAGCGCACTGAACGCGGGGTTGACGAGGGGGAACCCGGGGCCGGCGTGCGGCCGGGCCCTGACTGGAGCCCTGCATGGTGACTCCGCAGTCCTTCCACGAGCCCCGGGGGGGTCCATCATGGTGAACGGTCGGGGCGTCACCATCCGGCTGGTGCTGCTGGTCGGGCTGGTCGCCACTGCTTTCTGCTACCTGGTGCTGCGCATCTGGACGGGGCATGGCGGCACTCTGCCACCCGCCTCCTGGGGCGCGCTTCTCGTCCTGGTGTTCATGGCGTTTGGCGTGTTCTTCGCGGCCCTGCCGGTTCGCCGCTTCCTGCGCGGACAGGCCGGGAAGTCGCTCAACCCGATGCGCGCCATGCGGACCGTGGTGCTGGCTCAGGCATCAGCCCTGACCGGGGCGTTGGTCACCGGCTGGTACCTCTCGCAGATACTCCTGCTGGTGCCTGACCTTGATATCGCTTCGCGCCGTGCGCTCGCCCTGAGACTGGCTGCGCTGGCCGCGGGAGGGGTGCTGATGGTGGTGGCCGGTCTGCTGGCCCAGGCGATGTGCCGGGTGGATCAGAATCACCCTCACCGGGAAGACGACCGTAACCGGGATGAGCAAGAGCCCGACAGCTCGCCAGACAGTCATCGCGCATACTGAGGCAGCGGATACTGACGCAGCCCGGTCACCCTGACCCGGAGATCTTCACTACGGGAATCCTTCGTACGGGATCCCTGACGCACGAGTCTCTGTTTACTTGTCGACGTCTCCGACGACGAAGAACATCGAGCCCAGGATGGACACCATGTCGGAGATGAGGTTGCCTGGCAGCAGTGCCGACAGCACGGAGACGTTGTTGAAGGACGCGGAGCGCAGCTTCATCCGCCACGGGGTCTTCTCGCCACGTGAGACCAGGTAGTAGCCGTTGAAGCCCAGAGGGTTCTCCGTCTGGGTGTAGCGATGGCCTTCTGGGACCTTAACCATCTTGGGCAGCTTGACGTTGACCGGCCCCTGAGGAAGCGATCCAAGGACGCCGAGGCAGTGCTCGGCGATGTCGAGGCTCACGTGGACCTGCTCAATCAGGCACTCCAGCCGGGCGAGGCCGTCGCCGACAGTGCGGGTGACCACCCGGCCCGGCCCGCCTTCGACGAACAGCTCGCCGTAGGCCAGGTACGGCTCGTCGCGACGCAGATCCATGTCGACGCCCGAGGCGCGGGCGATGGGACCTGAGACGCCATAGGCCGCGATGGTCTCGGGACGCAGGATGCCCACTCCGCGGGCCCGGGCCTCGATGATCTCGTTCCCGACGAGCAGGCTCTCGAGGTCGGGCAGGCGGCCCCTCACGGCCCGGATCGCCGATTCGGCCCGCCCCAGCCAGCCGGCGGGAAGGTCCGCCTTGAGACCGCCGACCTGGCAGTACATGAGGTGCATCCGCCCGCCGGTGGCTTCTTCGAGCACGGCCTGGAGCTCTTCGCGCTCACGGAAGGAGTAGAAGATCGGGGTGATGGCACCCAGCTCAAGGGGGTAGGAGCCGAGGAACACCAGGTGGCTCAACACACGGGTGAGCTCGGACATCAGCGTACGGATCCAGGTGGCGCGCTCGGGAACCTCCATCCCGAGCATGGCTTCGACCCCCAATACGACCCCAAGCTCGTTGGCGAACCCCGACAGCCAGTCGTGGCGGTTGGCCAGAGCCATGATCTGCCGGTAGTCGCGCACTTCGAACAGCTTCTCGGCGCCACGGTGCATGTAACCCACGATCGGCTCGGCGCTGACGATGCGTTCACCGTTGACGAGAAGCCGCAACCGAAGTACCCCGTGGGTGGCCGGGTGCTGGGGTCCGATGTTGAGCACCATGTCGGCCGTTTCGAGCCCGCTGGCGTCCACCCCGACTGCGAGCTCTTGCGAACCAACAGTGAGTTCTCGCGACGTCGTCATGTCGGCAGTCTGTCATGCGTGCCGACCGGGCCATGAGGCGCCAGCCAATCAGCAGGCGGGGTCGTTCTGTGCTTCGACCACCTGCCCCTTGGTGTCGAGGCTCACAAGGACCACCCTTTCGGGGTCCTGGAGGTGTTGGAACTCGGCCAGGGTCGACGTCTTCTTCTCGACAGGCTGGTCGAGCGCGACACAGTGCCGGTAGGTGAAGATCGCCCCCTGCGAGACGGGGATGCGGTAGGTGATCTTGGTGTTCTGGTTCTCGAAGGGCCTATCGGAGTGCACCCGCATCGGGACGCCCTGCGCGGCGACCGTGGAGCTCGACACGTCTCGGGCGGTCCAGCGGTCAAAGATGAGCACCGGGACGCCGTTCTCCTTCTCCACCGCGACGATCGTGCCCAGGTCGAAATTCCGGCCGACCACATCGCTCCTGGCCGTGCCCCTCGTTGTGGTGGCCACCGTCGCGGTCGGCCTGGCCGCCTTGGCCGTGATCGTCGGCGTGACCGTCACGGTCACCACGTTCTCAGGGGTCGTGGAGGCGTTGCTCCCGCAGCCGCTCAGCACTGCAACCAAGCCGCTGAGGCAGAGCCCGGTCATCAGGCGACGGGCAGGCCGAACGTCGGAGATGAATGACATGAGGGACTCATCCTTTCATCTCGCGTGGCTGAAGGCCCAGAGAAAGTCCCCGAGCCCGCCCTTTGCCGTGAGCGCGGCGGCTGCTGAGGCTGTGCTCAAGCCCTGAAGATATGCCGCGGGGCTGCTCCGCGCCAGATCACGGCCGGGTATCTGGCCGCTGACCCCCAGCTGCCGCAGCGCGCTCCGCTGATCCATCAGGTCGTCGTGGGTGAGCGAGTCCATGGCGACGTGAGCGGTCAGGTCGCAGGACCCGTCGGGAACCGGCATGACCTGGCGCCCCTCTCGGAAGCCGGTCAGGGTGCCCTGCGGCGGTCGGTAGTCGATCGTGTGGCCGTAGTCGACCGCGATCGCCAGACCCGATCCGAGGCGGGATACCAGGTTGTCCCAGGCGACGTCGCGGGTCTGCCCGATCTCGACGCGGTCCCCCGGCTGCAGTCCCTCGACCGGCCAGAACCACTGGCACCACTGACGGCTGGTGCCGGTGACCGGATCCGCCAGCTGTTCCTCCCCGGTGGAGGCGTCGACCAGCACCTCGCGGAGCTCGCCGTCCTGGTCCAGCTCGGCGATCGGGCAGGGCACCACATCAAGCCATTCGTTGGCGAAGACCAGGGTGCTGGTAAGGCCGTCGAGGTCGTCCGGAAGCTGCTCTCCACCCGGGGACTGCAGCCAGCCGATCCGCCTGCTGAGCTCGGGTCTGGCCACCACATCGACGCCCAGACAGTGCACCTGTGGTCCCAGTGCGTGAACGTGCTCGAGCAGCTCGCCGCGGCCGCAGCCCATGTCCACGAAGGTGTCGAGGCCCTCCTGGTCCATCAGCCTCAGCAGGGCACCGGCCAGCTGACGACCGATCTGGGGCACCCCCTGGGTGGCTGTCGAAAAGTGGCCGGCGGGTCCGGCGGCCTGAAGGTAGAAGCCGTTCTCGCCATAGAGAGCTCTGCCCCACGCCTGCTGCCACGGAGTCCATGTCACAGGTCAGACGCTACGTGTTGCGCGAACGCGCTAGCGTTTCGGGCGTGACCGACCAGCCCGTAAGCACGCAACGACCTGCCCGCCTCGACGTCGGCATCGTGGGGACCGGCCGGGTCGGTGCCGTTCTCGGTGCCGCCCTCCAGCGGGCCGGCCACCGGCTGGTGGCGGTCTCGGGGGTGAGCGAGGAGTCCCGAGCGCGGGCGGCTGAGCTGCTGCCCGGCATACCCGTGATGACTGTTGAGGAGGTCGTCGCCACGGCCGAGCTGGTCCTGCTGACGGTCCCTGACGACGTCTTGCCCGCGCTGATCGCCGGTTTGAGCTCGACCGGCTCCTGGCAGGCCGGGCAGCTCGTGGTGCATACCTCCGGGCGGTACGGCGCGGCGGTCTTCGAGGCGGCTGCGGGCCATCACATCATGGGGCTGGCGCTGCACCCGGCGATGACGTTCACGGGCACCTCGATGGATCTGGTCCGGCTGACCGACTGCTGCTTCGGGGTCACCGCCCCCGAGGCGCTGCGGGTCGTTGCGGAGGCGCTGGTGGTCGAGATGGGTGCCGAGCCGATGTGGATCCAGGAGCAGGACCGGCCGATGTACCACGCAGCCCTCGCCCATGGCGCCAACCACCTGGTGACTCTGGTGGCCCAGGCCATGCAGGTGCTGGGCTCTGCAGGGGTGCAGGACCCGCAACGGCTGATCGCGCCCCTGCTGCACGCCGCGCTCGACAATGCGCTCAGGCTGGGTGACGGCGCTCTCACCGGGCCGGTGGCCCGGGGGGATGCGGGTACGGTTGCTGCTCATCTGGCACAACTCAGCCAGCAGACCCCCGACATCCGGCCAACGTATGTGGCGCTGGCGAGGGCGACCGCAGAACGGGCGCTGGCCAGCGGACGGCTGACAGCGGCCGGCGCCGAGCCTTTGCTCGACATCCTTGCTGCACCGGAGGAACACTCGTGACCGAGATCTTTGACCACACAGACACCACGGATCCTGTTGACGTCGCCGACATCACAGGCACCCCCGGCGCCCCGTCGAGCCAGGCTGGCCCGGGGCCGGTCGTCGCGAGGACCCGTGAACAGCTGCGAGCAGCCAAGGCTGCGCTGGGCGACGGCGACATCGGCGTGGTCATGACGATGGGGGCCCTACACGAGGGGCACGCCACGCTGATCCGGCACGCGAGGGCCAGGGCGCGGCACGTCATCGTGACGATCTTCCTCAACCCGCTGCAGTTCGGCCCGCGCGAGGATCTCGCACGGTACCCCCGCACCAACGAGGCTGACCTGGAGATCTGCCGGCGTGAAGGCGTTGACCTCGTCTTTATGCCGACGCCCAGTGTCGTGTATCCCGAGGGTGACCCGGGGGTTCGGGTCTCTGCCGGGCCGCTCGGGAACGTCCTCGAGGGCCAGGCCCGCCCGGGACACTTCGACGGGGTGCTGACGGTGGTCGGCAAGATGCTTCACCTCACTCACGCCGACCATGCGTACTTCGGCCAGAAGGATGCCCAGCAGCTGCTGCTCATCCGCCGGATGGCTCGCGACCTGGACTTCCCGGCCGAGGTCGTCGCGGTCGCCACGGTCAGGGAGGTCGACGGACTGGCCCTGAGCAGTCGCAACATGTATCTGGGCGAGTCGGACCGCGAGACCGCCCTGTGCCTGTCCCGGGCTCTGCGAGCAGGCGCCGCAGCAGCCGTCGAGGGGCCCTCGGCCGTTCGCCGTGCTGCGCGGGCGGTGCTCGTCAGGGAGCCGCTGGCCCTCATCGACTATCTGGTGCTGGTGGATCCTGCCACGCTGGAGGACGTGCCTGAGTGGTACCGCGGCGAGGCGTTGCTTGCCGTCGCCGGCCGGGTGGGGACCACCCGCCTGATCGACAACGTCCCGGTCAATATCGGTCCTGGCGGTGGGGCCCTGGAGGTCTTCTCCGAGGACGCCGGGCGCGGCAACAACCCAGACGACCTGACAAGCACTCCGAGCTGAAGGACATTCCTGTGCAACGCACCATGCTCTACGCCAAGCTCCACAGGGTGACCGTCACCCAGGCTGACCCGGACTACGTCGGCTCGGTGACCATCGACCGCACGCTGCTGGAGGCCGCCCGGCTTCTGCCCGGTGAAAGGGTGGACGTGGTCGACGTGACGAACGGCAACCGGCTGACCACGTATGTGATCGAGGGGGAGTCCGGGTCAGGAGAGATCTGCATCAACGGTGCAGCCGCCCACCTGATCGAGCCCGGCGACATTGCGATAGTCATTGCCTACGCTCAGATGGACGAGGCCGAGGCCCGGAGGTTCGTGCCCCGCGTGGTCTTTGTCGACCACGGCAACCGCATCGTTGAGATCGGCGACGATCCGGCGCTGGTCCCCGACGGGTTCGGGCTGGCCGCATCGGGCACGCCCCGGGGTCAGAGATGATGCTCCGCATCCCGGCCAGGCTGACCGCGCCGGAGCCAGGGTGGGTCATCTCGGCCGATGTCATCGTCGTCGGCTCGGGCATCGCCGGGCTCACCGCAGCCCTGCGTCTGCGACAGCGGGTCGACCGTGTGCTCCTGGTCACCAAGACCGTGCTCTCCGAGGGGTCGACGATGTGGGCTCAGGGCGGGATCGCGGCCGCTCTGGATCCTGCGGACTCCGCTGAGGAACATCTGGCCGACACCCTGGTTGCCGGTGCCGGGGTCTGCGACGAAGAGGCTGTGCGCATCCTGGTCTCCGAGGGCCCGGCCCGGGTCCGTGAGCTGGCGACCCTCGGGACCAAGTTCGACCGCGGGTCCGACGGCGAGATCTCACTGACCAGGGAGGGCGGTCACGGTCGGAACCGGATCGCCCATGCCGGCGGGGACGCGACCGGAAAGGAGATCTCCCGGGCGCTGATCGCCTCGCTGGATGCTGCGATGATGGCGGTCAAGGAAGATCCGGGCATCGAGGTCGTCGAGCACGCGCTGGTCGTGGATCTGTTGCAGGACAAGGACTCCCGGGTGTGTGGCGTCACGCTGCACGTGATCGGCGAGGGTCAGATGGATGGCGTCGGTGCAGCCCTTGCCCGGGCTGTTGTGCTGGCCACCGGCGGGATCGGGCAGATCTACTCGGCCACCACGAACCCCTCGGTGGCCACCGGTGACGGCGTGGCGGCGGCCCTGCGGGCCGGTGCGGTGATCGCCGATCTCGAGTTCGTCCAGTTCCACCCCACGGTCCTGTGGCTGGGCGAGGGCTCCAGCGGCCAGCAGCCGCTTCTCTCCGAGGCGATGCGCGGCGAGGGCGCCTTCCTGGTGGACCGTGACGGCGTGCGGTTCATGTCGGGGGTTCACCCTCTGGCAGACCTCGCACCCCGAGACATCGTGGCCAAGGCCATCGTTGCCCGGATGGCCGAGACCGATACAGACCACGTCTATCTGGACGCACGCCACCTCGGCCGGGAGTTCCTCGAGAAGCGGTTCCCCTCCATCCTCGCGCGTTGCCGCGAGCTCGGTTTCGACCCGGTGACCGAGCTGCTGCCGGTGGCCCCGGCCCAGCACTACGCCAGCGGGGGAGTGCTCACGGACGTCAGGGGCCGGTCCAGCGTCGCCGGGTTGTACGCCTGCGGTGAGGTCTCCTGCACAGGGGTCCACGGCGCCAACCGGCTCGCCTCCAACTCTTTGCTCGAGGGCCTGGTCTTCGCCTATCGCATCGCTGACGACATCACCTTGCGCCTGTCCGCGGGAGAGCTGACCCCGGCTGAGCCCTTCGTCCGCGACGAGGGCACCACGCTGGTTGCCGGCCGCGAACGCACCGCAGTCCAGCGGGCGATGACTCTCGGCGCCGGAGCTGTGCGCTGTGCGGACTCGCTGGCCCAGGCGGCCAAGAACCTCCAGGCCATCTCCGACGCGTCGGCAGGCCTGACGGCGGATCCCGACTCGTGGGAGACCTCCAACGTGCTTCACGTGGGCCAGCTGCTGACGGGTATGGCGGCCTTGCGCGAGGAGACTCGGGGTGGACATATCCGCTCGGACTTCACCGAGCGCGACGATGCTCGATGGCTCGGCAACATCCATGCTGTTCGCACGAAGGACGGGGCTGTCACCATGTCGTTCCACCACGTGGCGCCCCGGGGGCACTCGTGAACGTCTTTCCGGAGGCCCGCGCTCAGGCCGTTGTCGACGGCGCTCTCGACGAGGATCTCGGCGGCTTCCCTGGTCTTGACGTGACGAGCTCGGCGACCATTCCCGCCAGCCAGCGCAGCACCGCGCACGTGGTGGCCAGGGCTGACGGCGTTCTGGCCGGAGCTCCGCTGATCTCGCTGGTCTATCGTGCGGTGACCCAGCGGATCGGATCGAGCGAGGTGGATGTCGAGCTGCTCGAGGAGGACGGTAACCGGGTCCGCGAGGGGGACGTCATCGCCATCCTGCGAGGGTCGACCCGCGCCACGCTGGTGGGGGAGCGCACGATGCTGAACCTGCTCAGCCGGCTCTCCGGAGTCGCCACTCACACCAGGGCGTGGGCCGATGTCCTGGAGGGCACTGGAGCCATGGTCCTGGACACCCGTAAGACGACCCCGGGACTGCGCGCGCTGGAGAAGTATGCCGTGCGCTGCGGAGGGGGCACCAACAAGCGGATGGGTCTGCACGACGTCGCCATGATCAAGGACAACCACAAGCTGGCCGCGGGTTCGGTGTCCGCGGCTTTCGCCGCTGTTCACCTGGCCTATCCGGCCGTGGACATCCAGGTCGAGGTCACCACCACTGCTGAGGCCCTCGAAGCCGTGGCCGCGGGGGCGCGGTTCTTGTTGTGCGACAACATGTCCGTCGGCCTGTTGAGGGACACTGTCGAGACTGTCAGGGGCACTGGTGAGGCCGTCGAGATGGAGGCGACCGGCGGGCTGACCCTGGAGTCCGCGCTCGCCTATGCAGAAACGGGGGTCGACTTCCTCAGCGTTGGCGGGCTGACCCACTCCTCCCCGATCCTGGACATCGCCCTGGACCTCGTCACCAACGTTTGAGGGTCCGGCCCGTGTGGGTCCGGTCCGTGAGCGAGAAGGACGGCCAGAGGGAGAAGGACGGCCACGTTGCCCGGCGTTCGTCCGCGGCTGGATGGCTCGCCGTCCTGGTGGTGAGGCTTCGGCGGATCACTTCGCAGTACCGCGGAATCGGGTCTCATGACAGCAGTCGAATGAAGCCCCGACAACAGTCGCCGAGCTGATGTGGTGCGTGCATGAAAGCACTAACAGCCGTCGCGCCCAGGCACTGGCAGCAGTGGCATGGGGCAGTGGCAGCCGTCCGGTCAGGCGTGCACGTCCGGTGGGCAGGGTCGGACAGGCAGCCATCTGGTGGTGGTTGACGGGGTCCGTGGCGTACTGGCATTGGTGGGGGTCTGTCCAGGTGCAGTGGCCGTCGGGGGTCATGGTCAGGGTCCAGCCGGCCTGGTGTTTGACCCGGTGGTGGTGTGTGCACAGGCTGACCAGGTTCGAGATGGTGGTCGGCCCGCCCCGGGAGAACGGGATGATGTGGTCTGGTTCGCAGCGGGTCGCGCCCCGGGCGCAGCCGGGGAAGCGGCAGTGCCCGTCGCGGTA
>JBBRZQ010000126.1:0-13522 GCA_038236535.1 Actinomycetales bacterium
CTCAACCGGGCCAAGGACCAGGTCACTCTGCAGCTCACCGCCGGTTTCTACCTCGGACGCGACGTCCTCTATCTGAGCACCGACTCATCCGACACCGTCGTGGCCGCGCTCGAGAACGCCACCTATGCGCCGAACCTCGCAGCCGCGCCGAGTGCAGGCAACGACGATCCGTCGACCTCAGCTCGCGAAGCCATCATCCCGATCGTCAACGGTCCGCGCGGCGTCGACAATCCGCAGCGTCAGGGTCTGCAGTCCGCAGTCGCCGGCGAGGGCGACCCGCTGAACATCATCCGCGAAGAGCCGCAGTGCAGCGATCCGACCGATCCGGCGAACTGCTCGGCGCTCGACTACAGCCCCCTGTGGGACGTGCACCCGGTCGCCTGGACGCAGACCGCCATCGACAACGGCCAGCGTGTCCGTCTGACGTCACACCAAGACGTCAAGAAGCTGTTCGACGCCGGCAAGGTTGTCAATGCCGCGCCCAACGGGCCCAGCAACCAGGACCCCGAAATTCGCGGGCTGCGCGCCGCAGGGGTCGTCGTCAACTGCCCGCCCATCTTCGTGGCGCTGCCCTAACCCCAGGTAGCGTGCCCTTCTGACGGCGAAACCCCTGCTGATCAGGGGTTTCGCTGCTGTCTGGGGGTAGGGGTCCTCTCCGCGCTGCGCCTGGACATCACCGCGATGGCCCTGTCCGCCATACCGTGGCGCAGGCGGCGATCAGGATGGCTGCTCCTGCCCGTGCGACCCAGGGGGCCCAGTCCGGCGTGCCGGGGTCCGTTGCCCCCAGCAATAGTCCGGCTTCGCTCGTGAGGACTGTGAGACGGCCGGTGACAGCGTTGGGAAACGCAACGAGCACGGCCCAGATCGTCAGGCCCATCCCCACCATCACGGCGAGGAAGGCGAAGAGCCGAACCGATTCGACACGGTCCGTAGGCATCCTGGCCGAACACACGCGGGCCAAGTCCCCGGGCGGGCGTCCTCAGCATCGAGAGGCCGGCGCCCAGGTACTCGCCCGCAGCGCAGCCGATCGGGGCAAACAGGGGAACCAGGTACGGCCTGAAGAACCAGCGCCATCCTGTTCCGGAACCTGACCTGCTCAGCAAGGCCGAGGACGGTGTCCGAGGCAGCGGGTGGAGGAGGCTCGCGGCCACCATCACGGGGGCGGGAACGAACAGCTAGACCAAAGCCCAGGTGTCCCCTTCCAAGGCCGGGCCAAACCCACCTGCCACCACCAGCAGGGTCATCGATACAGCAACGATGAAGGCCACGGACGCGCGGCGCCCGCGCCTGACGCCCGACTCCTTCTGCTGCACAGTGGAGAGTATGACCCGCGCACAGGCACCCGGACGAGTACCCGCTCGCCATTGGCCGCGGGGGCGGGCCAGACCGGGGAGCGCACTCTCATGGATGGGCAGGGACATTGCCCGACGACGAGGGGCCATGCTCGACATCGTCGGGCATGGCCCCTCAAAGTGGGTTCACCTGTGAAGGTTCAGCGTCTGACTCTCAGAAGTGTGACCTTGCGTTGTCCCAGTCTCCGGCGTGCGACTCTCCGGCGTGCGACTCACCGTCGTGCGAGTCACCGTCGTGCGAGTCACCGTCGTGCGAGTCACCCTTGTCCGAGTCACCGTCGTGCGAGTCACCCTCGTCCGAGTCTCCGTCAGAAACGACCGTGTGGCACGTGTTGCAGCGACCATAGGTCGGGGTCGTGGTGGTGGCGGCTGCGGCAGGCTTCATCTGGGCGACGAAGACCGTGGGCTCCTCCTTGCCCGCGGCGTGACAGCTGCCGCAGGCCGTGTTGCCGCCCATGGTCAGGCCTTCACCCGAGATTGCGGGGGGAGCCATCGTGCCGGCAGCACTGTGACAACCGGCGCAGGTGGCGCCGGTCCCTGTGTACATCGAAAGGTGCTTCGCGCCGACCAGGCTTGTCGGACTCAGGTCGTCCTCTCCGACCTTGATCACCGGAAGTGTGCCCACCGGGGGGACTGTCGTGACCGGGGCAGTCGTGACCGGGGCAGTCGTGACCGGCGCAGTCGTGACCGGCGCAGTCGTGACCGGCGCAGTCGTGACCGGCGCAGTCGTGACCGGCGCAGTCGTGACCGGCGCAGTCGTCGCCGGCGCAGTCGTCGTAGCGGCGCCGACGGTGATGGTGTAGGTGGTGGAGGCGGCGACGCCGGAGCGGACCCACACGGTGTAGGTGTAGCTACCTGCCGCTACGGGGGCTGTCATGGACGCCGAGGTGGCGCCGCTGCCTGTCACGTTCGCGCCATTGCCTGAGATCCAGAAGGCGTTGGGACTCGTGCCTCCGGTGAAGTCGAGGGCAACCGTGTATGCGGCGCCGGACGCCACGGTGGGGCTGAGTGATGTCGCCGTCACCGAGCCACCCGCGGTGTGACAGCCGGTGCAGACCTCGGTCTTGCCTGTGAAGGCCTGGGCGGGTGCCGGGTTGAGGGTGGCCACCAGGCCGGCGACCGCCAAGCCGGTTGCCAAGACGGCGATCTTCGGGATGGTCAGTCGTTTCACGCGAAGAATTCTCAAGGGTCCTCCATGGGATCCGGTTTCGTGTTCCTGGGCAGCCCGGGAGAAACCCGGGCGCACCTGTTGAGGACGCAAGCCTGACCGGAGTATCAGATTTGGCAATCCCCCCAAGTGCATACGAAAGACACATCCGCACCGTTCTCCCAGGGTGCCCAGCCCGCTGCCAAACCATGTCAGGCACCGCCGGGATCGCGGCCAGAGCGAGGTGCTGCACCCAAGGAGAGGGGGTGGCAGACCGAGGTATAGGCCCACAGAGCCAGACGCTTGGGGCATACGTCTGGACGGGGTCCTGGGTTTCAGGCTATAGACAGAAATCCGGGCATTTCGCCGTGATTCGGGACACCATCAGTCGGTCTGATCGGATTGGATCGCTATGGCCCGTGGACAATTCCCGGAAATCTCGGGCCACAATAGCGTGATCCGCCGCCTATCCGTGCCGGATACGACGCAAGAAATGGGTTCGTCTGGCCGACATCCTTGCCCAGACCAGTTGTTGCAGTGCAAGGGTGGCCCACCCGGCGATGGCCATTCCTGAAAGGTTGATCAGGAGCTGAAAGGTGCTGCCCCAGATTTCATCGCCGACGCCGAAGGCAATGCCCAGCGCGACGTTTCCCGCCGCAGGGATGGTGGTGACCGAGATGAAGACTCCTGACAGGCCCCCTGTCCTGGCGGAGGTGATGGAGAGGACTCCGGCGGCGGCAGCGATGACTGCCACGATGAACGACCACTTGTCCGGGAAGTAGATGAAGTCGGTTCCGGGCCGTGGGCCTGTCACGTCTGCGAGGGTGATCCAGCCCAGCGCCTTGGCACCGAGGATCGCGACCGTGGTGATGGCGATGGCGATGGCGAAGCCGCCCGCAAGGGTGCGGCTCGCGAGCCCGAGCAGGCCGAACCGGCGTCGGACCAGCGCGACCCCCAGCGCGGCGACAGCTCCGAACTCGGGCCCGAGCACCATCGCGCCGATGACGAGGATCTGGGAGTCCAGCACGATCGCGATGGAGGCGATGAGGGTGGCCAGGGTCATGAAGCTGGCATACGTCCAGTTCAGCTCGGAATCCTCGTAGGCGCGTTGGGTGACTTCAGGCCACACCACCGCGTCGGCGCCGCTGCCGGGCGTTCTGCGCTCGGCCTCGTACCCATTCTGCGAGATCCAGGTGCCCACCGGGTCGATGTGCAACGAGCCCTCCCGGTGGACGCCCAGCCGGTGCAGCCCTTCGATGACATCGTTGGCGGCCTCCCGTGCCACGTCGGCCGTCACCAGGTCGCCGACCGGACGCAGTGAGGCACCGCGTACGACAGCGAGGCTGCTCACGCCGGGGTCCGCCTGCAGGATTCTCAGGACGTCGTCGGTCTTGTCTCCGGGGGAAGAGATGCGCAGGTTCAGCATGGCACCAGTCTGCCGAGGCCGGGGCGAGCGAGATGGAACAATCGACGCACGATATCCGGCCCTGATCACCGTTGTTCCGACGAGGAGCCCTTGAATTGAGTCCAGACGCATCCAGCAAGACCACGGCAAGCGCACCGAAGACACGGATGAGTCGAGCCGTCATCGGCGGCCTCATCGCCGGCGTCGTCATCGCAGGGGTGGTGATCGCCATCCTGATCGGCAACAGCACCAAGGCCACCGGTGGCGCAGGCGGCTCTGGCCTGCCCGCCAATGTCGTGGGGGGCCGAGGCGGCGGCATCCTGGCCAACGCAGCGACGGCCAAGAGCAACGCGCCCACCCTGGAGATCTACTCGGACTACCAGTGCGGTCAATGTGCCCACCTCGAGGAGGTGTTCGGCGCCACGCTCGCCTCGCTCGCGCGGGCCGGTGACATCAGGCTGATCCTGCACAAGCTGTCCTTCGTGGACACCAACCTCAAGAACGACTCCTCGACCCGGTCGGCCAACGCGGCGGCCTGTGCCTCCGACGCCGGAAGGTTCCTGGAGTACAACGCGGCGGTCTTCGCCGGACAACCAGAGACGGAGGGCACCGGCTACACCGACGCCCAGCTCACGGAGTTCGCCAACACAGCCGGCATCACCGGTGAGGCACTGCCGACCTGGCAGGAGTGCACGTCCTCGGGAAAGCACGCCGCCTACGTCACCGATGTGCAGACCAGCGCCGAGAAGGCGGGGGTGTTCGACACGCCCACCGTCAAGCTCAACGGCCAGAACATCACCCCCACCCTGTCAACGCCCGAGGCCCTGGTCGCTCAGGTCAAGGCCGCCACGAGCTGACACTGCGCGGGCCACAGAACGCCGGCTCAATACCTCGACAAAGACTTGGGGCGGACCTGTAGTTCCACGCTCCGGCAAACCCACCGGACCATGGTGGAACCTGTGCACGGCAGGTGTAATGCTGTGGCCATGAAGACCATCGGCAACATCCTCTGGTTCTGCCTTGCCGGTCTGTGGCTCGCGATCGGCTACGCGATCGCAGCGGTCATCATGACGCTCCTGATCGTCACAGCCCCTTTCGGCATAGCGTCCTGGAGGCTGGCGACCTACGTGATCTGGCCGTTTGGACGCTCCGTGGTCACACGGCCTGGAGCAGGAGCCCCCAGCACGATCGGCAACATCCTGTGGTTCCTCCTTGCCGGTCTGTGGATTGCGATCGAACACGTCATCACCGGCCTCCTCCTGTGCCTCACGATCATCGGCATCCCGTTCGGGATCGTCTCCTTCAGGCTTGCCGGCCTTGCCCTGGCCCCTCTCGGCAAGGAGATCGTCAGGTCCGGACAGGAACCGCCCGGCGCCACCGTCGTCGCCACCGCCTGACCGCGAAGGGCTGGCCACCCCCGTCCTTCGAGGTGGGGGATGTCCGCCTCAGGAAAACCCCCTCAGGCAAGAGGCCGGCACCTGACTCATTCCTCGTACGGCGGGCGGATTCGGCTGCTTCACTGAGATATCCGCAATCTCGCGTACTGTCACTGCCGCACGTCTCTGAGGGCCACGATCCGATGCTGAGACGTTCGACGCTGAGCCACGTTTCCAGGCGCCAGGGCTCAAAAGCTGACGAGATCACGCTGCGGCTGTATCGCGCACGATGCGGGGTTGCCGCGTTGACAGCCCTGGTGCTCCTCTGGGTGCTCCTCACCTACGCCACCGGCCATGTCAGTCGCCCGATCTCGGACCTGGGCGAGAGCACGGTCGCGTTGCTCGCCGCGGTCAACTGCGCGCTGGCTGCCCGCGCCGCGTCCGGCCGGCTGCGGATCGCCTGGGCCGGGCTTGCCGGAGCCACCCTGTCCTGGGGAGTCGGCCAGCTCGTCTGGTCCTGGTACGAGCTGGTCCTGCACACGCCCACACCGTTCCCGGGGCTTCCCGACATAGGGTTCCTCGGCTTCCCGCTGGGGGCGGTCATCGCCCTCACCGTCTTCCCTTCCAACGACTCAGGCGCCAGCCGGCGGCGGATGACCCTGGACGGCCTGATGGTGGCCTGCGCGCTGGGCCTCGTGTCCTGGGCCACGACTCTCGGAGCGGTGGTCCAGGCGGGTGGCGACTCGCTGCTGGCGCTGTCCGTCTCGGTCGCCTACCCGCTGTCCGATATTGCCCTGATGGTCGTCTGCGTGCTGGTGCTCTCGCGGTCCCGGACGCACCGGCTGCCTCTGGCTCTGGTGGCCGCCGGGCTTGCCCTCATGGCGGTGGGAGACAGCGGTTTCGCCTACCTTGTCGCCACCGGTTCGTACGCCACCGGGAGTCTGGTCGACCTTGGCTGGTTCTTCGCCTTCGGCATGCTCGCAGTTGCCTCACTGGCGCCAAGTGCCACCGCCGAGGACGTCAGGACCGAGACCCAGTCGATGGCAGGCATTCTCCTGCCATACATCCCTCTGGCTGGTGCGGCTGCCTTCCTGGGCTGGCAGGTGGCCAACGGGCGCCCGATCTCGTCGGTGGAGGCGGCGCTGGCCGTGGTCATCGGGCTCCTGGTACTGGTCAGGCAGTCCCTGACCGTTCACGAGAACCAGCAGCTGGCCCGCGCCGTCGCCGTGCGTGAGGCGCAGCTGCGCCACCAGGCGTTCCACGACCAGCTCACCGGGGTGGCCAACCGTGCCCTGTTCATTGACCGGGCGGCACATGCCCTGGCGCTGCACCACCGCGACCGTCGCCCGCTGTCCATCTGCTTCCTGGACCTCGACGGCTTCAAGGCGGTCAACGACCAGCTGGGGCACAACGCGGGCGACGACATCCTCAAGGAGGTCTCGACGCGCCTGCTGGCGGTGCTGTCCGAGGCGGACACCCTCTCGCGGTTCGGCGGGGACGAGTTCGCCGTGCTGCTGGAGAACCAGTCCGACCCGATGGGGGTGGGCCGGGCGCTGCTCGAGAGCCTGCGGGCGCCGTTCAGCCTCTCCGGGCGTGAGGTGTCGGTGCTGGCGAGCATAGGAGTGGCGCGGGTCGACCTGCTCGACCCGACCCCGACCGTTGACGAGCTGCTGCTGCGTGCGGACCTCGCGATGTACGTCGTCAAACGCCGCGGCAAGGCTGACGTCCTGCTGCACACGGCTGGGATGCAGCTCGACGAGGTCGACGACATAATGCTCTCCCGCGCCTTGTCGGTGGCGCTGCTGGGGAACGAGGTCTCGGTCTCATTCCAGCCGATCGTCGACCTGTCGACCGGGCGCCTCGACACGATGGAGGCGCTGGCCCGGTGGGCGCCCGGCGGCCGTCCCGTGGCACCGGAGGACTTCGTGAGGGTGGCCGAGACGTGCCATCTCATCGACCCGCTCTTCCGGCTCGTGCTGGGAGAGGCGTGTGCTCAGCTCGTGCGATGGACGTCGCTGCCCGGCGGCGCCCACCTGAGGGTCGCGGTGAACGTCAGCCCCGGTCAGCTGGGGTCAGCCAGGCTCCCGTCGCTGGTCGCTGCCGAGCTCGACCGCCACGGGCTGGCCGGCGCCAGGCTGGTCCTGGAGATCACCGAGACGGGCGGGCTTGTGGACACGGCAACCACCCACGCGGTCTGCCGCGAGCTCCGGGCTCTCGGCGTGAGCCTGTCCGTTGACGACTTCGGTGCCGGGCAGAGCTCTCTGGCCAGGCTGAGGGACCTGCCGGTGAACGAGATCAAGATCGACCGCTCCTTCGTCACCGATGTCGACCGGGACGAGGCCCGCCGGTGCTTTGTCTGGGGAGTCGTGGCGTTCGCCGAGCGGGTCGGGATCACCGTCATCGCCGAGGGCGTGGAACGGGAGGAAGAGCGCGAGGTGCTCAGCCGGCTCGGCTGCCACCGGGCCCAGGGCTTCCTCTTCTCCCGGCCGGTGAGTGCGGACAAGGTCGAGGAGCTTCTCCGCTCCGCAGGCAGCCGGCCGCCCGAGCTGCCGGTGTCGACGTCCTCCTCGCCCGTGGGCAAGCTTCGCCGGCGCACCAGAGACCAGCCGGCTCAGCCCACGACGCCGAACGCCGACGGGTGATCAACCCGCCCGAATGACCGGGTGAGGTCCCAGGCCGTTACCGGCCCGACCCGCTGACGGCTGGCCGCGCGAAGATCCTCACTGCTGCCCGGCCCGGCGCCTCAGGAAGAGGAAGGCAGCCACCGCTGCCGCGACCACGGCGCCGCCAACCGCCAGCGGGGCCCACGGAGCTCCGCCGCCGTCGGGTGAGGATGTCTGCGGCACCGCCTGTGCGGCAGTCGCCCGGGCATTCTCGGGGGAGGTGGCCGTCGCCGTGGCCGTGGCAGACCCGGAGGGGGACGCAGCGGGAGCGGCAAGGGTGAGCACCGGAGCCGGGTGCTCCGGCTCGGCAGCGCCGTCGGCGGCTACCTCGATCCACGACACGATGGTGCCGTTGCTGTACTGCTGCAGCACCTTGAAGGTCAGGGCGCGCACCCCGGCCGGGAGCTTGTCGACGTTCAGCACGAACGGCTTCTCGTCCTTGCCCGCGATCCTGCCCCCGGAGAAGGTGACCTGGGTGGCGACCTCGGATACCGGGCCGCCACTGCCAGGCACCGCGACGGCCAGGTGCCGCGACGTCGTCGTGGGCCGAAAACCGTTCTGGGGCTTGGCCGTCACCCCGACGAGCGGCTGGTCGGACGGCATCACGAAGGTCACCTGGGTGGTGACGGCAGGAGCCTCCTCGTTGGGCACGTGAAAGGTGAGGGTGACGTCGGTGGCGCCGGCCACTGCCGGCTCGGCCTCGACCTCGACGTGTGCCCAGGCAGTCAGCGCGCCGGCCACGACGAGCCCCGCGGCGGCAAGCGTCACCGTCAGCGCACGGATACCGTTGCGGTGGTGGTTCATCGGTTCCTCCAGATCCCTCGATGGGTCAACACCAGACAGGTCGTCACGCAACAGGTAGTCACGAGACGGGTATTCGGACAGACAGGGCGGTGGCGTCCACGGGAGAGGTCTGGACGGTCAGCTGCAGCGTCCAGGTGCCACGGGCGGGCAAGGTGAGCGTCAGATCACTCGCGCCGGTGGCGGACGCCCCGGCCCGCGAAACCGGTTGCAGCACGAGCGGACCCAGCCGGGCCGAGGGCAGAGAGATCGACCCGCGCATCGCGGTGACCGCGACGGGGCGGCCATCCGGGGCGTGCACCCTCACGTGCAGGACAGTGTCACCGACCCGTGGCGAGGGCACCTCGAGGTCCACCCGCAGAGCCGCGGTGCCGGTCACTGTGCGGAAAGGCGGGACGTAGTCCTGCCGGGCCGGCAGGACCACCACCAGAGCCGAGGACAGGGCGAGCACGAGCACCGCGATGCCAAGCTCGGCGGCCACTCCCCGGCGCAGGCGGGCCAGCTCGGCAGGCCCGTACGTCACCGGCTGAAAGGTCATCTCCCCCACCGGCACGATGCCGTAGGTGCCCGGGGGCAGCACGGGTCGGCGCGCCGGCGAGGGGAGGTGCCGTTGCACCCAGCGCCGGGCCAGGTTGCCCAGGGCGATCAGGGCCAGCACCCCGATCAGCTTGACCAGCAGAAGCCGCCCGTACTCCGTGGAGCGCAGAGCGGCGACCGAGCCGATCTCACTCAAGGCCAGCAGCGTGCCACTCAGCACGATGATGACCACGCAGGCGAAGGCCAGTCGCGAGAACCGGGGCAGCACGGCGGCAAGGTCATCGGCCCGGGAGACTGGGCGGAGGCTGACCGCGACCAGGGCCAGGCCGCCGAGCCAGATCGACATCCCCATCAGGTGAACAAGGTTCGCCGTGATGGTCAGCGCCGGGACAGCCCCGGTGGACGCATGGCCGGCCAACGCCCATGTGGCCATCAGAGCGGCACTGGTGACCCCGGCCACCAGCACCAGGAGAACCCGCGGAGGTTGGGGCCACGACATCTGCCCGGAGCTCTGCTCCAGCTGCGGGCTCTGGTCTGGTTCGGGGCTCTGGTCCTGGGCGTCCCGCCCATCCAGATGGGTGCCAGGTGAGCTCTCCGACCGGGGCTGACCCTGCACCGGGCCATCAGGGTCGGGCGGGGCGGGTGCTGACGCCGGCGGACGTGAGAGCACGGTGACGGTGAGCGCGCAGACGAAGGCCAGCACCAGGAAATACCGCACGGCGGAGAGCTGGTCGAGGCGGCGCGAGTGGGTGCCCAGCGAGCCGGGCGACGACAGGATGGCGCTGAGCGGCTGCCCGCTGGACCACACCCCCTGCAAGAGCTGGGCGCCCAGCGTGCTGGCCATGAGCAGGCCCAGCCCCAGCCAGAGGAGCCTCCACGTCCGACGGTCGGCCAACCCCTCACGCCACAGCGCCAGCACCACCAGCAACAGCCCCGGACCCAGTGCAAGGCCGACATAGCCGAGCCCCCTCATACCGCCGAGGAGGAGCCCGGCCAGGTCGTTGCGCGGAGCCGTGATGAAGCCCCCGGTCACGGTGCTCGGTGCGCCCACCGAGAACCGGAACGAACCCGATACCGGATGGGTATCGGCCGAGCTGACCTGCCAGCTCACCGTGTAGGTGCCCCCGGCCAGTCCGGGCGGCAGGGAGACCGACAGCCGGTCGCCGTTGCCGCCCGATCCGGTGACCGGCCCGGTGGGCACGTGCCGCAAGTGGTCATCGAAGACCTTGAGGGAGTTGGCGGACGGTTCCACCGACTCGCCGAAGACGACAGTGACCTGCCGGGGAGCCACCGGAAGCACTGCGCCGGCTGCCGGGTTGCTGCTCTCCAGCTGCGCGTGCGCTGAAGCGGCCGGCGCGACGACAAGAAGCGCTGCGCCGCTCATCAAGAGCACGGCGAGCGCTCGTCGCAGAACTATTGGGAGGATCGACCCCACAGAGGCTCCAGAAGCGTGGCGGCCTGGCGTCCCCGGCTGGGAGGCACGAAGCCCGTTCACCTCCAACTTTGACGGACGCGCCGACGCCGCGCGACCGGAACCGGCAAAGTCGCGGCGAGCCGGCCCCGGCTCCGCGTCGCAGGCCGGCCCGGACCGGAGCTTGCCGAGCTGCGCTGCGGCTCAGACTCCCGGCCAGGTGATCAGACTCCTGACACCGCCAGGATTCGACCGGCGTCGATCTCTTCGAGCAGCCGGCGGTGGTCGCCGGCGCTGACGTCGGCGTAGGTGAAGGCGAACTCCGCCACAGCCCGCTCAAACGCGTCGTCCTCGCCGAGGAAGGCCGCCATCGCGATCCGGTCGCCCGAGCGGGCGTGACCGCGGGCCAGGGTCCAGCCGCAGGCGTCACCATAGGCGGCCAGGCCTGGTCCGGTCAGCCGGGAGACGTCGATCGAGGACTTCCCGTCCCAGAGCTGGCGGACGTAGAAGTCGTGCATCTGCCCGTCGAGGGCGTTCAGCCGGTAGTAGCCGAGCAGGTTGTCACTGGCCGCCTGCATGAAACGCTGGCCCTCCACCACCCGCCGTCCCTGCGACTCGTAGCCCGAGCGCCCGGCATACGGCTCGAGCACGGAGCGGGTGGCCTCCTTCAGCTGGAGCAGCAACGGGTCGGCGGCGTCCCGGCCGGTCAACAGGACGACCCAGTCCCGGGTGCCGACGCTGCCCACCCCGACCACCTTGCGGGCCATGCCTGTGAAACGGTACGACTCGACCAGGGCGCGCAGATGTGGTTGAAGGCTGCCGCGGTACTGCTCCAGGAACGAGCCGACCACCCCGACATACCGCTCCCGCTCCTGCTGGTCGAGCAGCTCCTCGACCGGGACCATCAGAGGGGGCGAGCTGATGAACCGCAGCTCGCCACCGGCCTGCTGACAGAGCTTGCCGAACGCCCGCAAGTTGTCGTGGCGCAGCGACTTGTGCAGCGCCTTCCTGACCACGTTCTCGCTGCGGCGACCATCGACCGCGGACAACCGATGCTCCAGCTCGGTGGCCGACAGGCGGGCACTCCACACCTCGAGATTCCGTCGCCCGGCAAAGCTGGTCATCGCCTCCCGGTAGGACCGGACGGTTGCGAGCACCGCGCCCTGCCGTTCGCGCTCCGCGAGCTGCAGATCCCGGCCGGCGACCTCGATGCTTGCCGCCAGGCGTTTGATGTCCCACTCGATGGGGCCGGGGAGGGTCTCGTCGAAGTCGTTGAGCCCGAAGACGAGGGTCTGTTCGGGAGTGTCGAACAGGCCGAAGTTGAGCAGGTGCGCGTCGCCGCACAGCTGCGCGTTCAGCCCCGCGGACGGCGTCCCGGCCAGGTCGGCGGCCATCACGGCCGCCGCGCCGCGGAAGAACGCGAACTGTGAGGCCGCCATCCGCCCGTAGCGGATCGGGATGAGCTCGGCGATGCGCTCGGCCGACTGGCGCTGCAGGATCTCCAGCGGGTCTGCCCGGTTCGGCGGCGGGGTCCAGGCTCCCTGATGTCCGTGGGGCAGGTCCGCGCGGAGCCCGCGCCCGCGCGCCACCCGTTCGGCGATCGAGCGCTTCGGAAGGTAGTCCGGATCGGGCAGCTCATTGACCTGTATGCGGCTCGGATAGCTCATGTCTCCTCCTCGATCGAGCTGGGGCCAGGCGGACTCTGCGGCGGGGCGGTGGTCGCCGGCTGTCCACGGCTGCGGATCGCGAGCGCGATCGCGGGGAAGATCATCACGGACAGGACACCCGCCCCGACCAGGGCGGCGGCGTTCTGGGGGAGCATCGTGCCGTTGGCCAGCCCGATCTCGCTCAGCGCGACCAGCAGGGGCAGCGTGGTCGCGGACAGCACCATCACCTCGGACCGCTCCCGCCAGCCGAGCGAGCGCCGGTAGATCACCAGGGCAGGCAGGCCGCGGACCAGCAGCAGGAGCGCCAGGAAAGCCAGCACCCGACCCGGGGAGCGGCCGATCGAGGCCAGGTCGAGGCCCATCCCGGCTGCAACGAAGAAGATCGGGATGAAGAAGCCGTACCCCACCGCGTCAAGCTTCGCCTCCAGCAGGTCGATATGACCGGGTGACCAGCGGCGAAGCACCATCCCGGCGACGAAAGCCCCCAGCACGTCGTCGAATCCCAGGTCGCTGGCTGCAAGGAGAAGCACGAAGAGCAAGGCGATCGACAGCCGCAAGGTCGTCTGCGACGTTGAATGCTCCCGGCGGAGGATGATCTCCCCGATCTTGGTGTCCCGGACGTGACTGGGCAGCAGCGCGACGACGTAGGCGATCACGAGGAATGCGACGAGCGCGATCGCCTCGACAACAGATCCTCGGGTGCCCAGAAACAGCGCCATGGCCAAGATGGGCGCAAGCTCACCCACCGCGCCCGCCGCGAACACGTGGCGGCCGAACCGGCCGCTGAGCATGTCGTTGTCGCGCAGGATCGGCAGCAGGGTTCCCAGCGCCGTCGTCGTCAGCGCGATCGCGGCCACAACGGGCGAATGCACGACACCCACCGCGTACAGCCCGCCCAGCAGGGCACCGGCAGCAGCCAGGCTGACCAGCCAGGAAACAGCCGCCAGCCGCCCGGCGCGTTCGCGCAGCAGCGCCGGGTCCAACTCGTAGCCGGCGAGCATGAACAAGAAGCCCAAGCCCACCGAGGAGAACAGCGAGACCGGGTCCGGCTCTGCCCACCCGGCAACCGAGGGACCAACCACGATGCCGGCCACCAGCAGCAGCACGACCTGAGGCAACCGGACCCGGCCCGGCAGCAGGTCGACGATGATCGGCGCCAGCGC
>JBBRZQ010000127.1:0-13517 GCA_038236535.1 Actinomycetales bacterium
CCAGGTTGCCCGGTGCCAGGTTGCCCGGTGCCAGGTTGCCCGGTGCCAGGTTGCCCGGTGCCAGGTTGCCCGGTGCCAGGTTGCCCGGTGCCAGGTTGCCCGGTGCCAGGTTGCCCGGTGCCAGGCTGCCCGGTATCTGGTTGCCCGGCGCCAGGTCGCCGCGGGCGCCGTCGCTGACCAGCCGGTCGAGCGTTCCGGCCCGGACCCGGCCGTGGAGCTGGCCATTCACAGTGATGTTCGGCCCCAGCGCGCAGTTGCCCAGGCAGAAGACCTGGTCGAGGGTGAGCGACCCGTCGTTGGTGGTCTGGCCGAAGCCGACCTGCAGTGAGCTGGTGGCCTGGCTGGCCAGGGCGTTCCCGCCGACGGCCTGGCAGGCCTCACCCCGGCAGACCTGGACCCGCACCCGGCCCGGGGGCGTCGAGCGCAGGTCCGGGTAGAAGGTCAGCACCCCGTAAACATCGGCGCGAGACAGGTTGAGCGTCTTTGCCACCAGTGGAACCGCACGCGGGTCGACATACCCGAAGGTCTCCTGGAGGGCGTGCAGCACGGGCAGCAACGGCCCCCGCAGGCCGGCCCGGGCGCTGATCGTCTCCTGGGCCAGATCGGCGGACCAGGGGACGTGCTGCTCGTCATTGAGCATGGGCGAAGTACCTCTTCGGCTGGGCGGGTCTGCGCGAATTTACCTCAGGATACGGCGACTCCCTGCATCTGGCCTGCCGCTGAGCACCTGTCTTACGACGCCGCTGTCGGGCATGCCGACGGTAGAGTCACGGGAAGGGGGACGAAGGCGCCGTGAGGTGCACCGTGTCCGCTGCAGGGACATGGGCTGGGCGGACAGGGCTGCTGGGAGGAATCGTGCTGCTGGGAGGAATCGTGCGGCTGGTAGAGGCGGAGCGTACCGTGCAGAGGCAACCGGCTCGGGTGGCCGTTATCGCAGCGGTGGTCGCCGCTTTCCTCTGCCTGAGCGCTTGCCAGAGCAGCCAGGGCGAGGTGGTCCGTCCCGGTCCTCCCGCAGCGGCGCCCAAGGCCGTGGTCAGGGAGGCCCAGAACGTCACCAGGTCGCTGCCCGCCCCCACAGCGAGCTGCACCAACGCGCCTGCGGGATGGGGCGCGCGGGAGAACCGTCAGCCCGGCGTGCGAGACCTGCCGCGGCAACAGATCCCGGGTCTGGGCGATGTGGTCGGCTACCTCGACTCGGTCACCGCGGTCTGCGGACAGGCGGTGTCCGTTCACCTGTCCAGCACCGTCGGCACCGCCCAGGTGCGTCTGCGCGCGCTGAGGATCGGCGACTATCAGCGGCACGGCTCCCGGCTTGTCTGGCAGTCGCCCATCCTCACCGCACACCGCCAGCATGAGGCCGAGCCGACCGGCCCCGACCGGGTCATCACGGAGCGGTGGCCGGCCACCACCACCATCCCGGTCGACCCGAGCTGGCCTCCGGGCATGTACCTCATCGAGATCGTCCCGGTCGGCGGGGGACAGCCGTCGTTCATGCCACTGGCGGTCCGCACCTCGGGCGAGCGCTCGCCCTACCTTGTCGTGCTGAGCGACCAGACCTGGCTGGCCTACAACAAGTACGGCGGACGCAGCCTCTACTTCGGGCCCGGCGGCAACCACACCGAAGAGGTGGCCAACCGCTCCTACGTGGCCTCGACGGCCAGGCCGCTGGAGGGCAGCGGCACCCAGAAGCTGTTCACGATGGACCTCCCGCTGGTGAAGTTCCTTTCTCGCAACGGCATCTCCTACGACGTCACCACCGACAGCTCGCTGGATGCCACGCCCGCCCAGCTGGTCGGCCAGACGACCGTGCTGTTCGGCGGCCACAGCGAGTACTGGACCAGGCGGATGTATGACGCCGCGGTGCGGGCGCGTGATGCCGGCACGAACCTCGGCTTCCTCGGCGCCAACGAGGTCTACTGGCAGGGCCGGATCGAGCGGGATGCGAGGGGGCGCCAGACTGCGCTGACCGTCTACCGCGAGGCCAGGCTGGACCGTCTGGCCAAGGCCAACCCAGCCACCACCACCGTGCAGTGGCGCGGCACGCTGCTCAAACGCGATCCGGCCTCTCTGGTCGGGGTGGGTTTCTCGGTGGTCGGCGTCCGGGCCGCCTACGTCGTGAGGACCGCGCCGGACTGGCTCTTTGCGGGCACCGGCCTGAAGCCGGGCTCGGTCCTGCCGCTGGCCGTCGGCAACGAGGCGGATGCCCAGGAGCCGCCGGCCGGGCACTCACCGGCCAACCTGCAGGTCGTCCTGCACGGGGCTGCCCTGGTGCCGGGCCGGAAGAAGCCTTCCCTGATCACCGCGGCCTACTACGACGCCCCCGGCGGCGCCGGGGTCTTTGCCGCCGGGACGACAATCTGGGACTGCAACCTCGACTCGACCTGCTCGGAGGGCCCCACCCCTCAGGACACCAGCCTGGCCGTCCAGCGCCTCACGCTCAACCTGCTCAGGGCGTTCGCGGTCCCCCGGGCCGGGCGCCTGCACCCCAGCGTGCCCACCCCCTACCTGTCCGGGGCTCAGCTGGCCAAGCGGCTGCCCTTGGGGGGCGGCGGCGCGAGTGGCGACTAGCGAGTGGCGAGTGGTGAGCGGTGAGTAGCGGTTAGCGGGTCGCCGGGAGCTGGTAGACCTCCGCGTCCCTGGTGCGGAACTTCAGGTGGGCGTAGGGCTCCAGCGTGCCGGCGTGCGGCCGGGTGAAGTCGACCAGGACCCAGCGGACCCCCAGCTCCCGGAGCCTGGCTGCTGCGATGGCATCCGGCCTGGCGATGAAGCCGTCGTTGAGGGCCAGCAGGTCCGGCTTCCAGTAGCTGACGAAGATCGCGCCGGCACCCACCGGGGCCAGGGTGGAGGCTCGTGGCGTGCCGGTCCACCCCTCGACCAGGACCTGGCGTTCGCTGAACGCCGAGACCACGAAGCGACGGCTGTCGCAGTGGTACGGCGCGACCGGGGTGCTGCAGTGCCGGTTGGTGATGACCAGGTCATCGATGGCCGAGTGGTCCCGGATCCAGCGGGCCGCGTCGATCTGGCCGCGGGAGACCTCCTGCGCCTGGGGTGGCACCGGCCGTTTCGGGATGGTCATCGTCGCCGTGTTTGCGACCGTGGCGATACCGGCCACCAGGAGAGTCACCACCACGGTTCCGGCCAGAGCGGTGCCGCCGACTGCGGCGCCGGCGAGTGCGGCGCCGGACGGTGCAGTGCCGGCCAGCTCGGTGCTCCGGGGCCGCATGGTCAGCCAGGTCAGCAGGCCGCCGGCGGCAACCACGGCGCCGGCGATACCGATCTCGCGCAAGGCCTGCGGGATCTGCCCGCCGGGGGACAGCACCCCGGCGACCAGCGGCGGCAACAGCACCATCAGCACCCCGGCGACCAGACCGGTCAGCATCGGCTGCGCCACCCGGTCGCCCAGCCGCTCGGCCAGCGTGGCCAGACCCGCAGCCGAGCCGAGCGCCAGCAGCGGGATCGCGTTGTACGCGAAGTAGAGCTGGCTGGCGCCGGGGTGGGCGAGCACGGCCAGGGCCCCCGCGCCGGCACATCCCGCGCCGGCCAGGAACCAGGTCAGCGGATCGCGGCGTCCCCTGCCGGTGGCGAAAAGGAAGACCATCCCGGAGCCCCGGGCGAGCACGCCGAACACCACCAGGAGCGAGACGAGGGCCTGGTCGCCGTTGGTGACCACGGTGTCACCCCCGCCGAGCCACTCGAACAGGGGCAAGGCCCTGGGCGCGTTCCGGAGGTCGATCGTGAGCCCTCCCGCGGAGCCGTGGAAGACCACCAGCAGGGCGAACGCGAAACAGGCGACGATGACGGCGAGCTCAGCCACCAGCCGTCGCAGATATGGGCGGTTGACCAGGGCAGCGGCCAGCACGCTCACCACCAGGCCGGCGATGACCAGCGGCAAGGCCGAGCCCTTGGTGCCGGCGACCGCGAAGGCGAGCACCGGAACCAGCAGGAAGGCCCCCGGGCGTGCCTCGCCGCGCCAGCGGCAGACCAGGACGACGACGAGGGCCACCAGGATCGGGACGGACAGACCCAGGCTGGGCGACAGCGGGTCCAGCGGGTGGTTGGTGGTCGGCCGGCCGAAGACGTTCAGGTCGCCCCCGGCCAGGGTGAGCACTGCCGCGACCGGGCCGGTCCAGGCCTTGCCACTGAGGCGGACCGCTGCGGTGGACACGATGAGCGTCACGGCCAGGGGCAGGAACGCCGGCATGAAACGGAACAGTGTCTGGTCCAGCTCGACCCCCGAGACGACCGAGAGGTTCGCTATCCAGGCGTGGCTGAACCAGTGGTACGCCAGCGGCTCGCTGGCCACCCAGGGAAAGGTCGCCGGCCCCCTGTGGGCCAGCTCGCCGGCCAGCGCCAGGTGCAGGTAGGCATCGACGTCCGGCTGCCGGACCCCGGTGGCCCAGGTCAGCGGGACGTCACGGAAGTAGGCGAGCAGCGGCGGGATCGCGCCCAGCGTGGCGAGCCCGGTCAGCGGCCCGAACCACCACGGCTCCCAGGAGGTATGAGCGTCACGGATCCGCCGCCGGCAGGCCGGGACGGCGATCAGCGTGATGACCACCCCGGCCGGCACCCCGGCCGACAGCCAGGGCGTCTGAAGGGTGCCGGCCAGGGCCTGCGTAGCCATCGCCAGGACCGAGCCGAGGGCGAAGCCGACCGCCAGGTCCTCGAACCAGGAGCCGTCCGGCGGCCGGAGCGCGCGCCAGATCAGGGCCCCCGGCAGGACCTGGGTCAGCAGCAGCCCGGCGAACAGGCGAAGCGCGCTGCTCCACGGCAGGTCGGCTGCCACGGCCAGGCCGAGCAGGGCTGCGAGGGCGAGTGCCGGCGCGGACCGGCCGAGCAGGTCCGGGAGTCTGGCCGGGGGCTGCCCGGAGCCGTCGCCGGCGAAGGCGAGGCTGAGGTGGACTCGCAAGGGTTGAGGCACTGCATCTCCGGACCTGACGGTGCCACCAATGATGTGGTCTGAGCCGATGGTATCGGCAACCTCACCCCGGGAGGGTGACGCCGAACCGGTCTCCGGCCGCAAGCATCGGATCAGGTGCACCCCAACAAGGAGAGCTGACATGCCATTGCACGAGCGTGACGCTGTTCGCCCGCGGTTCGAGGACTCGGTCTTCGCCGGGCGCAGTCTGACCACCCCCATACCCAAGTACCGTTTTCCTCAGGATGAGGCGTTGCCTAGGGACGTGTTCCAGCTGGTCTCGGACGAGCTGCTGCTGGACGGCAACGCCCGCCAGAACCTGGCCACCTTCTGCCAGACCTGGGCCGAGCCCGAGGTCTATGCGCTGATGGCGCTGGCGATGAACAAGAACCTGATCGACGCCGACGAGTACCCGCAGACCGCCGAGCTGGAACGGCGCTGCGTGCACATGCTGGCCGACCTGTGGCACGCGCCCGAGGCGGGCAACCCGACCGGCGCCTCAGCCATCGGCTCGTCGGAGGCCTGCATGCTGGCCGGGATGGCGGCCAAGTGGCGGTGGCGGGCCAAGCGCAGTGCCGCGGGCAAGCCGACCGACCGGCCGAACATGGTGTGCGGACCGGTACAGGTCGTCTGGCACAAGTTCGCCCGGTACTGGGATGTCGAGATGCGTGAGGTCCCGATGTCCCACGGCAGCTACGCCATGGACGTGGCCTCGATGCTCGAGCGGGTCGACGAGAACACGATCATGGTGGTCCCCACGTTCGGGGTCACCTACACCGGTGCCTACGAGCCGGTGGAGGAGCTCGCCAAGGCCCTGGACACGCTGCAGGCCGATACCGGCCTCGACATCGACATCCACGTCGACGGGGCCAGCGGCGCTTTCCTCGCCCCGTTCTGCGCACCGGACGTGCTCTTCGACTTCCGCCTCCCGCGGGTCAAGTCGATCAGCACCTCGGGCCACAAGTTCGGGCTGGCGCCGCTGGGTGTCGGCTGGGTCATCTGGAGGGACGCCGCGGAGCTTCCCGACGAGCTGATCTTCCACGTGAACTACCTCGGCGGGGACATGCCGGTCTTCCAGATCAACTTCTCGCGTCCGGCCGGTCAGGTGGTCGTCCAGTACTACGACTTCCTGCGGCTCGGCTACCAGGGCTACAAGGGGATCCACGACGCCTGCTACGAGGTCGGTCAGTACCTGGCGTCCGAGATCGTCAGGCTGGGCCCCTTCGAGCTGCTCTGCGACAGCAACCCGGCGACCGGGATCCCGACCGTCACCTGGCGGATCCGTGAGGGCGAGGACCCCGGCTACACCCTGTTCGACCTGGCCGACCGGCTCCGGGAACGTGGCTGGCAGGTGCCCGCCTACACGCTCACCGGGTCAGCCTCCGACATCCCGGTGCAGCGCATCCTGGTCCGCCTCGGCGTGAGCCGGGACCTGGCCTCGCTGCTCGTGGCGGATTTCAAGAATGCCGTGGCCCACTTCGGCAAGCACCCGGTCACCGTGCCCATGTCCAAGGAGGAGTCGGGCGGGTTCAGCCACCTGTAGGCGAGTCGTCAGCAGGCGAGTCGCAGCCGGGCGAGTCGCCACCGCCGTGGCTTCTGCCCGGGCACAACGCGGGCTCGCAGGCCCGGTTGAGGAGGTGGGAGGCAGAGATGTCCGCCAGGGAGCCGCTGGGCGCCGAGGGCCGGGTCGGTCCCTTCGTGACCTTCGTCGAGCACCGGCACCCTGACGGGCACCTGGCCCGCTGGGAGTCGCGAAGGCACCGCAAGCAACCCGGGGGCGGGCCGGTCGCCGGTTCGATCTGGTGGGCGCCGGTGGCCCGCGGGTGGTGGATCGCGGTCCTGTTCGCCGTGGGGTCGCTGCTCTTCGCCCTCGGTGCTGTCCCGGCCTATGCCGACGCGGTCGGCAGCAGCGCGGACGCGGTGACCTTCTTCGTCGGCTCCCTGTTCTTCACCGGGGCCGGGTTCCTGTCCTACCGGGAGGCGGTGGATGCCGCAGCGCCCGAACCCGGAGCCACTGGCCGGCGCTTCTTTGTCGTGCAGCGCCACCGGATCGACTGGTGGGCGACCGCGATACAGCTGGCCGGCACTCTTTTCTTCAACGTCAGCTGCGGGTATGCCCTCGAGCAGAACCTCACCGCGCAGGAGGCACACCAGCACGTATGGCGACCGGATGCCTTCGGCTCGATCTGCTTCCTGGTGGCCAGCGCCCTCGCCTGGTTCGAGGTGTCTCACGGCTGGGCTGCCTGGCGCCCCCGGCTCTGGGCCTGGTGGATCACCCTGGTCAACCTGGCCGGGTCGCTGGCCTTCGGCGTCTCAGCCGCCGCCGCCTTCATCAACCCCACGACGGGCGCGGTGAAGAATGCCGACCGTTCGGGCTATGCCACCTTGATCGGGGCGGTGTGCTTCCTGGTCGGCGCCCTGCTGCTGCTGCCCGAACGCACAGATTCCGAACAGGCAGCAGAGCAGTGAGCGTCAGGTCCAGAGTCGACAACCCCTGATCTCGGCGAGGAGTCCGGTGTCAGGCGTCGATGATCACCGGGATGATCAGCGGGCTGCGGCGGTAGGTCCGGTGTGCCCAGGTGGCCACCGCCTGGCTGACCAGCTCCTCGGTCTTCTCGATGTCGATGCCTTCCTTCGAGGCCTTGGTCAGGACTCTCTGGATCACCGGGATCGCCGCTTCGAAGGTGGTCTCGCTCTGCTCGAAGCCGTGCGCGAGGAAGTCGGGCTTCTCGACCATCTTGCCGGTGTCCGGGTTGACGATGGCAACGATCGTGACGACGCCCTCCTCGGCCATGTTCCGGCGCACCTTCAGGGAGTGCTCGGTGGCGCCGCCGACGGTCTGGCCGTCCACGTAGACCAGGCGGGCCGGGACGTTGCCGGTGATGGTCGCCCGGCCGTTGACCAGGTCGATGACCGAACCGTCCTCGGCGATGATCGTCCGGTCCGGGTGGACCCCGGTGCGGATCGCGATGTCGGCGTTGGCACGCAGGTGCCGCCACTCGCCATGGATCGGCAGGACGTTGGAGGGCTGGACGATGTTGTAGCAGTAGGCCAGCTCTCCGGCGCTCGCATGCCCGGAGACGTGCACCTTGGCGTTGCCCTTGTGGATCACGTTCGCGCCCCAGCGGGTCAGCTCGTTGATCACCCCGTAGATGGCGTTCTCGTTGCCGGGGATCAGCGAGCTGGCCAGCAGCACGGTGTCGCCCTCGGTGATCCGGATCGGGTGGTCGCGGTTCGCCATCCGGGACAGCGCGGCCATCGGCTCGCCCTGGGAGCCGGTGCAGACCAGGCACACCTTGTTGGCCGGCAGGTTGTCCAGCGCCTTGAGGTCGACGACCAGGCCCTTGGGACTGTTGAGGTAGCCCAGGTCGCGGGCGATACCCATGTTGCGGACCATCGAGCGGCCGACGAAGGCGACCTTGCGGTGGTGCGCGTGGGCGGCATCCAGCACCTGCTGGATCCGGTGGACGTGACTGGCGAAGCTGGAGACGATGACCCGCCCGGGGCAGGTCCGGAATACCGTCTCGATGGCGGGGGAGAGCTCGCGCTCGGAGGTGATGAACCCGGGGACCTCGGCGTTGGTGGAGTCGACCATGAACAGGTCGACGCCCTCAGCGGCGAGCCGGGCGAAGGAGCCCAGGTCGGTGAGCCGTCCGTCCAGCGGGAACTGGTCCATCTTGAAGTCGCCGGTGTGCAGCACCAGCCCGGCCGCCGTCCGGATCGCCACGGCGAGCCCGTCCGGGATCGAGTGGTTGACCGCGATGAACTCGCAGTCGAACGGCCCGAACTTCTGCCGCTGGCCCTCGCGGACCTCGACCGTCTTGGGGGTGATGTGGTGCTCCTTGAGCTTGGCCTTGATGAAGGCCAGGGTCAGCTTCGAGCCGACCAGCGGGATGTCCGGCCGCTCGTTGAGCAGGTACGGGACGCCGCCGATGTGGTCCTCGTGCCCGTGGGTGAGCACGATGGCGTCGACCAGGTCCAGGCGGTCCCTGATCCAGGTGAAGTCCGGCAGGATCACGTCGACCCCGGGCTGGTGCTCCTCGGGGAACAGGACGCCGCAGTCCACCACCAGGAGCCGGCCCTCGTGCTCGAACACGGTCATGTTGCGGCCGATCTCCCCGATCCCGCCCAGCGGCACCACCCGCAGCCCGCCTGGCGGCAGGGTGGGCAGGGAGTCCTTGCGCTTGCTAGATCCGCGCCGGCTCATCGGGTCGCCCCTGACGTGGTGGCCGCGGCTGCAGCGCCCGCGGTGCAGATGCGGGGGGCTCCGGTCGGGGCTCGGTGGGTGCTGGTGCGGTGGGTGGTGCACGTTCCTGTATTCACGGTCAGCTTTCGTCGGTGTCGGGTTGGCCCGAAGGGTGCTGGTCCAACGGATGCCAAGCTCTATGGTCCCGCACTTTTGGCCGGCGCGGGCACGAATGCTCTGGCGGGGACTTCGACCGCGTGCTTCCATGCCCGGTAAGAGGTGCCGCCAGGTTCGGTCGCCTGGGCGCGGGTCCGCTATCCGGCCGACGCTGCGGGGAAGGTGACGCCGAACGCCTTGTCGATGGCCTCGGCGGGCAACGGCCGGCCGAACAGCCATCCCTGACCCGTGTCGCACCCCTGCTCACGCAGCAGGGCGGCCTGTGATGGCCGCTCGACCCCTTCGGCGACCAGGGTCAGCCCTAGGGCGTGGCCGACCGTGATGATCGCGCTGACGATGGCCGCCGAGGGCTCATCGTGGTCCATCAGGGAGACGAAGGACTGGTCGATCTTCAGGATGTCGACGTCGGTCTGCTGGAGCTGCGAGAGCGACGAGTGTCCCGTGCCGAAGTCGTCGATGGACAGCTTCACCCCCAGGTCCCGGAGCTGGTCCAGGTGATGGTTGGTGGCGCCGATACCGGCCAGCAGGGAGGTCTCGGTGATCTCCAGGGTGAGCTGGCCGGGTGGCACGGAAGTCTCCTGCAGGGCCAGGCTCAGCACCTGGACCACGTCCTCTTGCTGCAGGGTGCGGGCCGACAGGTTGATCGCGATCGTGCCTCCGGCCTTGCACCACTGGGCGCCCCTGCGGACCGCCTCCTGGATCACCCAGCAGTCCACCGCGGAGATGAGGGAGCTCTCCTCGGCGATCGGGATGAACTCGTCCGGAGACAACAGCCCGAACCCAGGGCGCTGCCAGCGGACCAGGGCCTCGGTGCCGATCACCCGCTCGTCGGCCAGCGAGACGATCGGCTGGTACAGGACCCGCAGCTCATCCAGTGTGATCGCCCGGCCGAGGGCGTTGCGCACCGAGAACTTCGTGTCGACGGTCCGCTGCATCCAGGTGTCGAAGACGATCGCGCGTCCCTTGCCGCTGACCTTCGCCTCGTACATGGCCAGGTCCGCCTGTCCCAGCAGGTCCTCCGCGCTCGCCTCGGCGTCGGCTGTGGTGACCAGTCCGATGCTGGCGCTGACCACGGCCTCGTGGTCCCCGATCGGGAAGGGCGCAGCGAGCTGGCTGCCGATCCGGGCGGCGATGGACGGCACGATCGTGTCGTCGGACACGTCAGGGCAGACCACGACGAACTCGTCGCTGCCCAGCCGGGCGACCACGTCCTCGGGGCGCATGCACGCCCGGATCCGCTGGCTGGCCAGGACGAGCAGCTCGTCGCCCACCGCGTGGCCCAGGCTGTCGTTGACCTGCTTGAAGCCGTCCAGGTCGACGAACAGGACGGCCAGGCCCGTCCCGGCATGGGCGCACGCCTCGAGCGACTGCTCGAGGTGCCGGATCAGGGCGGCCCGGTTCGGCAGTCCGGTCAGCGTGTCCTGCAGGGCCTGCCGGCTCAGCGCCTCGTGCAGCGAGCGCCTCTCACGCGCTGAGATGTCGATTGACTGCTTGAGCGTGAAGCGCTCGTCGTCCATCTCGGTGTAGGTCGTGCTGAGAACGTCCAGGACCTGGCGCCAGGCTTCCTGCGACGGGCTCACCCGGTAGTCGACTCTGAGCCGCCGCAGCTGCTGGGTCAGCATGCGATGGAGTCCGTTTGGTCCGCTCATCCGTCCCGCTTCGCTTCCGGTCCGGTGCACCGGCCGTGTGCGTCGACGGAGCAGGTGGGACCTGTTCCCGACATGACATCCTCCGGCCAGACAACGATGTGACAGCTGACGGGACTCCGGTGCGGTCTCATCGGAGGACCATCAGTGCGGGTGGCGCTCGGCCGCTGCCCGCGTCTCAACTCTATGGCGCAGATGTTCGGATTGTCCGAGATTCCGCAGATCTGGACGCGTCCGTAGAGTTCAGGGGTGCCGCTGTATGACGTTCCCGCCCTGGCTGCCGAGCTGCGCGCCACGCTGCGCGGGACAGCTTCCGCTGATCCGGGGGTGCAGGCCCTCTATGCCACCGACGCCTCCAACTACCGGGTCGTGCCCGACCTGGTGGTCGTGCCGGCCGACGTCGACGATCTGGTGGCCGCGGTGCAGATCACCGCACAGGCGGGCGCGCCGATCGTCCTTCGCGGTGCCGGAACCTCCATGGCGGGCAACGCCATCGGCGGCGTCGTCATCGACGTCTCCCGTCATCTGAACACCATCCTGGACATCGACCCGGTGAGCCGGACCGCGGTGGTCGAGCCCGGCGTCGTGCTGACCGACCTGACCGGAGCGACCGCGGCCTACGGGCTGACCTTCGGGGCCGACCCGTCGTCGGCGAGCCGGGCCACCCTCGGCGGGATGATCGCCAACAACGCCTGTGGCTCGCACTCGGTGGCCTGGGGCACGACGGCGGACAACCTGGCGGGTCTGCAGGTGTTGCTCTCCGACGGCACCAGGATGGACCTGACCTCGCCCCCGGCCGCCGGGAGCGAGGATGCTGCGGGTCTGGAACCGGGCGCGCGCCTGAGGCTTCTTTCCGGGCGTCCCGGCCGGGAGGGCGAGATCCACCGGGCCCTGCAGGCGATCGCGGCTCGTGACCCGCTGCTGATCTCCAGACGCTTCTCCGGGCTGAGGCGCCGGATCTCCGGGTACGCCCTGGACCGGCTTCTTCCGGATCAGGGGTATGACCCGGCGCGTTTCCTGTCCGGCAGCGAAGGAAGCCTGGCGGTGACCCTGCAGGCAACGGTGAACCTGGTCGAGGTCCCGCCGGCCGCCGTGCTGCTAGTCCTGGGGTTCAGCGACTCGGTGGCCGCGGCTGACTGCGTGCCACTGGTGCTCCCGCACGGGCCTCTGACGATGGAGTCGATCAACGCCACCCTGGTCGACCGCCTGCCGCGGGAGGTGCGCGCTGCTGCTGCGGCCGCGGGTCTGCCGGCCGGAGACGCCTGGCTCCTGGTCGAGGTGGCGGGCGCCGATCCTGATCTGGCGACCCGGGCTGCGCGGGCCATCATCGCCGACCTGGACGCCTCGGATCTGGCGGTCACCTCCCGTCTGGTTACCGACCCGGGGGCCCAGGCGGTGCTCTGGAGGTGCCGCCGGGACAGCACCGGGCTGGCCACCCGGCGCGCCGACGGGGCTGAGGCCTGGGGCGGCTGGGAGGACGCCGCCGTCCCTCCCGGGCGGCTGGGCGCCTACCTGCGCGAGCTGGACCCGATCCTGGCGGCGCACGGCCTGACCGGGGCGTCCTACGGCCACTTCGGTGAGGGCTGCATGCACATGCGGATGGACTTCGACCTGCTCAGTGGGCCGGGCGTGGCGCAGTACCGCTCGTTCGTCGAGCAGGCGGCCGACCTGGTCATCCGCCTCGGTGGTTCATGCTCGGGCGAGCATGGTGACGGACGGGCCCGCTCTGAGCTCCTGCAGAAGATGTATGGGGCGGACGTGGTCGCGATCTTCGAGGAGGTCAAGACCGTCTGGGACCCGGCCAGGGTGCTCAACCCGCGCGTCATCGCCGACCCGGCGCCACTGGATGCTGACCTGCGGCATCTCGGCAGTGCCAAAGACCGGGTCATCACGACCGGGTTCTCCTACCCGCAGGACGCCGGCAGCTTCGCGCAGGCTCAGCGACGCTGCGTGGGGGTGGGCAAGTGTCTGCAGTCCTCCGGCGGAGTGATGTGTCCGAGCTACCAGGTCACCAGGCAGGAGAAGGACTCCACCCGCGGCCGGGCACATCTGCTCTGGGAGATGCTCGAGGGCGACGTGATCACCGACGGCTGGCGCTCCACCGAGGTCCGGGACGCGCTGGACCTGTGCATGTCCTGCAAGGGATGCCTCGGCGACTGCCCGGTCAACGTGGACCTGGCAACGTACAAGTCGGAGTTCCTGCACCACCACTACGCCCGGCGGCTGCGTCCCGCGTCTCACTACTCGATGGGCTGGCTCCCGCTCTGGTCTCGTCTGGCCTCGGTCGCGCCGGGCGCGGTCAACGCGCTGACCGGGTCCGGGCTGCAGGGTGTCCTGAAGCGGCTGGCCGGGATCGCGCCGGAGCGGGACATCCCGCGCTTCGCCTCCCGTTCCCTGCGTGCCTCCGTGCGCCGGCGCCCCGCACCACGGCTGCTTCCCGGACCGCTGGCGCCGCCCGCCTCTGAGGTGCGCCCTGTCTCGGCCCTGCGCACTGTCTCTGAGGTGCGCCCGGGATCTGAGGTGCGCCCGGGATCTGAGGTGCGCCCGGGATCTGAGGTGCGCCCGGGATCTGAGGTGCGCCCTGTCTCTGAGG
>JBBRZQ010000128.1:0-13438 GCA_038236535.1 Actinomycetales bacterium
CCAGCCGAGGCTGGTGGCTGCTGGTAAAGGCCCGGTGAGGAGCAGGTAGTCGCGCCCTGGGAGGCGCACCCGCGGTCCGTCGCGGTCGAGGTAGGGGTGCTTTGAGCCGGAGGTCGAAACGGGTCCTCGCTGTTGAGCTCCAGATGGTGCCGGCAGATTCCCCGAGGTTGGCGCCGCCGCGTGGTTGCCGGGATTCGGCCAGGCCGGAGCGCTCCAGAGGGGGTTCATGGCCAAGGTGTTGGCGCGAAGCCAGCCATAGCCTTCCCAAAGGCAGAAGACGCAGCGCGTCGGCGTGGTGGTGTGCTGAGCCAGCACCCGGGTCAACGCCCTCAGGACCTCCGGCACCAAATGGCCCCGCTCGGGGTTCTCCCCCGGCCACAGCTCACTGGTGGCGTTGACCGGGTAGACCGACCCGATCAGCGCGTGCCACTGCATCAGCGGATGCGCGTGCCGCCCCGTCAGCGCGGCCACCTCTGGCCAGCTGACCGGGGTCCCGTCGCTGTCAGTGGCCGGGTGGCAGACGCGCGCGTACGCCGGGTAGCCGCCCGCTAGGGTCCGGGTCACCGCCCCGAAAGGACCGCCCAGGCGGGGACGGATCCATCCCGCGAGCTCGACGTCGTCGCTCAGCACCAGCTCCCCGAACGTCATGCAGACAGTATGGGCACGCGATGAGCAATAGTTACTGACGGAACCGGTCCGGAACACGGACCGGCAATCGGTTACCCAACGGCCCGCGACACAAGTTGTGGCGCCTGCCGCAACGTTGGTCGTCATCGCGCCGGGATCCTCATATACGCGTCGGATCGCAGCAGAGCTTGCAGTGCTGCTCCAACCAAGCAGGCCGAGGATCAAGACGATCACTGAGGCGGCGCTCAATATCACCGGGTAGTGCGTGACGATCGACACCAGCAAGAACACAAGTCCGAGCGACGGCAGCAACCAACCCGGCCGGGTGTTCGCCCAGACGCCGTCGATCAAATCTTGGCCGCGACAACGATCTACAAGTCTAACCGACTCTAAAAACTCTAACGGCATCTAAACGCGCGGTGTACTGTCGGCTGCATGTCGAACCCGTTCCATGCGAGTTTTGGAGTCAGCCCGCCCTTGCTGGTCGGCCGCGACGAGGTGCTCGAGGACTTCGTCGAGGCTTTAGAGGACGGTCCGGGGGCATCCGGGCGCGCGACGCTGTACACCGGGGCACGCGGGACCGGAAAGACCGTCATGCTGAACGCGGTCGAGGACCGCGCGAAGGAACGCGGCTGGCTGGTCATCAGCGAGACGGCCACACCCGGGTTCGTCTCGCGAATTACCCAGCAGCATCTCCCCCGACTGCTGCGCGACTTCGACCCCGTAGCAGTGCGCCGCCGCATGACAGGTGTGACAGCTCCGCTCAACGTCGGGTCTGTCGCCTGGGACACCATCGAGGCCCACGTCGTCCAGGCCGGCCTGCGCAATCAGATCGAACTGCTGACCGATTTGCTCGCCGAACATGGAACGGGCGTCCTGATCACCCTCGATGAGATCCACCCGAACCAAGCCGAGGAGTTGCGCGAGATCGCGACGACTGTGCAGCACGCGTTCCGCGAAGGCCGCGAGCTCGCATTCGCAGGCGCCGGGCTCGCCGCCAGCGTGAGCGACGTCGTCAACGACGAGGTCCTCACCTTCCTGCGCCGCGCCGAGCGCCACGCTCTGGGCTCAGTTCGGCGGCCCGATGTCCAGCGCGCCTTGCGTGAGCCCATCGAGTCGGCTGGCCGAAGCATCGGCGACGCCGCACTCCAGGTCATGGTCGACGGGGCCGGCGGATACCCCTTCCTGCTGCAGCTCGTGGGCGCCCAGACCTGGCGGCTCCATCCCGCCGCGGCCGAGATCACCGTCGAGGATGCAACGCGCGGCGTCACGCGAGCACGCCGTCGCCTTGGAGCGCTTATCCACGAGCCGGCGCTCAGTGCCGCGTCAGACATCGACAAGTCGTTCCTGCTCGCGATGGCCCAAGACGACGAACCGTCCAAGATGGCCGATATCCAGCAACGCCTCGACGTTAACGTCAACTACGCCAGCCAATACCGGCTACGCCTGATTGCGGCCGAGCTGATTTACCCCACCCGCCGCGGCTACGTCGACTTCGCGCTGCCGTACCTGCGGGAGTATCTACGCGAGCACGCGGTCGCTGACATCTGAGATCACCAACACGACGACGGTGCTTCAGCGGGCGCGAGCTTGAACCGCTGGTTCGTTCCGAGTGATGATCCCCTGACCCGACGGCGACCTTTCTGTTGACCCTTGATCCACAACGTCCACACCGATTACCGACTTGTTCCATGCGATGACCGATTTCGGCACCGTCGCCAGGATCCTCTGATGATGACACTTGGCCCGCGTGCTCCAAAGCCAGGACCGGCACCCGCGATCGCCACCCATAACCGTGTCATCACCTTCGACGGTTCACCCGGACCGACACGACACCTGTCGACTAACACGTCTTGCATGGCGCGGGCGCCATGACCGAATAGTGACCCGCCGCGGGGTATTCGGGGTGTCGTTGGGAGTGGTTTGGGTGACGGTGTCGATCCGCAAGATCAGCTTGGGGGCGGGGTACCGGTACCTCATGTCCAGCGTTGCCTGTGCTGACGGGGCGGGACCGGCGTCCTCGCCGTCGACCGCTATTACGCTGAGTCCGGGACTCCGCCGGGGCGGTTCTTGGGCGCCGGGCTGGCCGGTTTGGCCGGCGGTCAAGGGGTGGCGGTCAAGGGGTGGCGGCCGGGTCGACGGTGACCGAGGAGCCCTTTTCCCTTGCCGTTGCTGGTTTCTGGCGACCTGGATGGCCCCATGCTGGCCGACGTGGCTGGTGTCGTCTCGACCGGCCAAGCCCAAGTTGTCGCGAACGTCGTCGGGTCGGGCCCGGTCCTGAACGTGCTGGTCGGGGCCGCCGGCACGGGCAAGAGCACGACCATGGCGGGTGTCGGCCAGGTCTGGGAGCAGCGCTTCGGAGCTCGGTGATCGCGCTGGCACCCTCGACGGCAGCTGCGGACGTGTTGTCTCAAGTGCGGACCAGTGGGCCACGCCCGCTCAGCCAGCACGCAGTCCGCCGAGTACGTCACCATCGCGCGGGCCCTCGAGCACGGTGCCCGCTCCGTCGAGTACGACCTTGATATGGAGCGTGCACTGGCTGACCGAGCCGAGCTGATCCGGACGCGCCATCGCGAGCCGCGGCCGGACCAGAAATCTAGCTCGAAGGCGCAGACACGGACCATCGCGGACGGGGATGCGTTTGAACGAACTGCAACCACAACTGCAACCAGACAACCCAAATCCCGGGGACCTAAGGAGGTCCGAAATCATCATTCCGGCAGTTCAAGCGGCATATAGCCATGGTGGGCCCCGTCGGGCTCGAACCGACGACCTACGGATTAAAAGGTCCTTGTCTGGGTCGTTGGCGATCGTTGATAGTCGTGTAAAGCGTTGGTATTGCTCACGTAGCGTTGTTGGGGGTAACGGGTGATTGAGTGCCGTCAACGGTCTCGTTGTGTACTGGCTGTGTACTGGACCCAGGCAAGGGAGCCTCACATAGCCACGTGACCCGCGGCCCGCTGTCCGGCTCCACCTCCACGTAGGGCGAACGATCGGGCCCACCAATCGTGCACGACAACAACCTCGACACAACTGGATGCCGATCGCGATCACCAAGTGCTCACCACGAGGCGTTTAGGGGATCAGGGGAGCAAGAACGCCCTTCCGGCCTCAGCAAGGACAAGACCCATAGGGTCATCCTCCTGGCGCCTCGGTTGCAAAATACCGCCGATCGTAAAGGTTCGGTCAAGGGCAGGTTCGGGTTTGGTAGTTCCCCTCTCTGCCACGGCTATCTCAGGGAGTCTGCATCTGGTTGCTGGTCGGCTCATGGGCAATTGGGCCCTGGGCATGGTCCGGCTGGCGTTATGAGTAAGGGGTGGGTTGTGCTCTCTGCTATCGGCGTGGTGTCTTGGCGTGGCCGTGTGGTGGCGACCGTGGCTGTGACCGTTTCGGCGATGTTGGCCAGCGCCCTGCTGGGCGCGGTGCCCGCTGGTGCCACGCCGCAGGCAGTCGCTCCTGACGTTGCGAAGGTTCAGCCAGTCTTGCCGAAGACATCGAATAGTGCCCTGGGCGGGCGAACCTCCCGGCCCGCGACTGCTCCTGCGATCGGTCACGGCGCAAGAGGAGTCGTCAGTCCGGTCCGATCCTTCCTGCCGGTCGGTATGGCGCGTTGCCCTTCGGTGAAGGGGAGAAAGGTTTCGTCGACCGCAAGCTGTGGCAGCACTGCTCATCTGGCAACCAGTGAGGTGCCGCTGGGCGGTGGAGGCAGTACCTGCCGGCTCACGGTGGTCCCGGCCATCAACGCGAACACGGGGCCGTGCCGCTCTCGGGCAGGGCGGGCGCCGGCTCAGCCTGCGCCTACCGGGCCCGCGAGGACGAAGACTTCAGCGACCACGGGCGTTTCCCTTTTCGGCGCTGCTGCGATTCCTGCCTTAGCGGCGCCTTCGACGGTGTCACTCTCCTACACGAGTGTCAGTGGCGGCCTGACCTTCACTGCGACCACTGACCAGCCGCTGGGTGGCACCGGTCTGTGGGTGGAGATCTTCGAGAAGACCCGCCCGAACACGATCCAATACCTCGTCTATTGCAGCAGCGGCACAACGTGCGTCTCCGGGCCGGTGGTTCCGGGCACTTCCCAAGCGACGTATGTCGCCACCTTGGGTTCCATCAGCAACTCCTACCCTCCGGGCGGGCTGGTCGCGACCTCCAACACGGTGACGCCACCGGCCTGGGCGATCTCGCTGGTTGCCAGCGGTTCGACGCTGACGGCCACGACGAACTACAACTCGTCCTTCGGCAACTCATGGATCGAGATTTTTGACCTGACCTCGACGAGCGAAATCACCTACCTTGGCTACTGCTCCGCCACCTCAACATGCACCGTCGGCGTGGGTGCCAGCGGCCACAGGTTCATCGCTACGGCGGGCAGCATCACCAACCACTTCGCACCCAGCCCCCTTTATGCGGTCTCGAACATCGTCGGGGCCGGTGCCACCGCGGGGCCCACGGGTGCCTACGAGACCGCCGGCGGCGGCAACGCCGCCGAGCTGAACCAGTGCTTCACTTGCGCGGGTGACCCGTTCAACACCTCAACGGGTGAGTTCTTCGACAATGAGACCGACCTGAGGGTCGCCGGCCGCGGTCCGGGCCTTGCGGCGACGCGTTCCTACTCCTCCCAGCTCTCGCCTTATGACGGTCCGTTGGGGCCGGGCTGGTCCTTCAGCTACGGCATGACCCTGTTTGCGGACCCCACCAGCGGTGTCGTCAGCGTGCATCAGGAGAACGGGTCGGTGGTTACGTTCACGCCCAACGGTTCCGGCGGGTACACATCCCCGCCCCAGGTCCTGGCGACACTGGTCCATAACGGGGACGGGTCCTGGACCTACACCCGCCGCGCCCGGCAGGTCTTCGGCTTCGACTCTTCAGGCCAGTTGGGGACCGTGGGTGACCTGAACGGGGAGATGCTCACGGTGGCGCACACCACCGGTGGGCAGATCAGCACGGTCACAGACGGGGCGGGTCGGCCGCTGTCGTTCACGTACAATCCGGCCGGGCGTATCGCCACGATCACCGACCCCGCCGGGCGGGTAGCCGCGTACGGGTACGACACCTCGGGGCGGCTGACTTCGGTCACCGAGCCAGGCGCCGCAGTCGTCGGTTACGGCTACGACGGGTCGAACCTGATGCTCACCCGCACCGACCCTAAGGGCAACGTGACCACCAACACCTATGACACCGCGCAGCGGATCACGACCCAAAAAGACGCCGCAGGTGGGACAACAACGGTCGGCTACGGGTCCGACGGCTCGACGACGCTCACCTCACCGGGTGGGCGGGTCGTGGTGGATGTCTACACCAACGGGCTCCTGAGCAGTGCGACCCGTGGGTTCGGCACCGCCCAGGCCGGGACGTCCAACTACACGTACGACCCGGCGACGTTCGCCCTTGCCACGATCAGCGACCCCAACGGGCACACGTCCACGTACACCAATGACCCGGCCGGTAACCGCCTCACTGACACGAACGCCAACGGTCGCACCCAGAGCTGGACGTACGACGGGCTGCGTGACGTCACGTCCGCGACCGACCGCAATGGCTACACCACCACTAACACCTATGACTCCCGGGGCAACCTGTTAACGAGCTCGCGTCCGCTGATCGGAACCTCTCCCTTACAGACTCAGACCAGCACATTTGCCCACACCACCCCTGCCCACCCCGGAGACGTCACCTCGGTGACCGACCCGACCGGACACACCACCACGTTGACGTACGACGCCAACGGCACCACCGCGACCAGCCTCGACCCGGCCGGCGGTACCACCACCATCGTGGCCGATGTCCTGGGCCGTCGAACCAGCCTTAAGACTCCTCGCTTGAACACCACCGCGTACACCTACGACAGTGCCGGGCACCTGTGGAAGACCACCGACGCGCTGGGCCACATCACCACCGACACCTACGACGCCAACGGCAACCCGGCCACCGTGACGGACCCGAAGGGGAACACCACCACCAACACCTACGACGCTTTGAACCGGCTCGTCATGGTCCTGGCCGCCAACGGAACCACGAGCAGCAACGCGTACGACAGCGACGGGAACCAGAGCGGGCACACCGACGCCCTCCTGCACACCACCACGTACGCCTATGACGCCCAGGACCGGCCGACCTCCAGCACCGACCCCGCGAACCGGACCACCAGCTACGGGCACAACCCCGGCGGGAACCTGACCACCCTGACCGACCCCACCGGCCGGGTCACGACCTACGGGTACGACCCCGCCAACCAGCGGACTTCGGTCAGCTACTCCGACACCGTCACACCCAACGTGGCCTACACCTACACCCCGGCCGGTGCGCGGGCGAGCATGGTCGACGGCACTGGCACCACCACGTACATCTACGACTCCCTGAACCGGCTCACCGACCAGACCAACGGCGCCGGAAAGCACACCGGCTACTCCTACGACCTGTCCGGTCACCTGACGACCCTGACCTACCCCAACACCAAGACCGTCACCCGGGCCTACGACCCCGCGGGACGCCTGACCTCGATCACTGACTGGTCTGGGCACACCACCACCATGACCCCAGATGCCGATGGGAACACCACCTCTACGATCTACGGCAACGCCGTGAAAGCCACCAACACCTTTGATGCGGTCGACCAGATGAGCGCCACCACCGACGCCGGCCCCACCGGCACCACCCTGGCGTCGCTGACCTACACCCGCGACGCGAACAGCCAGCTCGCCTCCGCCGCCCCGACCGGGCTGACTCAGAGCAACGAGACCTACGGCTACACGGCGCGTAACCAGCTCAGCAGCGTCAACGCCGCCACCTATACCTACGACGCGGCGGGGAACCCGACCACGTTGGGTGGCGCAACCACCCAGACCTTCAGCACAACCAACCAGCTCATCAGTGCGACCACGGCCGGGGCCACGACCAGCTACACCTACGACGGGCTCGGCAACCAGAGCGCCATCGTCCCGCCGACCGGGAACAAGACCACCTACGCTTACGACCAGGGGCAGCGCCTGACCTCGGTCCAGAAGGGCGCGCTGTACCTGCCGCTTACCCCGGCCCGGATCGCCGACACCCGCACCGGGTCGGGCATGCCGTATGCCGGACAGTCCCTGCCGCCGGCTGGGACCCTGGCCCTGCAGGTCACCGGCAAAGGCGGGGTCCCGGCCACCGGGGTCGCGGCCGTGGTAGTGAGCATCACGGAGACCACGGCCACTGCAGCCACGAACCTGACGGTGTTCCCGACCGGGATCACCCGCCCGGCCACCTCGAACATCAGCGCCGTTGCGGGCAACCTCGCCAACAACGAGGTCACTGTCCCGATTGGTACTAACGGGCAGGTCAGCATCTACAACTCGGCTGGCACAACCAACATCGACGTGGACGTGCTGGGCTACTACGGCCCCGCCGGTGCGGGGATGAACACCATCACCCCGACCCGGATCGCTGACACCCGCGTCAGGTCGGGCAAGCCGTATGCCGGACAGCCTGTGCCCGCGCTCGGGACCCTGACCGTCCAGGTCAGCGGGACCGCCGGTGTTCCTACCGGGGCGAGCGCGGCCGTCCTGCAGGCCATCGTGATCACCCCGACCGCGGCGGGCGGCCTTATCGCCTACCCAGCCGGCACCACCCGGCCAGTCACCTCGAACCTCAGCTACAAGGTCGGGGTCACCTTGGCCAAGGAGATCACCGCCGGACTGGGAGCCACCCCTTCTGGGGCTGTGACGTTCTACAACTCCTCCACGGCCCCGTTGAACCTGGTCCTGGACCTCACCGGCTACGTCTATGGCACTGGCGACGCCCTGACCCCGCTGACCCCTGCCCGTATCGCCGACACTCGGGCCGGGTCGGGGCAGCCTTATGCCGGTCAGACTCTGACGGCCGGAGGATCCCTGATCGTTCAGGCCACCGGCCGAGGCGGGGTCCCAGCCAATGCCAGCTCGGTCGTGGTCAACGTGACGGTCCCGGTCAGCACCACCAACGGCACCCTGACCATTTACGCAGGCGGGACGCCTCCGGTCTCAACGAGCCTGACCCGCACATCAGGGGCCATCGCGTTCAACCAGGTCACCACAAAACTTTCTTCCACCGGCACGTTCACCGTCTACAACACCTTGGGCACCTCTGACGTGGTCATCGACGTGTTGGGCTCCTACGGGCCACTGACACTGAGCACCTACACGTACAACGGGGATGGCCTGCGGGCCTCCCGGACCACCACTACTGGCACCCAGAGCTTCGCCTGGGACGCCTCCGGCAGCGTGCCACTGATGCTCACCGACGGCGCCATCAGCTACCTGTACGACGACGCCGGCAACCCCGTCGAACAGATCGACGCCGCCGGTGTCGCCCTGTACTACCAACACGACCAGTACGGATCCACCCGCCTGCTGACCAACCAGGCCGGGGCCGTCGCCGCCACCTACACCTACAACGCCTACGGCGCCCTGACCGCACACACCGGCACCTCCGACACGCCCCTGCGCTGGAACGGCCAATACCAAGACACCGACACCGGCCTCTACTACCTCCGAGCCCGCTACTACGACCCCACCACCGCCCAGTTCCTCACCCGCGACCTCCTGGCGGCACTCACTCTCGACGCCTACGGCTTCGGTGGCGGCAATCCACTCAACAACGCAGACCCGAGCGGATTGTGCTGGCCCACCTGGGGATGCAGTGTCGAAAACGCCGTTGGCGGTGCCATCGCCAACAGCGCCCAATGGGTTGGTAACCACCCCGCGGAAACGGCTGGGATAGTGCTAGGTGTTTTCGCAGCAGCCACTGGCGTCGGAGCGATCCTCGAAGGAGCGACCCTGTTGGGGGTTGTAGCCGGCGCTGGATCAGTTGCCCTAGGAGGTGGAGCCGCCGCCTTTGACTATGGCCCGTGCGTGAACGATCACGAGGCAGCAGCCTGCGCCGGGCTGGGACTAGGCGCTAGTGGAGCGGTGGCAGGTCTTGGAGGAGCCGTTGGAGCGGGCCTAGTAGTGTTCGGAGGGATCGTCGAATTCTCGCTGGCTCCAAACGTCTTGGGTGGTCTGGGCGCGTTCGGCTTCCAGCTTGGTATTGGGGCAACGGCGGCTGATCTCGGTGGGGCGCTTTCTGCGGGCACGAAGTCGTGTGCTGGGGCAAGGAGTTGAACATGGCCCGGAGCAAGCCACTCGCACCTGGCCACCGCCTGATGGGGCATGAGCGATGGTTCGCCTCGTACATTCTGGCGCGACAACGCACTCACCGCACCCCGGCCATTCTCCGCATCGAGCGGAACTACGGTCCGGCCGCAATAGCCCTTTGGGCCGCAGGCATGATCACGGCGCTACCTGGACAGTTCATTACTGTTGGGGGAATCGTCCTCATGCTGGCCTCTGGCGGCAGTGGCTCGCTTTTGATGCTGGGGTACAAGCTCATTGGCCTAGGCATCATCCTGATTCTCCTCGGTTCGATTCGGTATCTTCAGGGCATAAGGGCAGGTCGAGCCTTTCGTGGCGATCGCGCGTTCGAGCGACGCTGAAACCTCGACTGTGATGCCACGGATCCCCTGGCATCCCCTTCGCTGACCGGGCCGCTCCTCGTGACGAATCGCCGAAGATCCTTCCATGGGCGCAAGTGCCCGACGCCGCCGGGCAAAACACAGGGCCGCAACGCTTTTGGGTTCAGGAACCCAGTCAACCAACGCCGCCGTATACGGCGGTCGTGTACCCGCCAATACCGGCGGGCCTCAGCCGCGAAAAGCACGTTGCCCGGTCAACTCTGAAGCGCCGGGAAACTTCGAATACTTCGGAAGCTGCATTGGAAGAGTACTACACGGGGAAGCGACGAAACGTCCGACCTGCGTTGGTTATCCTACCGACAATGTTCTTGGGACTGGGGCTTCGGAAACTCGGCCTCCCGATTCCTGTGTTTCTCGTCTTGCTTGTTGTGGGAATGATCGTCTCGTTCGTCATGACCGCCCAGAATTATTGAGTCCAGCAGCGGGCAAGCCTGAGGTTAAAGGCCGAAAAACGGGAATGGGAAGCCCAGCAGGTCAGACCCTCATAGGAACTCCGGGAGCACCACCTCCACGTTCGATGCGGTCGACCAGATGAGTGCCACCACGATGCCGGCCCGAGCGGCACGACCCTGGCGTCGCTGACCTACACCCGCGACGCCAACAGCCAGTTTGCGTCCAGCGCACCAACTGGGCTGTCCCACAGCAACGAGACCTTTGGCTCCACCACCCGAGCCAGCTCGCCAGCGTGAACACCGCCACTTACGCCTACGACCCGGGCGGGAACCCGACCACGTTGGCCGGCGCCACCACCCAGACCTTCGGCCCCGCCACCCAGCTCACCGATGCGACCACCGCGGGGGCCACCACCAGCTATACCAACGACGGCTCGGGTAATCGCTCCGCTGACAAGGTGCCTTGCCACTCGAACCGGGCGTCGTCGTCGACCAGCATGCCGACTTCACAAGAGAATATTGCCCGCAACACGAAAGCATATCGCTACCAATGACTTTCAACACGAAATAGGCATTCCCAACTCTTTACCAAATAGCGGCACGCATGCTACCAATGTTGGTAAGTCGGGTCGCCTTTTCGGGCGGCCCTAAAACTTTCTTACCGATCATTGTTGGCTGGTGTTGGAAATGCATGGTGGCTTAAAGGTCTATCGCGGCTCGGCCGCTGCTGCGCGCAGCTATGTCGAGGCCGACCGGAGCCGCGCTGATGACTACTACCTGGGCGAGGGCACCGGCGTTGCGCAGCGTTACGTCGCCTCACCAGAGACGGGGGTACGGCCTGCGGGAACGCTGACCGGAGACGCCTACGAGGCATGGGTCGGCGGGTACGACCCCGAGACGGGGGCACCGAAGGGCAGGCTGCGCTCCGATGGTCAGGCGGTGCGGTTCGTGGAGGTAGTGGTCAACGGACCAAAGTCGTGGTCGCTGGCCGCGGCCCTTCACCCCGAGATCGCCGCCGCCTACGACGGCGCGCAGGACCGGGCCGCCCAGCAGGTGATCGGCTGGCTCGCCCAGCACGCTACAACCAGGGTGGGACCCCGGGGCGCCCAGGTCCAGGTTCCAGTGCAGGAGATCCAGGCCGCGGTGGTGCGGCACTACACCTCCAGGGCCGGTGACCCCCACCGTCATCTGCACCTGCAGATCAACGCCAGGGTGTTCGCCGAGAACACCTGGCGAGGCCTGCATACGGTCGGGGTCCGGGACGCCCTGGGCGCGATCAACGGCATCGGCCACGCTGCAGTCATGTGCGACCCAGACTTCCGGGCGGCCCTGGCCGGCCGCGGCTTCACCCTGGACCAAGCGAGCGGTGAGATCGTCGAGCTGGCGGGGTTTGTTGGGCCGTTCAGTGCCCGGGCCGCGCAGATAGGGCGCAACGTGGACCGCTTCGAGGCGGACTGGCATACCGCCCACCCGGGGGCCGAACCCGGCCCACGGTTGCGGCGCTCATGGGACACCCGGGCGTGGGCCCAAGACCGACCAGACAAGGTCGTCCCCAAAGACGGCGCCGACCTTGCCCGGGCCTGGGTCCAGGAACTGGCCGGGCTCGGCTACCACGACCCAGGCCCAGCCCGGATCCCGGCAGCAGCTTCGGCGCCGGTCCGGGTCGGTTCGTTGGATCGCGATGCCGCAGTCGAGGTCGTGCTGACCCGGCTGGGGGCGGCACGCTCGGGGTGGAACGGCTCCGACGTCCGCGGACAGGTCGAACAGCTGATCGCCGCCAGCGGGATCATCACCGGCGCCCCGGCCCGGTTGGAGCTGGCCGAAGACCTCACCGCTCGCACCCTGGACCGCTGTGTGCCGTTGCTGGGCCGCGCTGGTGTTCCCGAACACATCAGGGCGTTGACATCCCAGCAGGTCCTGGAGGTCGAGGCCGACCTGACCGCCCGGTTCATCGGCCGCGCCGCAGCGGGCGGTCGCACCCTGCCCGAGAACGTCCCCGCGACCACCCCCACCGGGCAGGCCTTGGCCGGGGCGGGTTTGGCAGCAGCGGGTTTGGCCTGGGACGGGTTGGACACGGGCCAGCGCCACGTCGTGGCCGCGATGGCCAGCAAACAGCGACTGCTGGTCATCGAGGGCGCGGCCGGCGCCGGGAAGACCACCACCCTGGCAGCCACCCGAACCGCGTTGAACCGTCAAGGGCGGCGGCTGGTCGTGGTCACCCCCACGTTGAAGGCCGCCACCATCGCAGCCGGCCAGGTAGGTGCGCCCGCGTTCTCCGCGGCGTGGCTGGCCCACCAACACGGCTACCGGTGGAACACCGACGGGCAGTGGTCCCGGCTGCGGGTCGGGGACCCCGACCCGCACACCGGGCACACCTACACAGGCCCGGCCCCCGCCGCGGTACTGAAGGCAGGGGACCTGCTGCTGGTCGACGAAGCGGGGATGCTCGACCAGGACAGCGCCCGGGCCCTGATGGTCATCGCCGACACCCACCACGTCCGGGTCGCCCTCGTCGGGGACCGCCACCAGCTGCCCGCGGTGGGAAGAGGCGGGGTCCTGGACCTGGCCGCCCGCTGGGCTGACCCCGACGCCTGCCTCACCCTGGAGGGGGTGCACCGGTTCGCCGACCCGGCCTACGCCCAGCTCAGCCTGTCCATGCGCACCGGCGCACCCAACAGCCCCGGCGTGGTGTTCGACGCCCTGCTCGCCCGAGGCGAGATCCGCACCTACCCCACCGAAGCAGAACGCACCCAGGCTCTCTCGGCGATCGCCGCCGCCACCGCAACCCGCTCGACCCGCACGACAGGAAGGAACAGGCCTTGGAACGGGGAGGGTGTTGGGGTGTTGCTGGTGGCCGACACCCGCGAGCAGGTGGCCGAGCTCAACGCCTCCATCCGCG